>JAZUGI010000040.1:0-26613 GCA_045641125.1 Akkermansia sp.
TTGAATGCCCGCCATCCGGAACGCGGCGTCACCGCCAATGGCCACCGGGGAACCGCCGCCTATGGTCAGCAGCTCCGGTGCCAGGATGGTGTACGGAGCCTCGCCACCGAAGGCCAGACCCTCGCTGAACGTGTGTTCCCCATTGATTTCCAGGACATTCAGGCCCATTTTCCCGTTCTCTTGGCTGAAAGAGGCAGAACGGATTTCCTCCGGCAACCCATCGAGCACAAGATGCCCGCTGTAGCCGATTTCGACGCTATTGAGGTCAGCCGGAGCATTCTCCGCCTTGAACCAGAACTTGTAGGCTGTGTTGAAGGCGTTGTACTTGAGGTCCTTGGAGCTGCCGCCGTGCCAGTGCAGGCCGCCCTCCGCCTCGCTCGTTCCAAAGGTGCGGAAGCCGAGCCCGGTGTCCAGGTCGCCGTAGTAGTCGATGCGGCGACCGATGATGTTCAAATCGTCTTGGGAAGTGGGAGTCAGGCTTCCGTTGCGGGCATCTATGGTGACATAGTTGCCGTTGATGGCGGAGAGCTTGATTGCCCCGTCTGTCTGGAGGAAGACATCGCTGTCGGCCCCCAGCGTGTAGGTGGAGGTGCCGCTGATGTTGAATGCCTTATCCGCAGAACCGATGCCTCCGTTCGCATACAGGGAGACAATGCCGCCCTGGCTTTCCACGGAGCCGGTGATGGAACCGGTGGTGGAGAAGTACAGGTTCCGGGCATTGATGGCGTTGGCGCCGAAGTCTATATCCCCGTTGGCCTTGACAAGCACGGTCTTGCCGTCTGCGCTGAAGACCGGGGCGTCAATGCTGACGAAGTTGCGGGCCTGGACAATGTAAACGCCGTTCTCCTCATGGATATCCATCGGCACGGCCTGCTGCAGGAGCTGGAGCTCCAGCAAATTGATTTGGTCGGGAATGACAGTGAAGTGGGACATGGCGTAGCGGAGCTCACCCGTGACCGGATCTTCGGATACGAGATTGACTCCCTGCCTCCTTCCGGAGCGTATTTCCTGGCGGAAGGTATTGACCCAATCGGAGTAGACGAAGCTTCCGTCTTCCTTGATGGCGATGGGTTTGAAGGAGAAATTGAACACGCCGCCGCCAATGTCCTTGTCGGCGTTTGTCTTGAGGGAGACCCCCTCTTTGGCGCGGATGGCGGGTGGCAAGTCGCCGAGGGGTTGCCCGGAAGCCACCGCAGCCGGCCCGCCTTCCAACAAACTCAGATTCAGAAGGGCGGTCTGAAGCCCGCTTGCGGCAGAGGCAACGTCTCCAAGCAGCTTGCTGTCCTTGGCACTGTACGTGCGCTCCGGATCATCATCCCCGAACATGTCTTTGATGGCTTTGCACATCTCTTCATCATACATATAGCCGAGCTTGTTGCCGAAGGCATCATATCTCTCCGGGTTGATGAAATTGCCATCCGCATCCTGGTTGACATAGTTGCCCTTGTCATCTTTCATCCAATAGAGACGGTAGGCAATCTCGTTGAACTCGCCGAAATCGATATCATCGCCCTCGGTGCCGTGCAGCTTGACAATTTCATCCGTAAGGTCTGCCACCAGCTTGTTGTAGTATGCGGGGGCAAAGACATCCTGCAGCTTGTCGGAGTTGTCCGCCAGGTAGGCCAGGGCATCCAGCACGCTGGAGAATGTGGTGCCGCCCACGGCGTCTGTGCCGCTGAGGGCATACAGCACCAGGCCGAGATAGTCTCCCTGCCCGCTGTCGTAGAGCTCCTGGAACTCCCTGGCCATCTCCTGCAGAGCCTCCTCCTCCTCCGGCAGGATGAAGGTGCCGTCCTCTGCGCGGTGGGTGTAGTTGCCGTCCTGGTCCTTTTCGTAATAGAGGCTCTCATAGTACACGAGCTTGGCGTAGTACTCGTCGGAGAGGTCCTCCCGGCCGGCAAGCGCCTGGCTCGCGGACGACGTGGAATCGCCTCCGGGAGCGGCGTAGAGGTAGTTCAGGTTTGAGCCGGCGGAGGAGAGAATGCCCGCAGGCGCGGTGATGCTCACCTGGCCCGTGCGGCTTTCCATGTAATTGACGGTGATGGGAGTGCCGGCGGAGGTGGAGATGGAGATATCCCCTTCAGCCTCTGCAGAGAGGATGCCCGGGGCGAATGCAGCGTCCTTCACCAAAATACCGCCGGTGGCGGAGCTCAGGTAGGTGCTGGCGGCGGAGCTGCCGCTGCCGCTCACGGTGATTTGTCCGTTGGCCTCAATCACCGCGGCATTCTTGGCGTGGAACGCCAGGTTGCCGATGGAGCCGGCGGAACGCAGCTGTATGTTGTTGCCGGCATCCAGGGCCAACTGGCTGATTGCCCCATTGGATGCGTGGGAGAGATAAATATCCTGCCCCGCGGAGAAGGAGGCTGATGCGGCGTTGAAGGCGAGCGCCTGCTGCGCCGTACCGATGCTTCCCTGGTCCACCCTCATGTTGATGGCGTTACTGTCGATGAGGGCACCCTGAGTCGCGGTAACGACGTCCACCCCATTTACTTTGCAGTAGGGAGCCTGGACATGCCCTGTGAAGTTGACTTCGCCGCCGGTGATGCTGAGCCCCGTATCCTTACTGGTACTGCCCAAGTGGATGGCGACGCTGTTGGACGCGCCGATGTAGAGCGAATCGGTGCTCTTTTCCGTGTATCCCAGCCTGTACTGCCAGCGGCGAAAGGTACCGGGATTGTAGGGGTCTGCCAGGAGGACTTTGTCAGTCAGTTTGCGAACGGATTCCACATAGCCGTCCGCTTTGCCCTCGCGGAGAACGTAGGTGGCGGTGATATCGCTTTGTCTCGCGCCTTTGCTGTTAATGATGAATCTGTCAATGATGGTGCGCCTGTTGCCGATGTAGCCCGGTGTCTTGGCTACATATCCCTTCACAACATCCTTGCCGAGGGGCGGACCCGCGAACTCCAAACGGCCCTGCTCCTCGATATCCAACTCGGTCGTCATCGACAGTTTGACCTGATAATTCGCCAGACCGGTGTACAGGTCATAGTTCGAGGAAAGGATACTGGAGGTGGAGCCCTCCTTCCTTGTCCACTTCCCCTCTGCGTCCTGCGTATAGGTGGTGGTTTTCCCCGTGGCCGTGTTTTTCAGCGTGATGCCGGAAGACTTGGTTTCCCGCAGGTCAACATTGCCGATGTTGAGACGGTAACCGGTGTTGTTGACGATATCCACCGGGCGGGAGTTGCTCGCCACATACAGCCCGGTCTTGGTTGCGTCCGGGTTGGAGTTGACGATGGTGCCCTCAATGTAGATGCCGGTCGGCAGGGTGGTGTAGCTGTTGAGGCAAATCTCTTTCTCCTTCGCATCGTACACGAGCGAGATGCCCTGGTAGCCATCCAACCTGAAGATTCTGTTGACACCCCCGCTTGCTTCGTAAAGCTTGTCAGCCTCTGCCACCGTGATGACCTGGTTGTCGGAGGTCTGCACGTTGAAGTTGGGGTTGAGGGTTATCTGGGACGACTGGAAGCCGCTGTAAATCGCGCCGTTGAGATCCACGATATTGGCCTTGATGCTCACGGTTCCACCGGCAATGACGGGATCCTTAATCTTGGCACTCTTGGCCGCTTCCTTAATCACGGAGGGTTTGATGTTCTCCCAGAAGTTTGTCTCTTTGTAGAACGCAAATTGCGCAGAGAGCACGTTTTTCCCATCATCGCCGCTCTCCTTTGCTATTTTGTTGGCCTTCTCTTCAACTTTCGCCGGAAGGGTGGCAGACCAGTCTTGAAGCAGCTTGGAGTACATGGCGAGCGCACCGCCTGCAACGGCGTATGCCGCATCGGGTTGGTCGTATGTGAAGTTGCCGCCGGCTTCAAGCGTGGTGCTTCCGCTGTATATAAACCCTGTGATGGTGAGGTTGTGCTCGCTCTTGACGAGGAAGGTGCTGTACGGCAGTTCATACACGCCCGTGAGGAAGAGGTCGCCCCCCGCCACACTGCGGATGGCCACGCCTTCCTTGAGAAGCAGGTCCGGCGCCGCTTCATAGACCCTTACGGCCTGATTCACGGCCGTGCGGTTGAAGATGAGCCCTGTTTCATGCCCGCGGAGCGTGACTCCCTGGGTTTCGACATCGCCCAACAGCTCGGAGGGGAAAAGAATATCCAGGCCGTGCTCGGCGGGGCTGTAGAGCTTGCCCGCAAACACGTTCTGGTTGGCCTTGGTCTCAATGCGGAACGCCATGCCGGAAAGGCTGAGCGGATTGACAATCACGCGGTCTTTGCCATCTACCTTGACGGTGCGGAAGAGAGCCTTCGCCGTTGCTTCCGGCGCTGCCCAGCCGTTTGCCAGTTCGGGGCTGCCATCGAAGATCTTCTGGGGTGTGATAAACTGCATGTTCACCTTGTTGTCCTTCACCAGGAATCTCACGCTGGCGGCGGAATTCAGGCCCGCGTACAGTTCGGCATCTTTGCCGATGGTGATGGTGGATGTCACCTCCGCCGCCGTGTCGCGCGCAGCTGCGGTGAAGTCCTCAGCCGTTCTCTTCCCGGTGGGTTTTCCGTCTGCCCCCACCGTGCTGAACGATTTCCTGACGGTGTTGGCGGAGCTGTCGTTGTAGATGGCAAGCTCGCCGCCCGCCCGCACATCCTGGCTGATTTTGAGGTTTTCTCTGCGCTTGTTGTAGATGATGGCATCATTCTTGCCCCAATAGTAGTTGGTGGTATTGGTGTCGTCTGCACCCGCCTGTACCAGGGTGACAGTAGGCTGATCGATGGTGCCTTCCACAAATGCATACAATCCCTTGGCGCTGCCGGCCTGAATGGTGATATCGCCTATAGATTCCACGGCCCCGTTGATGTTCACCGTGTCCGTTGCGTCAATGGTGTTTATGACCCCGGATTTGAACGTGGGGATCATGGCTCCGCTGATCACGCTGTTGATCATGTTGTGCCTGGTGTGGGAGTATGCGGTGAGCTCGGTGTCTCCCCAGGTGTCTATGCTGCCGTTGAGGTCGAGCGTGGCAGTCGCTTTGGTTTGATCGTAGGTGTATACGCGGCAGTTGGCATTCAGGGCACCGGTTGCCTTGAGCGCAATCTCCGCATTGCTTTCCACGTTGTTGGTGGCAGAGATAAGCGTCTTGTAGGCGTTCCGGTTCAGATAGTGGTCCGCGTCTCCGCGGCGCCGTATCTTGGAGCCGCTGCCCATAGTCACCGTGGCAGTCACGGTATCCTTGGCGTCAATGGTGCCTATGGAGGTACCGAATCCAAGAGCAAAATCTGCGCCGTACACCATGGAACCCTTTGTCTTGTCCTTCGGCTCGAGCGATGATTTGTTGTGCGCGGTGATGTTTACACCATCCGTCAAGATATCCAACTCGTTATTCTCCGTACCAAGGGTTATATTGGCATTCTGTGTGATATCCGTTGTCACCTTGCCGGTGTTGACGTCAATCGCGAGCGCCCCGCCCGCCAGAAGCTGGGTGACCTGAACATCGACATCCGTCATCGCTCTGGCATTGAACTCTTCGACATCGATTTTACCGCCGTCCAGGGTAATGGTGGAGGTTGTGGTTCCCCCCGCGTTGTATGCGTTTCTACCAATCGGATTCAGCAACAGTGAAACAGTCACCTTCTTGCCGGAATAGAGGTATTCCCCCTCGTTGGTTGCCTCCAACGTAAGCGATTTGCCCCGAGCCTCAAATTCCGAGCCGATGGTAACCTTGCTGGAGGTGTTGGCCGTGTTTGCAGTAGTGAGTATATCAATGGCACCGCCCAGGCTGGCAGCAATGTTGGTACCGGCCATGCTGCCGCTCTGCTTGTTCCGGGCCTGAACGATTATGGCTCCCTTTGCTGCATTGAGTTTCACCTTTTTGCCCAGCTTCGTCTCGTTGTCGATTTTTTCCGTGAAGGTATTGGCGGCTACCTGCAGGGAGCCGACGCCAACAGCGCCGTTCACTCCCAGGAAAGAGAGAGAGGCGTTGGATTCAACGAGGGATGTGATGCTGAGCGCACCGGACGTGGCAGTGATGATGCTTCCGTCTCCAATGTTCAGGGTGGCGTTGACGGTATCCTTCGTCTTCATGAACGGGAAGGAAAGATTAAGGTTCGCGTACGGGGCGGCAGGATTCATGACACTGATGCTGATGTGATCCTCAATCAATCCGATGGTGCGGTTGGCTGTTTGGTTAATGTCTACCGAGGCACCGGTGATGTTCACCGTGCCCGCATTCAGACTCTGGGTGGTGACTAGGTCGATAGCGTTTACCCCAATTGTTAAATTGCCTAAACCGAGCACGATATCGTACGTGGAGGTGTTGATGTTGCAAACGGAATTGGTGCCGATGGCAACATTTTTCGCCGCCGAGATGCTGACATTGTCAGCGATATTGAGGGTGTTGGTCTCATTTTGAGTGAACGAGGGGAAGATAAAGACGATATTGCCGAGGCTCACGCCAACGTTGACATGGTGGAAAGTCTCGCGGAGATCGGAATGGGTGTTGACCTTGATGGACCCGGCCGTTGAGCTCAAGCTGGTACCCTTGCCAAGCGAGGTTTTGGTGTTGGCGGTATCATTCCACTTGTACACGGCAGCCGTGCCGGAAACGGCAGAGACGGCTACTCCCACGTTTCGGAAGTAGTCCTTGTGGGTCGGTTTCGCATCAATCTCTATGTCTCCCACTGCGTTGAGGACTGTATTGTCCACGGTGGCTTCCACGATGGATGACAGAGTGGTCTTGTTGATGTGGGGTGCAATGGCCAGAATGCCGCCCGTTACGTTGACCGTGGTCGGCGTGGTGGAGATATTGTCGCTGGCGGTGATGGTGGCTTTGCCGCCCACCTGGGCGGTCTTGCCGCCAAGCTCCAGCACAGCGGAAGTCTTCGGGGGATTCTGCACCTGGCTAAAGGCTTTCACCGCTTCCTTCATGGAATCCTTTACATCCGAACTCAATGTCAGTGAGGTGTCTTTATCCAGCTTGACACCGGATTCTTGGATATGCTTGATTACGATTTCGATTTCCTTGTCAATCTCCTCTGTCGCCTTGGACTCTGCCTCGGGATTTGCTTCTGATGAGGTATCATTGGATACCCGCAGGGAGTTAACGTCAACATTGAGGCTGATACCCAGAGAACCGGAAACTGCCACGGTGGTGTAGGTGGCTTCGCGTGTCGTATCCGCCGTGATACTCAAGTCGCCATTCAGGGTGAGGGGCATGGCCCCCTTTACCATGGCATTGGCGCTGCCGATCATGTTGGCGGAGTTGACACAGATATCAGCGGCTATGGACAGTTTCGGGTTGAATGCCAGGGCAAAGGCCCAGAGGTGGGAACGCATCCATTGGTTATTGTTTGCCTTCACGCTCAAGCCGCCCGTTGTGGTGGTGATACCCACGGTGGCGCCGCCCTTGGTGGTGGCGCGGTCTGCGGTGATGGAGGCTTCCGCAATACCGCGAAGCACGGGGCGGACCACGTTCAGTTCGGCTCCGGCGTACAAGCCGCCTGCAAGGTTGACCGTAACGGAATCCGCATTGCTCGTTTCATCTGCGGTCACGGCCATGGAACCGGAGTTTACGCTGACATTGTGCGCGTGAGCCGACACGATGTCTGCCACATCAATGACGCTGACACCCACACCAACTCCGCCCTTGCCCACGGCTGCATTGGCAATCGTGAAGCGCGGCCCGTGGTCTCTGCCCACGTTGGAGGTGTTTTCTGCCTTGATGGTGAGGGCGCCATTCATATTCAGGACGGATTCTTCCATGTAGGCGGCAACATTGTGGGCAATACTGGCTCCGAGCGCACCGCCGGATATGCCCGCATTGAGGGCACCGGAACCGCCGATGATGAGGGCGGTCATATCCGTCTTGCCGGAGGCCTGCAGGGTGAAATCATGGGTGTTTTCCACGCCGCCTCCGCTCATGGTGGCTGTGGTGGTGGCCTTGTCCTTCAGCACGCCGATGCTGGTGCCGATACCGGCACCCTTGCCGATTTGTATGCCCAGTGTGCCAAAACCGAAAGTGAGGTCGCTCACGCTGTCGGCTTTGGCCGTTATGTCTCCGCTTGCAATCGCGCGCCGGTTGAAGAAGGTGTCCTTGATGTTCACCTGGGTGACGGAGGCATCAGACAGCCAAGAGAAGCTTCCGGAGAGAGATACACCAGTGCCGGCGCTACCCGAGGCGGCAGGGTTTGCCCCCGCCAGCGTTCCCGAGGTGGTGCTCTTGGCCAGCAGTTCTGTCTTGCCGTTGGTGTTGATCTCGCTGCCGCTTACCAGCATCTCTGTCAGGTTGGTGTCCGTCGCCCCATTGCCGCCAAGGTAGACGAAGGAAAGCGCCGCGCCCACACCGGCACCGGTTTTATCGGCCCCCACGCGGACATTGAGGTTTCCCACGCCGTCCGTGAACGTGCGCTTGCTCTCGGAGAGAGCCGTGAAAGAGCCCTTGATATCGGAGACGGTCAGGATGCTGTCCTTGATGTCTGTAATAACCTGATTGTTGAAGTTCAGGTAGTTGATCATGCCGGTGGCAGAGGCGCGCCCCTTGGAGCCGGAGCCTCCCACGGAAATGAAGGTGGAGCTCAAGTCGGAGTAGGCCTTGATATCCACAGTAGAACCAAGCCTGGCTATCTCAGGAAGACCAAGCAGCGTGGCTTGAACGTTCTGTATCAACGCTGTGGTGCTGGCTCCCGCAAAGCTGCCCCAAGAGAGGACCATGCCGCCCCCTATGGTGTCACCATATCCGCCGCCGAAACTCCACACACGCGTGCGGTGCTTGTCCTCGGCATGCAGTGTCAGGCTGTCGGCCTGAATGACCAGCTTGTCTGTTACGCCGGATTTTTGCTTGATTGCGGCTTCCGTGGTAGAGCTGACGGGGGCAAAGGAGAACACTCCGCCGGCACCTATGGATAACTCGCCGCCATGCGAAACCGCGGCTTCAACGCTCACGGCGGTGATAACAGAGGTGTCCTCCGCCGTAACCGAGAGCGCACCGGTCGTCGATACGGTGCAACCCTCTACAATGGCTTTGCTGTGCATTCCCATCTTGTTCCGTGCGATGGACGCGCCCAAGTCGAACGAGCCGCCTTCGCCCAGCGTAAGGATGGGGGAATCCTCTCCGAGAGCCAGGCTTTCGCCAATCATGGCTTCATCCTCACCGCCCGGGGTGATATAATCCAGATCAGACAGGTTGTTTTCAAGCTCATCCGCATCATTTTTGTCATTAGCCTCGTTTATGTTGTCTTGAGGGGCCTGATCAATTTCCCTGTGTCCCTCTCCATTGGCTTTGAGAGAAATGCCGATGGCAGCCCCCAAAGTGCAGGAGAAGGAGGTCATATTCGTGGCCGAGGCGACAGATACGCTCTTCCCGGAGATACTGCCGTCGGTAAGGAGGGCGTGCGTGTTGCCGTAAAGTATGTTGCTTGCGGCTCCGGCAACCATTCCGGCTGCAACCACGCTGCCGCTCGCCGACACCGCCATATCCACCGCCACTATGGTGGATGTATTGCTCGCGTCCACGGTGAATACTCCAACGCTGGTGTACTTGCACCCCGTGACGTAGGCGGTGGTGTCCGTTTCATTGCGGTTGTAACTGACGGCTCCGTCAATGGAGAAGGCAATCTCCCTTCCAGCCACGCTGCCGGAGACATCGCCCGCCACAGAGACGATGGAGTTTTTTGTGCCGGCCTTGGTGGTGATCTTGTTTGTACCCGCGCCAACCACAAAACCCGGCACAGACGAGGAGTCTGGGCCAACGACTTTGTACTGCCTGGCGGTGGCCTCGGTCTGGTTGACGAGCACACCCAGATTGGCGGCCACGGACACTGCGTTATCCTCACCTTCTTCAGGCTCTTCATCCCCTTCGGCGGATGCCTTCTTGCGTTTGCTGGTTCCGGCGATGCCGATGTCGACGATGGTGGCCGTGTCATGCGCCTCAACCCGGAGGTCCCCGGTTTTCATGAGGCTCAGGGTGATGTCCGCATCACGGCTGAAAGGCTTGTCTGTGCCGCCCATCAAGGCTTTCCACGTATCCCCGTATGCCTCCTTGATGGCAAGGCCATTGCCCAGCATGGCACCCGTGAGAGAATTGTTGACCGTGACGGCCAGACCGAAGCCGATGGACATGTCTTTGCTGTCTACCAATGCACCGGACAAATTAATCAGTACGCTCTTGTCCGTGGCGGTGATGGAGGATTCCCCTGTCCCGGTGAGGGTGATGTTGGCACCGCCGCTGATTTCGCTAACGCTCATCTTGTTTTCCACGATGATGTTGCATCCGCCTTGCAGAGAGGTATCGGATGAGCCGTAGCTGCCGCCAAGGTTCATCTCCATCAGGAACACATCACCCGTTGCGTCCACGCTCAGCTGGCCTGCTGTCAGGGTGGCCGCGCCTATGTAGGTGACGGTATTGAGTGTTTTCTCCCCGAAAATAAACGAACCGCCGTAGCCGGATGCCGCCGTGCCGGTGTTGAAGTACGCCGGACGCCCCAGGGTCAGGAATACGGGCAGCTGCCCGGCAAAGGTGATCTGCTTACCCTCGGCGGACGAGGTTGCGCTGAGCTTCCCCCCGGCAGTGAGCTTTGCATTGTCATTGATGATGGTCTTGGTGTCCAGGTTGCGCACATCTATCAAAATGCTGCCGCCAACCGTCACGTCTTTGCCACTCCCACTCCCCGTGTTGCTCAAGATGGTGGAGGCGTGCGAGGATGTCATGGAATCCAGAATACCCAAATCCCCGTTGTTATGGTAGTCCTGCGCAAACTTGAGGGAACCGCGCAGGGCCTTCACGAATTGAGATGGCGTGCGGCTTTCCTTATCCCGTATGAACTTCTGCCATTCGCGCCACCCCATGAAGTCGAATGCCATCGGCAGCTCCGTGGAAGAGCTGACCGCGATATCCTTGCCCGCGGTAATCACCGCATTGGAACCGATTTCCACGGTGGTGGTGCCACTAACCACCGGTATAGAGACGGAACCCGCCACCGCCCACTCAGAGGGCAGACCGACAATGGAGGTTTCCGCTCCGCATGCCGCCTCAACCTCCGTGGAGGCATCCAGCGTAACTGAATCTCCCGCCGTTGCCTCGCCGTTGAACGTAAGGATATTTTTTGTTTTGACAATGTCTGTGGCAATGGACAAATCCAAGTAGGGGGAACTAGTGGTCCCCAATTCTTGTTTCATGAGCTGCTCATAGAGTTCTTTTCCCTTTTTGGTGACAAGTCCTAAGTCAACGTAGAAATCAGGATCCTTCAAGTCGCTGATTTTCAATTTGCCCGCGCCAAAGTCGATAATTATGCACTCCGCTATCGCGTCCAAAATAGACTTCGCTTTTTCACCGGAGGGATCGAGCGCTTTATCCGGCTTTTTTTTCTTCCGGACGCCTTGGATGCCGCCATTCATGGTCAGGGAGGAACTGATACTGTCCTCCGATTTCATGTTGATGCTCCCCAGATGCGAGTTGAGCGTTCCGTTGATGGTGGTTTGGCTCTTGTGATCCAGTAGATTCAAGCCAAACAGGAAGACGTTATTCGCGGGGCTCCCTGCTTCTAGTTTCTCATCGGAACCAAGATTGATTTGCGCCTCCGCTCCCGAGCTCAGCGTCATGAAGGGTTCGGCCGCAACACTGCTCTTCGTTATGATGTTGATATCCCGCTCTGCATTGATAGTTACGCTCTTGTCAATGTTTACGGTGTTGTAATCAAATCCCAAAGAGATCAGCACACCGAGAGCGAAGTGCTTTGCGTTGCTGTCGTACAGACTTTCCTGGCTGACCTTGCTGTTGGTGGAACTGGTGATGGAAACACTCGTACCCTTGTCGGAGGCACCGGTGGCGGTAATCGTGAGGTTCTTGCCCAGGTCAACCATGCTGCTGTTGTAGACGACACCCACGGACACTCCGGCCCAGCTGTTCTCCCATTTTTTACGCCCGCTGACATTTGCGGTTGATGCGGAGCCGATGGTGACGGTCTTGCCCTGAATGGTGCCGGCAGCATTGTTTGCAAAGGTGACGGAAGCCTTGGAAATACGCAGTCCTAACTGCGGGGCCTGCAGTTCCTTCGATTTGCTCTTTCCGAAGCACGTCTTAAAGAACTTGTCGGCATCGAACTTGATGACGCCCAGTTGGGATATAAATTTTCCGGCTTCTGTGCCTCCCGCTCCAGGTAGCAGCTGCACGGCCTTGCCTAAGACATTCACGATGTTGGAGGAGAAAAAGCCGGTTCCCCAGCCGTTCTGGTTTGTGGCTTTGATGGTGACATTACCTTTGGCATTGATGTTGACCCCAGAGGCAAAAGTGATGTACGTGTTGCCTATACCTTCCATGGACATAGTCACATCCCCGGAAGCATCGACCGTAAAGTTCTTGCCTACGGTCAAGGATACGGGAGAAAAGATATATGTGCTCACTAGGGCATTCAGCGCAGAATGCTTGCGGAAGACAAAAGAGAAATCCTTGACCTGGTTGATGTGCACGTCATTCCCGATGGTGATCACGGACGTGGGAGACAGCATGTGAAAGACCGGGATGTTTTTCAGGGTCAGGCTGTACTTGGACTGGCCGTCAATCGTCGTGTTATCCGCTATGGCTGCATTTCTGATGCATACGGTCACATCGTTGACCAACTTGATGTCGCCGGACAGTTTCACGATACCGTAACGTCCCTGCCATTCCTTTGGAACCTCGGCGTTGGCATCTGTGATGTTCAGGGTCCTCTTGATGAATTCCCGGGAGATGTCGTCAGCGTAGTTGATGTCGTTGCCGGAGAGTACCGCATAGTTGGTCAAATCAATGGTGCCCAGGCCAGTGGTTCCGGTCACCTTGTACCCGAGCGGGGATTTGAGCTCGTACTCCGGCGCATCGAAAGTGATGGTGCCTCCCAGCCCATTGGCAGAGGAAGCATCCAGCGTGGCCGTATCGGTGACGGTCAGCTTGCCCTCGGAGGCCAGGAAGATGGTGCCGCCCTCGCCCTCGCCGTCCTTTGTCTCACGGCGGGCAGTCAGGCTGCCTGCCACCTCCAGCAGCACACCGCTGTTTTTTTGCGGTACCTGCTCCGGGTCAGGCTGGTCATCTTCCTTGGGCGCACCGGCTTGCAAGGCAACGATTCCGTTGCCCTGCTCGAGCGAAATCACCGTATCTTCCCGCACGAAACTCTGGTGCGGCGAGGCTGCCAGGGATGCCCCCTGCGCCACGCTCAGCGTGGCCGTTTCGCCTGTGGCCGTAACATAGATGTCGCCGCTGGTCACCTTGCCCGCCAGGCGCAGGTCGGCCTTCTTTGCGGCATCTGCGGTGATAACGGCGTACAGGTTGGATTTCAGCTCTGATTGTGCTGCCTGAATGACAGTGGCGTTGCCCGCCGCAGCAATGGCTGCAATGTCGATGGTGGCGGTGGGCGCGGTGGCGGTTTCCATCTTCTTGAGGTGTTCGGCAACACTATTCAGGTAAGCGGTGTTTTTGGCGTTTACCGTTTCTTCGGAATCTTCCGGCATCACGGTCTGTTCTTGCGTGCGCGCGAGCTGCAGGTCGCCAACCTGTTTTGTCTCGGTGCGCATGGAAGTGAGCTTGCCTTTGTCAGTGATGGTGAGCGTGGCATCGCCGTGGGTACCCTGGGCGCGCGCCGATACCGTGAGCGAGCCCTTGGCATCCACGGTTCCGTCCACCGTCACGGAGGCGTTGCCACCGCCCTCCGGCGTGAACTTCATTTCAGAAATCTCCTTGTCTTCCGAATAGTCGATAGCCACGCTGCCAGTGGATGCAGTAATGGTTACATCACTGCCGCCGGTGATTTTGCCCAGCATGTTCAGGTTGGCATCTCCTGTAACGGCTGCCGCAGTGAGCGAAACGAGGTTGGCGGAAACGGAGGAGGCGGCGTCCAGGGTGACGGCTGCATTGCCCTTGGTAGCCACTGCGGATACCTCCACGCCGTTCACGCCTTCCTCACCGTTCAGTCTGCTGTTCTGGATATCCACCCGGGCGTTGCCACTCTCGGAAGTGGCGCAGATGCTCAGGGCACTGCCGTTCAGCTCAGCCTTGAGGGTGCTGTTGGAAATGGTGATGGCGGCCTCTGCGGCGTTGGTGGTGGCAGTGGCGGAGATGTTCATGGTATCCGGCACGTTGTTGCTCTTGGAGTGGGTGATGCTCACGTTGCCCGCGTAGGTGCCTTCCGTCTGCTCGTTGGCGGCCTTGAGCGTGAAGCTGGTCAGCTTCTCGCCCGATTTCACGGAGAAGTTGTTGAGGATGATGACGCGCGCCTCCAGCGTGTAGTCTCCGCTGATGGCCATGTTGGACAAATTCAGCTCGTCCGGGTCGATGTAGACCCAATCGGCGTTGAGGTTGCCCCCGTCCACCAGCACGTCATCCGCAAAGATGGCAATCTCGGTCTTCTTCTCGGTTTGCTGCTTCTTGGCCTTGGCCACGGCCCTGCGGGCCTTGGCGGGCTTCTTGCCGAAGCTCAGGCGGCCGTCCTGGATGCTCATGCCCTTGGTGTCCACCTTGCGCTTGCCGGTGTTCACCATCTCGCGGAACTTCACGCCGGTGTTGATCTCGCCGCCCTTCACCTCCACCTTGCCGGCGCGCATCTCCACGGTGTTGCGGGCATTCACCTTGCCCTTGATGGAGATGGTGCCTTTCTCGTTGATGGGCATGTCACCCGCCAGCACGGCCTGCGTGGCCGTGGGGGAGATGCTGCCGTCGCGCGCAATGAGCTGCTCCACAAACGCCGCGGTGGGCGTGCTCATGGAGATGCTCCCCACGTTGACAACACCCGTCTTGCCCACGAAGATGCCGTTCGGGTTCAGGAAGTACACATCACCGCCGATTCGGCCGTCCTTGTAGCTGTTGAGCACACCGTCAATGTGCGAGGCGGAATCCCGCACCACGTTGATGATTCTGCCCGTGCCGTCCGCCAGGTGCAGGTTGGCCGTGGTGTCGGCATACACATCGAAGGTGGAGAAACTGTTGAAGCCGGTGCTCCCCCTCACGGTGTTCGTGTACACGTTGTACACGTTGCCGCTTTGTATCACGGAGGTGGCGGTGCGGCCATCCGGCGTTATCATATCGGCATGCGTGGCGCTTGCAAGCGTAGTCATCACGGTAGCCGCTGCAAACAGGGCCCTAACCACGGCACGACGGAGCAAATACGGAAGGTGAAGTTTCATATTGTGTGCACGTTGCCAATCCTGCAACTTTCGTATTCTAACACACAGATAATGGCGGCGCAAGAGGCAAGATTGCCTTTTTATGCTCTTTATGCGCGCCATGATGCTCTGCAATCACGGCTTCCGCATTTCCGCAGACCCGGGCGGCCGGGGGCTTGCCGATGGCAATCATGCGCCAATCGGGGTATTCATGGTACGAAAAAACCTGTTCTGCATCTTGCAGAACAGGTTCTCTTGAGTAGGGCTACAGGGACTCGAACCCCGAATAGCGGTGCCAGAAACCGATGTGTTGCCAATTACACCATAGCCCTGTGTAGGTTGGAACGGGCGGAGTATACGCAGGGAGCTCCCGGATGTCAAGAGATTTTTCTTCCCTTTTTTTGTTTTTTGCAATTTAGTGGCGGAGGATGGCGGCGGCGGCTTCGGCGCAGCGGCGTCCATCCAGCGCGGCGGAGACGATGCCGCCGGCGAAACCTGCACCTTCCCCGCAGGGGAAAAGCCCTGCCAAATCCGGGCTTTGCAGGGTTTCTGCATGGCGCGGGATACGCACGGGTGAGCTGGTGCGTGTCTCGCAGCCGATGAGCAGGGCATCCTCTCCCGCAAAGCCGCGGAGCTTGCGGTTGAAGAGCTGCAGGCCCTCCTGCATGCGAGTGGAGACGCTCTGCGGCAGGAGCTCGTGCAGGTCCCAGGGGGAGATGCCGGGGTGGTAGCTGGTGGCGGGCAGGGTTTGTGAGACGCGGTGCTTCAGGAAATCCACCACGCGCTGGGCGGGGGCCTTCATCATGCCGCCGCCGGCGCGTGAGGTGGCGGTTTCCAGCGCCTTCTGGTAGGCAATGCCGGAGAGCGCGCCGTGCTCCGCCAGGTAGGCATCCGTGTCCTCCGGTTCCACGGTGACCACGAACCCGGAGTTGGCGAAGGGGGAGTTGCGGCGGGAGAGGGACATGCCGTTCACCACCACCTCGTCGTTCTCTGTGGCGGCGGGCACAATGAAGCCGCCGGGGCACATGCAGAAGGAGTGTACGCCGCGGTCGCGTATCTTGGTGGCCAGGGTGTAGCTGGCGGCGGGCAGGGCATCCGGGCGCGGCTGGCCGGGGCGCAGGTGGTACTGCGCGGCATCCACGAGCGCCTGCGGGTGCTCAATGCGCACGCCCACGGCAAATGGCTTGCGCTCCAGGCGCACGCCCTCTTCCTGCAGCATGCGGTAGACATCCCGCGCGCTGTGCCCGGTGGCCAGGATGACGGCATCTCCCGCCACCTCCCGCCCGTCTGCGGTGCGCACGCCGCGCACGCGGCGGCCGTCTGCGGATTTGAGCAGGCCCGCCACGCGGGATTGGAAATGCACCTCTCCCCCGGCTTCCAGGATGGATGCACGCATGGCCTTGATGATGTTGGGGAGCCTGTTGGAGCCGATGTGCGGATGGGCATCCGTAAGGATTTCCGGTGCGGCTCCGTGCGCCACGAAGGTTTCATACACCTCCATGACGGGGCCGCGCTTGGTGGCGCGGGTGAAGAGTTTGCCATCGGAGAAGGTGCCGGCACCGCCCTCTCCGAAACAGTAGTTGGAATCCTCCACCACATAGCCGCGGCAGTTGATGGGCTGCAGGTCGAACCGGCGGGCGGAGACATCCTTGCCGCGCTCCAGGATAACGGGTTTCAGGCCCAGCTCCAGGCAGCGCAGGGCGGCGAAAAGCCCGCCCGGGCCGCTGCCTACAATGACCACGCGGGGCGCGTGCGCCGCCACGGGCGCGTAGTGGCGCTGCGGCGGTTCGTAGGGGGGCAGGGGCTCGTCTATGCCCACTAGCAGGCGCAGCTGCTTGCATACGGGACGGCGGCGGGCATCAATACTCTCCTTTACCAAGCGCATGCCGAGCACGCGCCTGGGGGAGATTTGCAGCGTTTGCGCCACGGCCTTGCGGCGCGCTTCCTCGCGCAGGGCGGCGGCCAGCGGCAGGTGGATGTCCAACTCCTGAATCATGCCGTGATGTGCGGTGGCGCGGGTCGGGAAAAATCAGTTGCAGCAGTCCTCCAGCAGCTCGTCCAGGCGGTAGGTCATCTCCGCGAGCGCCTCGCGTGCGGGGCTTTCCGGGAGCATCCAGAGCACTTCTCGCGCCTCTGCGGTGCGCGTCAGGCCCTCGTCTGCGGAGAGGCGGATGGCCTCGTGGAAGGCATCTGTGCCGCGCAGCTTGGAAAAGTCTATGGTTTCCTTCCGTTCCACGCATCCGCGCACATAGGCGGCCACGTCTTCGGAAGAGGATTCCATGAGGAAGTAGAAGGGCAGGGTGAGCTTGCCCTTGGCGGCATCCGTGCCCAGGGTTTTGCCGGCATCCTCCTCGTTCCCGGTGAGGTCCAGGCAGTCGTCGTAAATTTGGTAGGCGATGCCGAGCAGGGTGCCCATGCGCTCCAAGTGGTCCACGGTCTCGTCATCCAGCTCCTGGAGCATGGCGGCACCGCTCATGGCCAGGGCAAAGAGGGTGGCGGTCTTCTTGCGGATAAGCTCGTAGTAGTCTGCGCGGCTCATATCAGCATCCCACAGGCGGGTGGATTGCTCCACTTCGCCCTCGCAGAGTTCGCGTGTGGCGAGCGCCATGCGGCGGATGAAGCGCGGGCCGCCCAAATCGGAGCCCATCACCATGGCCTGCGCCAATAGGGTGTCTCCCAGAAGCACCGCCAGCTCGTTCCCCCACAGCGCGTTCGCTGTCGGCTCGTCCCGCCGCGTTTCCGCCTTGTCCAGCACGTCGTCGTGAACCAGGGAGGCCATGTGCAGCATCTCCAGCAGGGCGGCGTAGGAGAGGTGTCTTTCCGTGATGCCACCTGTGGCGGCTGCGGTGAGCAGCACCAGACCGGGGCGGATGAGCTTGCCGCGGCCCCGGCACACGCGCTCCATGTACGGGCGCACATGCGGGCCGAAAGGCTCGATTTGCTGCGCAATGACGGCGCGCACCTTGTCCAGCTCCTGCTGAATAAGTTTCAGGTGCTCTTTCTTGTTGCGCAACTTGTTGAAAAAGGAGAAAGCCATACGGTGCAATCTTCTGCGGGCGGTATTGTAGCAGATTCCCGCCCGCTTGGCAACACTTCCGGATTTACAATTTGCAAATTTACGCGTCGGCGGTTCTCATCCTGCCGAAACGCGGACAATCAACCCGTGCCATGTACGCCGGTACATGGGCATGCGTACGCCACTAGGGTGCGCCGGCGTTGCCGGGGCTCAGATGATGCGGTCCTCCTTGTCGCGGAAGGAACCGCAGAGCAGCATGATGATGTCAATCACCTGCCAGATGATGAAGCCGCCGCCCGTCAGGAATTGCAGGATGCCGGAGAATACCTTGCCGGCATAGATGCGGTGCACCCCGCCGAATCCGATGAGGATGAGCAGGGACAGGATGAAAGCGGTTGTTCTGGAGCGTTCGCTGGGTACTTCTTGGTCCATGGTTGATTAATGGTTGCAGTAATGATACCAAAATCCCGCCCAATGTTCAAGAAATGTTGCGGGGGGCATGCGTCCGCCGCGGCGGGGCGTGTGAAATCACCTATACATTGCGGCCCCCTCTTGACGAACTGTTGGATTTTCCTTAACGACTCCAACATGCTGTTCGGGCGGCGTCATGGGTTTTGGTTGTCCGTGCGGGGGTGGATGATTTCCCGTGCGCGTTGGAGCATGGGCTCGCGCTGCGGGGGCAGGGCATCCTCCTGCATTTCGGCCAAGAGCTGCTCCAGCACCTGCCGCATGGCGGGGCCGGGGTGCATGCCCAGCGCCATGAGGTCTGCGCCGTTGACGGGAAGATCCTTCACGGTGAAGGCGGGGGTGGATTCCAGCACATCCTCGAACAGCAGCCGCGCGGTGCGCAGGCAGGCTTCCTTCTTCTCGCGCCCGTAGTCGGAGTGCGCCGCCAGGTCGGCGCGCTGCACATCGAACAGGCTGCTCACGTTCTCCTGGCCGATGCGGCCGATGAGGCGGCGCATGCCGGCGGGTGTGGTGGGCCAGTTCAAATCATGCTCCTGTACCAGCACGGTGGCGCGGCGGATGGTTTCGTTGTCGCTCTTCAAGCGCAGCAGCACCTCCCTGGCAAGCTTGGCGCTCACCTCCTGGTGGCCGTAGAAATGGTCGCGCCCCGTTTCGTCCTGCGAGCGGCGGGCGGGCTTGCCGATATCGTGCAGCAGCATCACCAGGCGCAGCAGGGCGTCCTGCGGCGCGGCATCCACGGAGTGGGCGGTATGGGTCCACACATCATAGCTGTGGTAGGGTGTGTTCTGCTGCAGGCCGATGGAGGGCTGCAGTTCCGGGATGATGGTGGCAAAAACCTCCGGGAAGCCGAGCAGCATGCTCAGCGCGCCCTCTCCGGTGAGAATGCCCTTGAGCTCGGTGAAAATGCGTTCCGCGCTCACGTTGGCCAGCAGGTGGCGGTTGCGCCGCACGGCATGCGCGGTTTCCGTTTCTATGTTGAAATCGTATCTTGCGGCGAAACGCAGGGCGCGCAGGATGCGCAGGCCGTCCTCGTTGAAGCGTGCGTCCGGCTCCCCCACGCAGCGGATGGCGTGCGCGGCCAGGTCCTCCTGCCCGCCGAAGGCATCCACCAGCCCGCGCCTGGGGTTGTACGCCATGGCGTTGATGGTGAAATCACGGCGGGCCAGGTCCTCCTCCACGCGGGAGACGAAGCTCACGGCGTCCGGGTGGCGGTTGTCGGTGTACGCGCCGTCAATACGGAAGGTGGTGACCTCCACGGGGATGCGGTTCACCATCACGGTGACGGTGCCGTGCTTGAGCCCGGTCTTGATGACGTGGAACTTGCGGAACGCGCGCAGCACCTCGTCCGGCAGGGCGTTGGTGCACACATCCCAGTCCTTGGGGGTGCGGCCCATCAGGGAATCGCGCACGCAGCCACCCACCACATAGGCCTCAAAGCCGAAGTGTTCCAGGCGTTCCAGCACGGTGGCTGCATGCTGCGGGATTTCCATAGGCGGTCATTCTAGCCTAGTGCACGAGTCTTGTAAAACAAAATACACGCGCATGCCGGTACACACTCACTTTTGACTTGCGAGGCGGGGTGGGTGTGGGGTAGAATGCGGAGTGCCAGAAACGGCACCGCTCCGTATTATGAAAACGCTTATCATCGCTCGCCACGGCAACACCTTCCGCAAGGGGGAAACTCCCACCCGCGTGGGCTCCAGAACCGACCTGGAACTCGTGGAGGAGGAGCGCGGGCGCGGTATCGGCCTCTACCTCAAAAAGCTGGGGCTCACCCCCACCCGCATCCTGGCCGCGCCGCTCAAGCGCACCATGCGCACGGCGGAACTGGCTGCAGAGGAGCTGGGCAATCCCTGCCCCGTGGTGGCGGACGCCCGCTTTATCGAGGTGGACTACGGCCCCGACGAGAACCGCACGGAGGAAGAAGTGGTGGCGCGCCTGGGAGCAGAGGCCATCGAGCTGTGGAACGCGCGCGCCGTAGTTCCGGACGGCTGGAAGGTGGATGTGCCGCGCATCATCGCAAACTGGCGGGAGCTGGCCGCGGAGGTGGCGGAGGGGGAGGTGCTGCTCTGCGTCTCCAGCAACGGCACCATCCGCTTTGCCCCGCATATCACGGGCGACTACGAGGGATTCTGCGCCGCGCACGATATCAAGGTGCCCACGGGCGGCGTGTGCGTCTTCACCTCCGGGGACGGTTCCGCGTGGACCTGCACGGAATGGGGTACCAAGGCTTTCAAACAACTCTAACCAAACCCAATCAATATACAATATGGAAATTGATAAAATCACACCCGCATGGGTGAAGGAATTCAAGGAGTTCGCCCTCAAGGGCAACGTGGTGGATATGGCTGTCGGTGTCATCATCGGCGGTGCGTTCGGCAAGATTGTCACCTCCCTGGTGAATGATATCATCATGCCCGCCATCCTGATGATCACGCCCGCCGGCAAGCTGGATGCTCTGGCCTGGAACGGCATCAAGTACGGCGCGTTCTGCCAGACCATCATCGACTTCCTCATCATCGCCCTCTCCATCTTCTTCGCCATCCGCGTCATCTGCAAGCTGCGCGCCAAGGGCAAGGAGGAACCCAAGGAGGAAGCTCCCGCCCCCACCCCGGAAGACATCCAACTGCTGCGCGAAATCCGTGATGCGCTGCGTAAATAAGCGCCTCACGGGCATACATGCCATCCATTCGCACAGAGGGTAGGGAGCATGTGCCGGCGCGCCCGGCGTTCTTCGTTCCCAACCGCATCCCCAACCTGGAGGTCCTGCAGGAGCTTGAATCCCAGCTGGGCGGCGCGCAACGCGTTGCCTGGCTGGTGGAGGAAACCTGCATGCCCACCGGGGAGGTGATGGATTACCTGCGCCAGAGCCGCGCCGCCGGAATCATGGGTTCCATGGCGCGGCAGAGCGGTATCATGCTGGCGGAACAGCTGCACGACATGATGGGCAGCGGCCGCCACGTGGTGCTGCTCACCGGGCCGCGCGACAGCGAGGACGGTGCCACGCTCAGCGATGTTCCCGGGCGCCTGCTCTCCCACATGGACGGCTGCTCCCTGGAGACGGTGCCCGTCTATGTGGGCATGTTCAACGAGGGGCTGGAAAACACCGTGACCACGCAGCAGCCCTGCCATGAAGTGCGGATGCGCGTGATGCCTCCCATCCGCGGCAAGGGTGCGCAGAGCGCCCGCGTGCTGGAGGCCTGGATGGAGTGCTCGGCAGACATGTTTGCGGAGCTGCCGCTGCCGGAGGACTGCTCGCTGGCGCGCATGCTCGTTACCTGCATGCAAAGCCACGCAGAGGCAAAAATCATTGACGGCATAGACGACTCCGAGCTCACGTTCCGTCAGCTGCTGGCCATCTCTTTGATGCTGGCGCGGCACCTGCGCCGCACCATCACGCACAAGCGGCTGGGTGTTATCCTGCCGCCCGGCAAGCGCGCCGCCATTGCCAACCTGGCCTGCCTGTTCGCCGGCATTGCCCCGGTGAACATCAACTACACCGCCGCGCCGGAGATAGTGCGGGAGATGATGCTGCAGGCGCATGTGACGCGCTTCATCACGGAAGCCCGCTTTGTGAGCCTGCAGAGCAAGTTCCAGTGGCCGCCCACGCGCGATCTCATCTACATAGACGACACGCTGGAAGCGCTGGGCAACGGGCGGCTGCGCGTGTGGCGCGCCATGCTGCGCTACCTGCGCACGGACCAGCTGCTGCGCTTCCTGAAGCTGCCCGCCCGCAAGCCGCACGACGAGGTGGCGCTCATTTTCAGCGGCAGCACCAGCGGTGCCCCGCGTGCCATTGTGCTCACCCACCGCATGGCGCTGGCCAATCTCATGGGGCTGCAGAGCCGCATGCAGCTGCGGGAAGGGCAGCATATCCTCTCCACCGCGCCGCTCTATTGCAGCGCCGGGCTCATTCCCGGCCTGCTCATGCCGCTGCTCTACGGCTACAACATGGTGACCTATCCCTCCGCAGTGGATGCGGGCAGCCGCCTGCGCGAGCTGGTTCTGCGCCACGGGGTGAAATCCCTTGTAGCCACGCCGGATGTGGCGCGCGCACTCATTGCAGACGGGCAGGATTGCCCGCTGCTCAACCTGAAATACCTGGTGGCCGCCGGTGGCCCCGTGCCCCCCGCGCTGGCACGCGCCGTGAAAGAGCGCCTGCAAACCACCCTGCTGGGTTCCTACGCGCTGTCGGAAGCCGGCTCCCTGGTGTCCCTTTCCCAAAACAACACGCCCACCGCCACCGCATCTGTGCGGCAAACGGCACCCTACCTGCGGCAGGAGGGCATTGGCGAGCCCATGCCCGGCATTGCCGTGAGCATCAGCGATCCGCGCCGCCCCTCCCACCTGCTGCCCGTCAACACGCCCGGCCTGGTCTGGGTGCGCGGAGCCGCCCTCACCCACAGCTACCAGGACAACGAGGAGGCCACCATTGCCAACATCCGCAACGGCTGGCTGCGCACGGGAGACCTGGGCATGATGGATGCGGACGGCAAGCTGCATATCTTCGGCACCCGCGAGCGCTACGCCATGGTGCGCGGGGAATTCATCCCCCACACCGCGCTGGAGAACCTGCTGCTGGAGGGATTCGGCGAGACCGACCCCACCGCCACGGAGCGCAAGATTGCCATTGTCTCCCTTTCCGACCGCGATGCGCGGGACCACCTGATTATGCTCACCACGCTGCCGGCGGACAAGCTGCCGCCGGATATCGCGGTGCTCAGCTACGGCATCCGCAATGAAGGGTACTCGGAAAACTGGTGCCCGCGCATTATCCTGCATGTGCCGGAAATCCCCGCGCTGCCCAACGGCCGCCTGGACTACGCAGGATGCTGCGCGCTGGCCCGGCAGGAGCTCGCGCGCATGGAATAGGATTCTCAACCATACAACACATATATGAACACCAAGAACATACTGATGACAATCGCGCTCGGGTGCGTCCTGGGCGCACCGCTTGCCGCGCAGGACAGCGCCGCTCCCATGGCCCCCACGCCCGTGGCTGCAGAGCACCCTGCCTGCGCCTGGAACGAGTACCCCCGCTGGTCCCGCATCACCCCGGACCAGGTGCTCAAGGATATCCGCTACGGCCTGCAGCGCGCGCAGCAGAGCATTGCTGCCATCTGCGCCGTGGAGCCGGACAAGGCAACCTTTGAAAACGTCTTCCTGGCATACAGCAATCTCGGCATGGAGTTGGAATGCGCAGGCAGCATGCTCAGCACGCTGAGCTCCAACTTGGATTCCCCGGAAATCCGCAGCGTGCAGGAAGAGCTCATTCCCGAACTCTCCGCCTTCTCCGCTTCCCTCATCGCCAATGAAAAGCTTTGGGCCGTGGTGAAGTCCGCCGCCGCGCAGGAATGGGTGAAATCCCTCTCCCCCGCCAAGCAGCGCTACGTGCAGCAGGTCGTGGATTCCTTCCGAGAGGGCGGTGCCGACCTCTCCCCGGAGCAGAAGGCCCGCAAGGCTCAAATCTCCGAGCGCCTCAGCAACCTCTCCCATGAGTTCAGCAAGAGGGTGCTGGATTCCCAGAACGCCTGGAAGCTGGTGGTGACCGACAAGGCTCAGCTGGCCGGCATGAGCGATGCCTGGATGGCCAAGTCCGCCGCCGCCGCCCTGGAGAAGGGATACGGCACCAAGGAGAATCCGCAGTGGATTGTCACCCTGGATATCGACAGCGTGGTGGAGGTGCTGCGCAACTGTTCCGTGCCCGCCACCCGCAAGGCCGCCTGGGAGGGCCGCCAGAGCCTGGGCTGCGGAGAGTACGACACCGCCGAGATTGTGGCGGAAGTGATGCAGCTTCGCAAGGAGCTTGCGGAGTTGCTCGGCTTCAAGACCTTTGCAGACTACACCACCGTGCACCGTATGGTGGAAAGCGGTGACAAGGCCATGGCTTTTGTGGATGACATGGCCAAACAGGTGCTGCCCTTCTTCCGGCAGGAATGCCAGGAGCTGTTCGACTTTTACGCCAAGGAGACCGGAACAACGGAGAAGGTGGACAAGATGGATCCCTGGGATTCCAACTACTACGCCTACCAGCTCAAGAAGCAGCGCTATTCCTTCGACCCGGACTCCGTGCGCCCGTACTTTGAGGCGGAGCGCGTGCGCGAGGGCATGTTCAATCTGGCTGCCAAACTGTACGATATCAACTTCAAGGAAGTACCCACCGTCTGCCTCAAGCCCGGTGAGGAGCTCCCCGCCGGTAAGGCGGAGGTGTGGCACCCCGAGGTGCGCCTCTTCGAGGTGCGCGACAACAAGACCGGTGCCCACCTCGGTTCCTTCTACATGGACCTGTACCCGCGTTCCACCAAGCGGGCCGGCGCATGGGTGATGCCCATGGTGCTCGGCGAGCCCGCCGCCAACGGCAAGCCCCACCGCCCGCACCTGGCCGCCCTCTGCGGCAACCTCTCCGCCGCCACGGAGGATATGCCCGCCCTGTACTCCCACTATGATGTGGAGACCATCTTCCACGAGTTCGGGCACATGATGCACAACATGCTCTCCGATACCGAGCTCCTGGCACATTCCGGCAGCAACGTGGCCTGGGACTTTGTGGAGCTTCCCAGCCAGCTCAACGAGAACTGGTGCTGGGAGCCGGAGGCCCTGGCCACCTACGCCAAGCACTACAAGACCGGCGAGCCCATGCCCGCCGAGCTGGTGAAGAAGCTCAACGACAGCCGCTTCTACATGCCCGCCACGGATGCCATGGGCCAACTCTCCTACGCCAAGCTGGACCTGGAGATGCACATGAACTACGACAAGTTCTTCAAGGGGCGCGACCTGGACGAAGCCTCCTTCGATCTCGTCGGTGCCTGGCGCATGCCTTCCACCGTGCGTGCCCGTTCCTCCATGCGCAGCCTCACCCACTGCGTCTGCGGCGGCTACTCCGCGGGGTACTACTCCTACAAGTGGGCAGAGGTGCTGGCGGCGGATGCCTTCTCCCGCTTCGCGCAGGAGGGTGTGCTCAATCCCGCCACCGGTGCCGCCTACAGGGAGACCATCCTCTCCAAGGGCGACAGCAAGTCCGCCGCCCAGCTCTTCCGTGACTTCATGGGCCGCGACCCCAAGCCGGACGCCCTGCTCCGCAAGGAAGGCCTCATCAAGTAATTGCCCATTGGCAACCGGGACAATTCAAGCCCGTCCGGCATTCCGCCGGACGGGCCTTTGCCTTCAAAAATCCATATTGCTGCCGTTCCGTATGGATGGGCAGCATCCACGCGAGGGCGGCCGCCTGAACCCGGCCCGGCAGTGCCTGTGCACGGCTCCACCTCTTTTTTACTTTTTTGCTTGCATCAGCATTCCAAATACTGTAGGCTAGCAGGCAAATCTCAATAGGTATCTATGAAATTACATCTCCCGCAAATTCTCAGGACAGCCCTGTTGGCCTGCATGGCGGCTTTTTCCATGGCAGAAGGCACCACACTGGTGGCCAACGGAGTGAACCCCAACAACATCACAAGCTCCACACGGTTTTTCGACAACGGCAAGGGCTACTACTGGCAGGCAATAGGGCGGCAACCATGGCGCGGTGCAGGGCAGCTGTACAACCAGTTCCACAACTTCTCGTTCATGGGCGAGCTGCAACGCCGATTGGGCGGCACCACCATGGAAGTGTCAACCTTCGGCCCGTTGCTGGATGACGAAAACACATGCTGGTACAACGTGGCAGCGAACGTGCTCACCTACTGGGAATCCTACTACGGCGTGTTTGCGGATCCCACGCGCACCCTGCCCTACGGCTACACCTACAGCAAGGAGTACCTGGACGACCTGGGCGGCACGCAGTCCCTGCGCATGGACATGTACTTCTTCGACAATTGGACGAACTACAACGGAGATGAGGGAGCCGGCGGCGACTTCTTCATGATAGCGCCGTGGTACCTGGGAGATTTCCACGACTACACCAACATAGGCGGCGCGTGGTCTGTGCTGAAGAACCAATCCGCCAAGGCGGGCTACTTCAAGCAGTGGTTCAACTCCGTGGACTCAACCTACGCGGAAATTGACACCGTGAGCACCCTGAAATCATGCGCGGATGCGCTTATCACCGCATTCGGCGCGGTGGACAACGGCGACGGCAC
>JAZUGI010000041.1:0-5662 GCA_045641125.1 Akkermansia sp.
CACGCCCAGCATGCCCTCGCTGCCCACGAAAAGCCCCACCAAATCAAAGCCCTGCTTGTTCTTGTGGGTGCGGCCGCCGCAGCGCAGGATGCGGCCGTCCGCCAGCACCACGGTGAGCCCCAGCACATAGGGGCGGGTGACACCGTACTTCAGGCAGCGCGGGCCGCCGGCATTGGTGGCAATGTTGCCGCCGATGCTGGATTCCTTGCGGGACGCGGGGTCCGGCGGGTAGAACCATCCCTGCGCCTCGCAGGCGTCCTGCAGGTCTGCCGTGAGCACGCCCGCCTGCACCACGGCCACGCCGTCCGCCGGGTTGATTTCCAAAATGGCGTTCATGTGCTCCAGTGAGAGCACAATGCCGCCGCGCACGGGCACGCAGCCGCCCACATAGCCCACGCCCGCACCGCGCGGGGTAACGGGAATGCCGTGCGTATCCGCGAATTCCAGGATGGCGGCCACCTCCTCCGTGCTGCGGGGAAAGGCCACGCATTCCGGCAGCGCGCTTGCGTGCCACTTGTCGTGCGCGTATGTCTCCAGAGTCCCGGCATCCGTGGCAATCACGCCGCCGAGCATTGTTTGCAGCTCACTTATAGCACTGCGTTCCATGGTGCCAGATCAATCCTTTCCGGTGCCCCAGCGGCGGTGCAGCCAGCGCTCCGCCGGGGAGAAGAGAATCTTGTCCGCCAGCAGGCCGATGGCAATGATGATGAACATGATGCCGATGACCTGGTACATGCGCTGCAGCTCACGGCCGTAGTGCAGGTACTGGCCGATGCCGAAGCCGGAGACCACGGACACGTAGATTTCCGCAGCCATGAGGGAGCGCCAGGCGAAGGCCCAGCCCTGCTTCATGCCGCTCACCACAAAGGGCGCGGAGGCGGGCAGGGTAACGTGGATGAGCGTGTACAACTTGCCCGCGCCCATGGTGCGGGCGGCGCGCGCGTAGATGGGCGGCACGTTCTTCATGCCGTTTTCCGTGGAGAGCAGCACGCTCCACAGCGTGCCCATGATCACCACGAACAGCAGGGCCGCCTCCGTCTGCCCGAACCAGATGCACGCCAGCGGCACCCAGCACACGCTCGGCAGCGCCTGCAGACCCAGCGCCAGCATGCCCAGCGTATCGTTCACGCTCTTGAAGCGCGCCGCCAGCATACCCAGCGGTACTCCCAGCGCCAGGCCGACGATGTAGCCAATCAGCAGGCGGCGCAGCGTGATGAGCATGGAGAGCGGTATCTTGCCGTTCGCCATGTTGTCCCACAGGTAGTTGGCCACCGTGCTCGGCGGCGGCAGCACGAAGGGTGACCACAGGCTCTCCTCCAGCCCGATGCAGGCCAGATCTCCCGTGAGCGCGGCCCATACAAGGATGAGGAAGGCAAAGAACGAGACGATGATGATGAAGCGTTTCATGGTGTGCGGTCAATCTGTTTCCTCTGCGGCGTATCCCTTGAGCGCGGAGGTGATTTCGCGCGAGATGTCCGCCAGGTCGTGGTTGTTGATATTGCGCGGGCGCGGGAGCTCCACGTGGAATTCCTCGCGAACGCGCCCGGGGTGGGGGGAGAAGAGGATGACGCGCGTGCCCAGGCACACGGACTCGCGCACGTTGTGGGTGACAAAGATGATAGTCTTGCGGCGCTTTGCCCAAATCTCCTGGATATCGCCGTAGAGCTGTTCGCGGGTCATGGCGTCCAGCGCGGAGAAAGGTTCGTCCATCAAGAGAATCTTGGGGTTGGGGGCCAGGGAGCGCGCCAGCGCCACGCGCTGCCTCATGCCGCCGGAAAGCTCATGGATGTTGGCGTGGGCAAAGTTGTCCATCTTCACCAGGTAAAGGTAGTACTTGGCCACCTCCAGGCGTTCCTTGTCGTTCAGGTTGGGCTTCTGCTTGAGCCCGAACATCACGTTGCCTATGACATCCAGCCACGGGAACAGCGCGTGCTCCTGGAACATCATCATGCGGTCTCGCCCCGGGCCCAGAATGGGTGTGCCGTCGATGAGCGCCTGGCCCTTGTCCGGCTTCTCCAGCCCGGCAATGATGTTGAGCAGGGTGGACTTGCCGCAGCCGCTGGGCCCCACGAAGCAAACGAATTCGCCCTCGTTGATGTTGAGCGATACGTCCTCCAGCGCCGTGACGGTGCGGCCCTGCGTGTTGAAGTACTTGCAAACGTGCTCCACGCTGAGCTTGGCGGTGGGGTACTCATGAATTTCCTGATGGGTGTATTCCTGGGTCATGGGTGGTTCTCCTCCTGTTCCTGCGGTTGGTAAATCAGTCCCTCGATGTCCGGCACGTGGTCCAGCAGGTCGCACGATTGGGCATCCTTCACAAACTGCCGAAGCCCCGGCAGGTCGATGGCATCCGTGAGCTTGAGCCGTGCCCAGGCGGAAGCCACCAGCTCCGGCGGCATGGGGGCTTGGGTGAGCTCGGAAAGCTCGTCCACCACGTGCCTTTGGGCCTCTTGCGGGTGTTCCTGAATCCAGCGGGTCAGCTCACTGTGGGCGCGGATGATTGCTGCGGCCTCCTGCGGGTGCGCCTTGAGCCAGCCCGTGCGCACCGCCAGAACGGTCGTCACCACATCCGGCTCCTGCACCAGTACCATGGCCCCGGCGTTTTGCTCCAGGCGGGAAACCCAGGGCTCCACGGTCCAGCAGGCGTCAATGTCTCCCTGTTTCATGAGCTGCAGCTGCATGGCGTTGGGCGTGGGGGAAACGCGGCAGTCGCCCGCGCCCTCCAGGGAAGTTTTGAGCCCGTTCTTGGCGAGCCAGGCGCGGCAGGAGACATCCTGCGTGTTGCCGAGCTGCGGGGTGGCTATGTTGCGCCCCTTGAAATCCGCCGGTTGGGAAATACCCTTGCCGGGTGCCACCAGCAGGGCGGCACCGCCGTTCACCGCGCCCGCCAGCAGGCGCACCGCGCGGCCGTTGGACACCGCGTAGGCGTTGATAGCCGGGCTGGGGCCCACATAGGTCAAATCCGCCGTCTTGCCGAACAGGGCCTCCATGGCCGTGGGGCCGGCGTTGTAGGTGTACCACTCGAAACTGTACCCCGGCAGGTAGCGCTCGAACCAGCCTTCCCCGTGGCGGCTCATGTTGCGCGCCACCAGTGCCTGCACATGCGTCACGTTCGGGAAGCATCCCATCCGCACCACCTTGCTCTCCGTGTCCTCGCGGCTGCACGCCGCCACCAGCAGCGTTACCGCTGCCAATATCACCAGGGTTGTCCAATGTCTACTCACGGGACGCCCAGCATACCAGACTCCACCCGTGATGGCAAGTTGTTATCGTTTCATGATGCCTCCCCGCACGCATGCGGGCTGCATCAGTCCCACACCACGTAACCCTCCTTGCGGGGGGCGGCGGGGCGGCAGCCGCGTTCCGCCGCATAGCCGAGAATGCAGATGCCCATGCCCTCCAGCGTGTCCTTGAGCCCCCACTTTCGGCGCAGGTCCGCCAGGTCCTCCCGCTGGAACATTTCCTTGGCGCGGTTGATCCAGCAGGACCCCAGCCCCACCGCGTGCGCGGCGTTCATGAGGTTGCCCATCACCATGCAAGCATCCTGCCGCGCCGTCTTGTACTCGGTATCGGCAAAGACGATGACCGCCGTGGGCGCGCCGTAGAAGGGATCGCGGTCCGCCCCCATGATTTCACCATTGATTTTGGAAAGGCGGGCCATGAGCTCCGGGTTCTGGACCACCACCATGACGGGGGATTGCGTGCCGTGTCCGGTGGGGGCATAGGTGCCGGCTTCCAGCACGGCGCGGAGGTCATCCGGCTCCACCTGGCGGGGTTCATACTTGCGGCAGCTGCGGCGTTCCTTCAAATCGGTAAGGGTCTCTTTCATACGCTCCCCAGTATAGCGTGCCGGCCCGCAAAAGCAAGGATGAAAGGCTATCAATTACGTTGGCTCCGTCTTGCCCGCCGTTTTTTTGTTGACAAAGCACAAGGCATGCACTAGAGTACGCGCGTTATGAAAAAGCGACTTCGCAAGAAATACCGCGTGGGAGAGTACCGTGAGCTCTGCTTCGAGTTTTCCTTTGAGTACAAGGGTGATGTGGATTCCCCCGAGTGCGAGCAGATGATTCGCGCGTTCGATGCCGAATGCCTGGAACCCAACGATTTGGTGTGCAGCGGCTGCCTGCAGAACACGGGATGCAATATCACCGTGCATGCGGCGGACCCCCGCTTCACCAGCGAGGAACAGCGCGCCGCCGTGAAGGCTTGGGTGGAGGCCCGCCCGGAGATTGACCTCAAGGGCTTTGGCGAGCTGGAGGATGCCTGGTACGGCGATTTGTGAACGCTAGCCCCTGCATAACTGATGAGCGACTTCATTCCCGATCCTTCCAAGCCCATTTTCACCAAGGGGCTCAAGGGCATTGTGGCCAATGAGACCGGCCTGAGCGACGTGCGCGGCGAAGAGGGCCGCCTGCTGTACTGCGGCTATGAGATTGAGGACCTGGTGGACCTGTGCACCTTCACGGAAATCATCTACCTGCTGCTCAACAAGCGCCTGCCCAACAGAGACGAGCTGGAGGGGCTGCAGCAGCGCCTGCGCCACGACCGCGAGCTCCCGCAGCCCATCCTGGACTTCTTCAAGACGGCCACCAAGACCGCCCGCCCCATGAGCGCGCTGCGCACGGCGGTGTCCATGCTGGGCATGTACGACGACCGCACCAAGGACCCGAGCCAGATGAAGGAGATCGGGCTTTCGCTGATTGCCAAGCTGCCGGTGATGGCGGCGTACTACTACCGCATCTGCCAAGGGCTGGACCTGCCGCCCATCCGCACGGATTTGGGAGAGGCGGAGCATTTCCTGTGGCTGCTCAAGGGCAAGGAGCCGGACCCGGCGGAGGCGCACATCCTGGATGTGGCCTACATCCTGCATGCAGACCACGGCATGAGCGCATCCACCTTCGCCTCCCGCGTCACCGCATCCACGCTGTCGGACATGTACTCCTCCATCACCGCTGCCATCGGTGCGCTCAAGGGGCCCCTGCACGGCGGTGCCAACGAGGCCGTCATCGAGATGCTCAAGGAGATTGGCGACGAGGACAACGTGGAGGCCTACATCAACGAGAAGCTGGCCCGCCACGAGAAGATTTTCGGCATGGGCCACCGCGTGTACAAGACGCTGGACCCGCGCGCGCCGCAGCTGCGCCGCATCGCCATCCGCCTCACCCAGACCATCGGCGAACCCAAGTGGATACGCATGAGCGATATGATCGCCAAGATGATGCGCGCCCGCAAGGGGCTCAACGCCAATGTGGACTTCTACTCCGCCACGGTGTACTACAGCCTGGGCATTCCCACCCGCATGTTCACCACCGTGTTCGCCATTGCGCGCTGCGCGGGCTGGGTGGCGCAAATCCTGGAGCAGCTGGAGGACAACACCCTCTTCCGCCCGCTCTCCCGCTACACCGGCCCGGTGGAACCCCTCCTGGTCCCCGTGCTGGACATGCGCTGAGCAAAAAATCATGTGTGTCCCAAAGAATTTGGGGAACATGTGGATTTAGGGGGTGGGGTGGAAAGCGCGGGGCGCATCTTGGTGGTTCAGAGACTTGCAACCGGATAGCGGAGCCGCCCCGCCGTTCGTCCGCCTCTCCTAATCCCTTGTCACGCCAAAGCTCCCCAGGAGCGGCGGCGGATAATCCAGAATCCACGCCACTCAGCGCGGGGG
>JAZUGI010000042.1:0-2530 GCA_045641125.1 Akkermansia sp.
TGCGCTCGAAGTCGATGGTTGTCTGCTTGTTCATGGTGTCTAGTCTTTCTTGAACTTGATGTCTATTTTCTCCCCGCGCCAGTCGAACACGATTTCCTCGAAAACGTGGGAATAGAGCTCCTTCATGAGCTCGGGGTCGCAGTAGTCCGTGAGCTTGTCGATGTTCTTCATGGCGGCGATCACGGTCTCGGACGTCTCGTCCGGGAGGCGGGAGAGGATGGAGGTGATGAGGTGGGAGTCTGCGCGGAGATCCGCGAGCTGGCGCATGGCGAACCTCTCGATTTCGTCCGCGTTGAGGTTCGGGCATTCGCAGCGTTCGGGCTTGCTGCGCCCGCGCCTGTGCATGCACTGGTAGTAGCGGTGGCCCTTGCCGGAGACGGCGGGCGTCAGGGGGCAGCCGCAAGAGCCGCAGCGCAGGATGCCCTCCAGGGGCATGATGAAATCGCGCCGCCGTGGGCCGTGGCCCCACTTGCGGGGCTTGACGCGCTTGGCGACCTCCTCGGCCACGGCATCCATCCGCCGCTGCACGGCGTGCCACTCCTCGCGCGGAACGATGGGCGCGTGCCTGCCCTCCAGCAGCTCGCCGTCGGGCGTGGGCACGTACCCGGCGTAGACCGGGTTGCGGAGGATGAGGTTGACGTTCTCGGCGCGCCAGTAGCCCTCCAGCCCGCTGCGCAGGGGGCGGCGCGCGCCCTGCTCGTTGAGGGTTTCTGCAATGCGGGAACCGCCGAGCCCCTGGGCGTAGAGGCGGAAGATTTCCCGCACGGTGGGGGCGTACCTGTCCTGTACGAGGTCGAGCTTGTCGCGGACGTAGCCGATGGGCGGCTTCCCGCCGGGCACGTAGCCCTGGCGGCGGGTGGCGTCGAACTTGGCCTTGGTGCGCTCGGAAACCATTTCGCGCTCCATTTGCGCGAACACGCCCAGCAGGTTGCGCATGGCGCGCCCCGCCGGGGTGGAGGTGTCGAACTGCTCGGAGACGCTGGCCACCTCCACGCCCCAGCCGGAGAGCTTGTCGAGCATGTCCAGCAGGTCGAGCTGGGTGCGGCTCAAGCGGTCGAGCTTGTAGACCACAATCAGGTTGATGCGCCCGGCCTTGGCGTCCGCGAGCATGCGCTGGAGCTGCGGCCTGTTGGTGGTGCCGCCGCTGATGCCCGCATCGGAGTATGTCTCAGCGTACACCCAGCCCTCGTGGTCGTGGAGCGAGATGTACTGCCTGCACTTGTCCTCCTGCGCCTGGAGGGAGTTGTACTGCTGGTCGAGCCCCTTGGTGACGCTCTTTCGGGTGTAGACGGCGCAGCGCGTCCTGCCGGGAGCTGTTGCTATCTTGCTTGCGATGGACTGTTTCATTTTTCCTGTTTCCTGATGCCGAAGAACTTGGTGCCGCTGATGTAGTAGCCGCAGATGAGCGTGCTGACCTCCGAGAGCGTGTGGAAGTATTTGCCCGCGTAGGTGAAGCCGCCGCGCTCGTCCGGGTAGACGCGGTGCTCAAGCCCCTTGAACCTGCGGACAATCACGCGCTGCACGGGCTTGGCCTCCTGCCTGTCGGCGCGCTCCACGAGGGCGCGGCTCTTGAGGCGCAGGAGGGTGTCGTCCGCCAGGTCCTCGGCGCGCTTCATGGCGCGCTCCGATATGCCGCCGGACACCAGCGTGTTGATGCGCCACTCCAGCCTGCGGCGGATGAAGTCCCGCCGCTTGGTGTAGCACACCGTCCCGAACAGGGCAGCCCACATGGTGGTGAGCTGCCCCGTGTCCATGCCCGGGAGCTTGCGGATCAGCTCGTCCGCCTCCTGCCGGGTCATGCCCTTTCCGTCCAGTTTCGTCATGGTGGTGGTAGTGGGTGGTTGTTGCTTCACTTGGCGGCGCGGTGCTTGGCCGGGATGCCGAAGAATGTGGTTCCCCCGGCCTTCTAGGGCGTCACCTTCCAGCTGATGTGCGTGAGGGTCGGGTAGACCTCGCCCTCCCACTTGAACCCGTCCTCCGTTACCTCCACCTCGTAGGTGGCTCCCTTGTACTGGCGGATGAGCCTCATGCCCGGCTTCAGGACGATGTCCGCCGGGATGGGCTGCGGCTCCGTCTCGCCGGGCATCACGACCGCGCACACCAGCTTCCTGTCGCTGGCGGGCTGCGCGGGTGCGGGAGCCGGGGCGGGTTCCGGGGCGGCGGGCTCGGGTTCCCCGGCCTGGGGCAGGGAGTCGGCGATCTCCGGCTCTGCGGGGAGCTCGTCCTCGGAGGGCTCAAGTGCGGCGGCAGCCGCCTCAAGCTCCTGGTTGCGCTCCTCCTCGCGCTCGGCGGTTATCTGCCGCCATGCCACCTCGTCATCGTCCTGCGGGGCGGCGGGTTCCTTGGGCTCCTCGACCTTGGCTTCCTCCTCGGCCTTGCCCTTCTTGGCCTTGGCCTTCTTGGCGGCCCTGCCCTCCGGCTTGCCCCCGAAGAACCCGGCGTAAACCTCGCGGGCGCGGGGGTTGGCGAGCTTGAACGCCCCGGCCTCCACCAGCTCGTCAAGCGGCTGGGGGTAGTGGGCGTCGCGGTG
>JAZUGI010000043.1:0-1989 GCA_045641125.1 Akkermansia sp.
AGAAACTTCTGCTCCGAAGGAGCGCAAGAACCCAGACCGTGCTGGCGCCACGGGTAAGCCAGTGAGTGGGGTTCAGCCCCAGCGGGGCGCAACAGCAATGCGCGATGCATCAACGTAAAAAACCGGAAGAACCTGATTTACTCACTACGATGGTGCGCACTGCACCCTACGGTAGTGCGCAGTAGTCCCTACAGTAGGGATTGCTCGCCCTTGAAGTCACCATCAGGGCGTGCCATTCGATGGCCCTCAGCCGCTTCTCAGCAGAGGTGCCAGCATGCGCTCCAAACCATAGCAACCACGCATGCTCAGCAAAGCAAAATATCTCAGCAACCGAAAGTAAATTAGCAGAACTTATTACCACCACTTAAGTAATTTTGCTGCGCACCACGATTGCACTATATACAAATCGGCAAATAATTGCGACTGAGGCGGCAATTTTCGCAAAATAATTATAATAATAGTGCGGGTTGTTAGGATATTTTTTGTAATTTTGTGGCCAGATCCCCAAAAACGTATTGATAATGAGTACTAATCTGCAAGCGCTTGCCCGGCGCATAAGGTGCGCGGGCAGGCAAAATGATTTGCTCAGCAACCTGACACGACGCTTAGCGCTGCTCCTCGCAGTGCTCGCCTGTGGTGCGCTCGGCGCACAAGCTGCTCAGCGAACGGTGGAGTATCTTAAATCCGCCACTTCATCAGGTAACATCGAACTGGATGACCGCCACTACTACTACGTCACATCGAACGTGACGGTGACGGCCTACGCCACATGCAGTGCCCTCAAGGTAAAGCCTGGTGCTACCGTGGTAATCTACATTGCCAAGGGCAAAACCCTTGATGTGCGCGGTGGCGATGGCTCAGGCATGTCAGCTGCCGGTTGCGGTATTGAGGTGCCCGGCAATTCCACGCTCATCGTGACTGGTGAGGGCACCTTGCGCGCCCGTGGCGGCCGCGGTGGCAATGGCGGTCGCGGTGGCAATGGCGGCAATGGCTGGCTCAATACGCATAGTGAGCGCGGCCAGGCTGGTGAAGGCGGTGAAGGCGGTGCCGGTGGCGGTGGTGCTGCGGCAGCCATCGGTGGTGCAGGTGGCAGTGGCCACAACATTCAGGGCGGTCCTCAGGGCCCTAATCGCTACTGCGGCTACTGGGACTTCGATGCCGATGGTGTGCGCGGCAAAGATGCTGAAGCTGGCAGAAATGGCGCTGCCATGGGTAACGTATATCTCGTAGGCACGCTCACGCTCGACGTGCAGGGCGGCACCTATGGTTCCTCTGCAGGCGCCGCAGGTAATTTCGGCGGTACTGCCAATGATAGCGGTTCCGGATGGGTGAACTACTACTCCTCTGGTGGCGGTGGCCCCGGCGGCGGCGGCGGCAGCGGCTATGCAGCGCGATATGCTATAGGTGGTGGTGCTCCCGGCGCACAGTGTGGTGCCTCGGGTAGTTCGGGTGGTACCCACGTGCGCGGTGCAAACTGGCACTACTACAATGGTCGCGGCGGTGCCGGTGGCCGCGGTGGTATAGATGGTGCCAAAAACAATGGCACTCCCGATTATGAGGCTGCCAGTGGCGGCAACAGCGATCCCAACAGAGTGGGCCAGCATGGCTCCCACGGTACGCTCTACAACGAGACCAGCTACAACGGCGGCGGACGCTCTACTACGGCCATCAGCGGCAACTACCCCAAGGAGATTACTTCACCGCCACGATCAACAACCAGGGCGGCACGGGCGACGTGAAGACGCTCACCGCGCAGCTTGGCAAGCGCTTCCCGGCAATCCCCGAGAAGGATGGCAAGGTGCAAGTGCCCACGCGCCGCAACTACTACTTCTGCGGCTACTACACTGAGCCCAAGGGCGGCGTGCAGGTATACGACCGCTATGGTAAGCCACAGCGCGTGTACGACTACAATACCGACATCACCCTCTATGCCCAATGGACGAGTGCAGTGGCAGTGAACGTGACGAAGAACGTGGCCTACATCACCAC
>JAZUGI010000044.1:0-45429 GCA_045641125.1 Akkermansia sp.
AGGGTGGTGATGAATCCGCGCGCGAGGCGCGCGCAAGCTTTGCACCCCGCCGGAACGGGGGGTGCTACCAAAAATTCGCCACGGGTGTCAACCCGTGGGTACCGAGGGGCTAACGTCTCCGCCGGGGAACCCCGCCTCGTCCCGCCATGGCGGGGCGAAAGGCGGGGCGGGTCCGCTATCCGGTTGCACGTCTCTGAACCACCAAGATGCGCCTTGCGTATCATCTACCCCACCACCCGAATTCATAGGTTCCCCAAATTCTTTGGGACGCATGTGCCGCATCAGCGGATGCGGGCCAGCACATCTCCCATGTGGGCGTAGGTTTCCACGCATTCGGCGGTGTGCTCCAGGATATCCTCTGCGAGCTGCACGCGACCGGGCTCGAAGAAGGTCATGACCGTGGAGCCGCCGAAGGAGAAATAGCCTTGCTCCTGCGCTTTGTCCGCGTGTTCTCCGGGGGTGTAGGTTTGGGTGATGGCCCCCACGCCGGTGGCGCCCACGGCCAGGGAGAGCACGTCTCCCACGGTATCGGAGTGGATGATGGTGAGCTCGCGCTTGTTGGTCCAGAGCCAGGCAAGGTTGCGGCGCAGGCAGTACGGGGATACGCTGGCCAGCGGGCCGGGGATGCGCTTGGGGGCTTCCGGCGTGCCCGCCACGGCAAAGTGGAAGCGGTGGTAGTCCACCGGGCAGAGGCGGCTGAGCACCACGGTGCCGTGCGCGTATTTTTGTGCGAGCTCCGCGCTGCCCAGCAGGGCGGGGAGGTCGAACCGCTGGCCTTTCACAAAGGCCCCTTTCATTTCTGCGGCATCCTGCCAGCCGCTGTGGCGGGCGTCTGCGGGCAGGGCCACGCAATCATCCCCGCATACGGGGCGTGCCCCCGGCTTGAGCTTGCGCGTGAAAAAATCGTTGAAGGAGGCAAAATCCCCCAGGGGGCGCTCCGATTCCTCCATGTTGATGCCGTATTCCTGCACGAACTGCGGCAGGCAGCGTGCGCTGCCGGGGCGGTCCTTGAGCCACCCCATCACGCGTGATGCCACGGCGCGTTTGAGCAGCAGATGCAGGCTCGCGCGCCCGGCCGCCGTGCCGTATATCCAGCGCAGGGCCCGCTCTCCCATCACTTTCTCCCGCTCCATCTGCCCGGTGTAGCGGTTGTAGAAGATGATGCCGTCCTCTTGCATGAAGGGGGTGGTGTTTTGGCGCGCGGGGCGCGCCGGGTCACTTGATGATGACGGTGTCGCCCACGGAGGTGTTGTCGTAGAAGATCTTGGCCATCTTCTTGGGCAGGCGGATGCAGCCGTGGCTCTCCGGGGCGGAGGTGACAACACCCTCGTGCATCCACACGCCGCCCGTGGTGATCTGCAGCGCATTCGTCATGGGCGCACCCTTGTAGTGGCCGCCGGCGGGAATCGGCTGCCCCTGCGTGTACTCTGCCACCAGGGTGTTGCCGGCGCTGTCAACAATGCTGCCGTAGGTGGAGGACTTGTGGTCCGCGTCTTTTGCCAGGATGCGGAAGGTGCCGCGCGGCGTGCCGTGGCCGGCTTTGCCGGAGGAGATGGTGGAGGTGCCCACTAGGTGGCCGCCGATATAGTAGTTGGCCTTCTGCAGGTTGGTGTCCACCACAATGACGTGCTGGCCAGTGATGCCGGCGGGGGCATCCCAGGAGCCCGCGTTCACCGCATCGTTGGGCGTGTAGTGCGTGTTGCGCTTGAAGGCGTAGCCGTCAAGCCCGGCAAGGCCGTTGTCAGAGGTGCAGGAGCACAGCGCGGCGGCTGCGGTCAGGAGTGCGAAAGGCAGATACTTCATAGCGGATATAAATGTATTCATGCGCGCGCGGCGCGCCCGCGTTATGCGCCCGTTGCGGGGAAAAGTCAAGTAGAAATTATTGAATTTTCCAGCCGCCCGTGCTAATATATGGGTATGATACTGGCACTCGCACCCATGCAGGACGTTACGGATTTGGCTTTCATGCGCACACTTTCCCGCATTGGCTGCCTGCCGGATGTGCTGGTGACGCCCTATTTCCGCAGCACCGCCACCACTTGCGCCATGGGGGACGAGAACCTGCGCTGCATCCGTGAGAACGAGACCGGTTGCCCCATCCACGCCCAGCTGGCGGGGAGCGATGCCGCCGCCCTGGTGCGCGATGCCACAGAGCTGCTCAAGCTGCCCGTGGCGGGCATCAACCTGAACGCGGGCTGCCCCTCACCGCTGGTGAACCGCCACGGTGCCGGCGCCGCCCTGCTGCGCGACCGCGAGAATTTCCGTGAAATCCTGCTGCGCCTGCGCGATGCCGTGCCGGAGGGCAAGTTCAGCGTGAAATGCCGTATCGGCTGGCAGGACCCTGCGGAGTTTGAGGGCATTCTTGCCCTGCTGGCGGAAGCGCGCCCGGATATGGTGATGGTGCACCTGCGCACGCGCGCGGATTTGTATTCCGAGAGGCTCCACTGGGAGCTGGGACCCGCCGCCGTGCAGTCCCTGCCGTGCCCCGTGCTGCTCAACGGCAGCGTGGATTCCCCCGCCGTGGCGCAGCGCGCCCTGGAGGGAACCGGTTGCGCCGGGCTCATGCTCGGCCGCGGCGTGGTGCGCAACCCGTATCTCTTCCGCGTGCTCCGCGGCGGTGCCCACCCCTCACGGGAGGAGATGTGCAACTACTACAACATCCTCATAGAGGAGACCGGCCGCATCCTGCACGAGGGTGCCACCCAGGCCGCCCATTGCAACCGCATGAAAAAATACCTTGCCTTCTGCTATGATGATTTCGGTGATATCCAGGAATACGCCCTGAGACGGTGCATCGATATCAACCAGATGCGTACCATCCTCACCAAGTGAACCCCACAGCGGAATCGCGGGAAACGCAGGGCGCGTAGCGGCGGTGTAGAGTCGTGCAGCGGGAGACGCCATCCACCCCGCGGAGCGGGGTTCGGTATGGAGACGTTTGGACCGTGGTTGCCCCCCACGCTTTCGCGCGGGGCTAAGGATGAGTCGCCATTGGAATGGCTCCGTAGCTTGCGCGCCGTAGGCGCGGTATATTACCCCGTGTACCCGCACGCATTTGGGGAACGCATGGATTTGTGGGGCGGTGCGCGGAATGCGCGGTGCGCGTAGCGGCGGTGCCGAGTCGTGCAACGGGAGACGCCATCCACCCCGCGGAGCGGGGTTGCTTCGGGCGCGCCTCACGCGCCCTCACCCTGCGGGCAGCCGCTGCGCGGCTGGCTAACCGGCCTTACAGCCGTCGGCCGTTTTCGGTATGGAGACGTTTGGACCGTGGTTGCCCCCCACGCTTTCGCGCGGGGCTAAGGATGAGTCGCCATTGGAATGGCTCTATATATTGCCGCGCGCATGGCGCGGGGGGGTGGAGAAATTATATTTCGTTCGCCTTCCTCAAATCACACGCATTGATAGCGGTTTCATGTATCCGTATCATCCTGTCAAATTCTTCACTTGCAGTTTGGCGAGAATGATGATTAGGCTGATTCTGAATATAGCGGACAACATCTGCGCGAATAGATGCGCTCACAGAAAAATACCCGTAGCCTTCTTGCCATGCAAAATCAGAATAGTGTCCATTGATTGTCTTGAGCCACCGTGAGGAATTGGCCTTGATTGCCCCAACGATTGCAGACGGGGATTTATCCATAGGGAAATTGCCGAGGAGATGGATATGATCGTTTACACCTCCAACCACAGGAAGTTGCACCCTGTAATCCCTGGCCAATGACGCTATATATGCATGCAAGCGAACAAGGTCGCATTTCCTGATTAAGCGCCTGCCTGCATGAAATACAACATGCGCGAGATTTAGATGGTATGTATGGCTCATGCTACCTATCATACAACATGATTATTTTGGGGTCAACTGAGCTGGTGAAACTGGGGGTAATATACCGCGCCAACGGCGCGCAAGCTACGGAGCCATTCCAATGGCGACTCATCCTTAGCCCCGCGCGAAAGCGTGGGGGGGAACCACGGTCCAAACGTCTCCATACCGAACCCCGCTCTGCGGGGTGGATGGCGTCTCCCGTTGCATGTCTCGGCACCGAACAATGCGTGCCTTGCATAGGCGCGGGGATGGCTGTTTGCCAAATCAGTTCCTGCTCTTGATATCCAGCAGGAGCTGGGCGTTGCTGGGGCACTTGCGCAGGAAGAAGAGCAGGCGCTCCATGGCTTCCGTGGGCTTGTAGTTGGCCAGGCCGCGGCGGATGAGGCGGATTTTCTCCAGCATCATCTCCGGGAGGATGAGCTCCACGCGGCGCGTGCCGCTCTTCAAAATGTCCACTGCGGGGTAGATGTACATCTCCGCAATGCGGCGGTTGAGTACGAGCTCCATGTTGCCGGTGCCCTTGAATTCCTGGAAAATCAACTCGTCCATGCGGCTGTTGGTCTCAATGAGGGCGGTAGCCAGGATGGTGAGGGAGCCGGCGTTGCGCGTATTGCGCGCGGCGGCGAAAAGGCGGCGCGGGGTTTCCAGGGCGCGGGCGTCGATACCGCCGCTCATGGTGCGGCCGCTGCCGCGCTCCGCGTTATTGTAGGCGCGGGCCAGGCGGGTGATGGAATCCATGAGGATGAGCACGTGGCGGCCGTTTTCCACCAGGCGCCTGGCGCGCTCAATGCACATTTCCGCGATGCGGCAGTGCTCGCGCACACCGCTGTCGTTGCTGGAGGCGAAAATCTCCACTCCGGGCAGGGTGCGCTTGAACTCCGTCACCTCCTCCGGGCGCTCGTCCACCAGCAGAATCATCAGGTGGATGTCCTCCTCGTAGTTTTCCCGCACGGCCTCTGCAATGTGCATGAGCAGCGTGGTTTTGCCGGTGCGCGGCGGCGCCACAATGAGCCCGCGCTGGCCGCGTGCCACGGGGGCCACCAGATCCAGCGTGCGCGTGGTGTAGCGTGAGGGCTGGGTTTCAAACGCCAGGCGGTGCGTGGGGTTCACGGCCTTCAGGTCCTCAAAGTGCGGGCAGGCGGCAGCCTCCTCCGGGGACATGCCGTTCACGGCCTGCACGGAAATGAGCTGGTGCCCGCGCTCGTACTTCTGCGCCATGCCGGTCACTTCCACAAAGGGGCGCAGGTTGTATTGGCCGATGATATCCGCGGGCACGTAAACCGCCTCGTTGGAGGGGGCCCAGCCGGTATCCTGAGTGCGGATGAAGCCGAATCCCTTGCCCGTGATTTCCAAGATGCCCGTGAGGGGCTGCGGCTCTCCCACTGGCACAAAGGCGCGCCCCTGGGGTGCGGGTTCTCCCTGCTGGGTGTTCTTCTTGAAAGCGTCGTTCCTGCCGCCGTGGTGGCGGTTGTTGCGGTTGCGGTGGAAATCCCCGCCGTTGTTGGAATGGTTGTTGCCGTTACCGTTGAATCCGCCGTGGTGGCGGTGGTGATGGTGGCGGCCGCCGCCCTGCTGCTGCGCGGAGGCGCCGGCGTTCCTGGAGTGGACGCTGCGGCGGTGTTCCTGCATGCCTTGTTCGTTCGGCTCGCTCATGGGTATGGCTGGATAACGGTATGGAATCAACGGGGCAGGGGTTCCACCCTCGCCCGCAGGGTCGCGGAACCTTCGCCCTCCCGTATCAGGAGAGCTGGTCCATGATGGCTTCGTCTATCTCGAAGTTCGTGAACACGTTCATCGTGTCGTCGTAGTCGTCGAGAAGCTCGTAGATGCGCATCACCTTGTGCGCCGTGTCCACATCGGAGATGATGGTGGGGTTCTGGGCCACCATGACGAGCTTCATGCCCGTCACGTTCTTGCCGGCGGCGCTCAGTGCGGCGGATACCTCCTGCAGGTCCGTGGGGCCGCAGGTGAACACCCACTCGCCGTCGTTCTCGCCCTGCTCGAACTCGTCTGCCCCGCAATCCATGGCAAGCTCCATGGCGGCGTCCTCGTTGAGGGCCTCGTCGATGATGGTCACCTCGCCCTTGCGGTCGAATTGGTAGGAGACGGAACCGGGTGTGCCCATGTTGCCGCCGTTGCGGGAGAAGATGGTGCGGATTTCAGAGGAGCAGCGGTTCGTGTTGTCCGTGGCCACTTCCACAATGATGGCCGTGCCGGCGGGGCCGTAGCCCTCGTAGGTGACCTCCTGAATGGTGGCACCCTGAAGCTCGCCCGTGCCCTTCTTGACCGCGCGGTCAATGTTTTCCTTGGGCATGGAGGCAGCCTTGGCACCCTCGATGGCGGCGCGCAGGCGCGGGTTGGTATCCACATCACCGCCACCGCTCTTGGCAGCCAGCGTGATTTCGTGGGAGAAGCGGGCGAAAATCTTGCCCTTCTTCGCGTCGGCTGCCGCCTTCGTGAATTTAATCTTGGACCATTTGTTATGACCGGACATAGTTGTATGATGTGTTGTTGGAAGGGTGCGGCTGCACCGGGAAGTGGGAGACGAGGCCGGAAGGGGCATGGGTGCTGCGCGCCAAGGACACGGCGGGGGATTCCCCTTTCCGCGGCGCTGCCGTCGGCAGCGGGTTCCGGCCTTCAATCATCGTCGAGCTGACAGGATTCGAACCTGCGACCTCTTCGTCCCGAACGAAGCGCGCTACCAGCCTGCGCTACAGCTCGATGTTCAGCCGGGCCAAATTATACACGTCCGGGTTGCTTTGGCAAGCATAAATTGAAATAATTTGCATTTTTGTATACTTGGGGAGGAAGGGCGGTATGTGAGAATTCGCCCTTGCACGGGGGAAGAGGCGTGGTAGAATGTGGGCATGAAGATTGCACGGACAAAAGAGGAGCTGCGTGCGGCGCTTGCACCGCTGCGCGGTTCCGGTAGGATGGTGCTGGTGCCCACGATGGGGGCCTTGCACGAGGGGCACGCCTCCCTGTTCCGCCAGGCGCGCGCGCTGGCGGGCACGGGCACGGTGGTGGCGAGCGTGTTCCTGAACCCGGTGCAGTTCAACGATGCGAACGACCTGGCGGCCTACCCGCGCACACCGGAGGATGATGTGGAGACCTGCCGCAGCAACGGGGTGGGCGTGCTTTTCATGCCCAATCCGGAGGAGATGTACAGCGCGGACCGCAGCATCACCGTGGAGGAAACGCACCTTTCCACCGTGCTGTGCGGCGCGAGCCGCCCCGGCCACTTTGCCGGCGTGTGCCTGGTGGTGGCCAAGCTTTTCAACCTGGTGCAGCCCACGGATGCGGTGTTCGGCAAGAAGGACTACCAGCAGCTCGCCATCCTGCGCCGCCTGGTGCGCGATATGGATATTCCGGTAACGCTGCACGGGGCGGAGATTGTGCGCGGTGAGGACGGCCTGGCGCTTTCCAGCCGCAACGCCCGGCTCACCCCGGAGCACCGCGCCGCCGCGCCCTGCATCTACAAGTACCTTTTAGAGGCGCGCGCCGACTACGCGCAGGGCAAGCCCGCCGCAGAGGTGGCGGCCGCCGTGCACCACAAGCTGGAGCGCATTCCCGGTGTGCGCGTGGACTACGCGGAGCTGGTGGATGCGGAGCACCTGCACGAGCTGACGGATCAGCGCCGCCTGGCCCTGCTGGCCGTGGCCGCCTGGTTCGGCGATGTGCGACTGATTGACAACATCGAACTGCAACGAGCATGATACACGCCACCAATCTCCACCGTTCCTACTCCATCGGCAAGAAGCAGGTGGAGGTGCTTCACGGCCTGGACCTCCACATCAAGCGCGGGGAAAAGGTTTTCCTTTGCGGTCCCAGCGGTGCCGGCAAGACCACCCTCATGTACACCCTCGCCGGGCTGGAGCAGCCCCTGCAGGGGCAGGTGGTGATAGACGGCACGGATATCTACGCGCTCTCCGCCAAGGAGCGCGCCCGTTTCCGCAACCGCACCATGGGATTCATCTTCCAGAACTACATGCTCATGCCGGAGCTCACCGCGCTGGAGAACGCCTCGCTCGCCACCGCGGTGGCCGGGCGAGAGGCCACGGACCGCGTGGTTGCCCTGCTGGAGCGCGTGGGGCGGGCAGACCGCCTGGGCCACCTGCCCAACGGGCTTTCCGGCGGTGAGCAGCAGCGCGTGGCCATTGCCCGCGCCCTCGCTCACGAGCCCTCCATCATTTTTGCAGACGAGCCCACCGGCAACTTGGATTCCCGCAACGGCGGGCAGATACTGGACCTTCTCTTCGAACTGGCGGAGCAGGGCGGCAAAACGCTTGTTGTTGTCACCCATGATGCTTCCATAGCCGCCCGCGGCGACCGCGTGCTCACCATCCGCGACGGCGTGGTGGCGTAACCTGCCCGGCAGCGTATGGACCGCGCCAGCTACCACCGCCGGATGTTCCTGCTGCGGGTGATGCGCGCGCTTCACATCGGGCAGCGGCAGGCCATGCTGGTGCAGGCCCTGCTGCTGGGGCTCGCCGGTGCGCTGGCGGCACTGCTGTTCGATTACGGCATTGATGCCGTGCAGTGGCTCTACACCGGGCAGTGGTGCCCGCGGGTGGATTGCTTCATGCGGCTGCCGGAGTGGGCGCGCGTGCTGCTTCCCGCTGCGGGTGCCGTTCCCGCCGCGCTGGTTCTGCTCCTGGCCATGCGGGTGGATAAGCGCCCCATGCCGGAATACATGGAGGCGTTCTCCCTGGGAGACGGGCACCTGCCGTGCCGCCAGGGTTTCCTGCGCAGCCTTTCCGCCGTGCTTTCCCTGGGCAGCGGCGCGTGCATCGGCAAGGTGGGCGCGCTCATTCAGGCTTCCGCCGTGGCGGCATCCGCCGCTGGCCGCCTGCTCAACGTTTCCCCGGCGCGGTTGAGCCTGCTGGTGGGCTGCGGCGCCGCCGCGGGCATGACGGCCGCCATCCACACGCCGCTGAGCTCCTGCCTGTTTGTGTGCGAGGTCCTGGTGGGTACCTTCAGCATCAGCTACATGGCTCCGCTGCTGGCGGCCTCCTGTGCCTCCTACGCGCTCATGTGGCTGCTGGGGCGCACGGATGCCCTGTATGCGGCGGATGCGGTGTTCGGCAGCCTTTCGCAAGTTTCCCTGTGCGTGCTCCTGGCCGTGGCGGCCGCGCTTTGCGCGCGCGGCTGGGTGTGGTTTGTGGCGTGGATGCGCCGCCGCCTGAACGGGCGTTCCGCTTGGCTGCTGCCGCGCATGGCGGCCGCCGGCCTGCTGGTGGGTCTGGTGGCGTGGAAAGACCCCTTCATCGTCGGCAACGGGCAGGAGGCCATTGCCGCGCTGGTGGAGGGCAACCTCTCCACGCCGCACATGGCGGCACTGCTGGGCTGCAAGGTTCTGCTGGTGGCGGTGGTGTTCGGCGTGGGCACCATGGGCGGCATGCTCATGCCCACGCTGATGGTGGGCTGTTTCCTGGGGGCGCTGTTCGGCACCGGGGCGGATGCCCTGGGCGTGGGCGGCGGCGTGCTGCCGTACGCCTTGGTGGGCATGGCAGCCTTTTTCGGCGTGGCGGTGCGCGCACCCATCACCGCACTGCTGCTGGTGATTGAGCTCACCATGAACGCCTCCCTCATCTTCCCCGTGATGGTGGCCGTGGCGGTGGCCTACGGTGTGGCGCGCCTGTTGCCTGCCGGTTCGCTGTACGACCGCGCCGCCTCCGCCGCATCCACCCTGAACGCAGACCCCGCCGCCATGCGCGTGACGGATGTGATGCGCCGCAGCCCCATGCTGGTGCATACCTCCGCCCCTCTGGACCGCGTGCTGCACCAGATGCTCCGCCACCCGGATGAAAACGTGCCCGTGGTGGATGCGCAAGACCGCTATGTGGGCCTGATAGTCGCCTCCGAATTGCCGACTGACGATGGCGGCAACCCGCCCTGCGCCGGGAGCCTCATGCGAGCGGATGTTCCCGCCCTATCCCCGTCCGATGGCATGCCGGAGGCCCTGCGCGCCTTCCAAAACACCCCGCTCAACTCCCTCCCCGTGGTGAATCCTGCCACCCGCGCCCTGTGCGGCGTGGTCAGCCGCACAGAGCTGTACCGCATCTGCACCCTCCTCCTCCGCAAGGCCACCACCCGCGCTTGAGCGGCAAAAGAGGTGTCCGGCAGAATGCCGGACACCCCCAGTGAAAGATTGTTGCGCTTGGGGCGCTCAATTCTTTGTATGCCGCAGCAGAGGCGGCAGCCAATCACACTTCCTCTTCGGTGGGCTGCTGCTCCTCCTGCTGCTCCTCTCCCTCTTCCTCCGCGGGTTCCTCCTCCACGTCCTTGAACTGCTCGTTCAGGAAATCGAGCATGTAGGGAGCGGTGAGAAGCTCACTGGTGACAGCGGGCTCCTTGTCCGGGATGTAGAGCACGTTCACGGGCACGGAGCTGCGGTCCAGCTTGCGCATGGCGGCGTCGATATCTGCATTCGGCTTGGTCTTGTCCGCGCGCATCAGCACCACATCGTGGTCGGCAAAGGCCTTGTACACCTCCTCTGTGTAAGCCAGCTTCTTGTTGGACTGGCAGGTGGCGCACCACTTGGCGGTGAAATCCACGTACACGGGGCGGCCCTCATCCAGGGCATCCTGCATGGCGGTGGGGGACCACTCCTTCCACTCGTGCGCGTTGAAAACGGGCACGGACATCCAGATGCCGCCGGCCAGCAGGGCCAGGGCAATGATGGCGCCGGAGATGCGGGAGCCCTTGCTGCGGAATATGGGGCACCAGCGGCCGTACACCCAGAAGGCGCAGGCGATGATGACCAGGCCGATGAGCACCCAGGTGGTGTTTTCAGACTTGGGCCAGAAGACCAGGTAGACATCCACGAACCAGGCTGCGGCGCCGAAGAGCAGGAAGGAGAGCCCCTGCTTCAGGGATTCCATCCACGGGCCGGGCTTGGGCAGCATGCGCACCAGCGAGGGGAAGCAGCCCAGCACAATGTACGGGAAGGCCAGGCCCAGTGCCATGAAGGTGAGCGCCACCACCATCCACACCGCCGGCATGGACATGGCCGCCGGGAGCGAGGTGCCCAGGAAGGGCGCGCTGCACGGCGTGGCCACCACGGTCACGAAAAGGCCCTGGAAGAACGAGCCGGTGAGGCCGCCCTTGCTCTGCAGCTTCTGCCCGGCACCGGTGGCACCCACGCCAATCTCGAACAGTCCGAACATGCTCAGGCCCAGCACGAGCAGCAGCAGCAGGATAACGTACACAATCCACGGGTTCTGCATCCACTCCGCCCAGGAGCGGGAGGTGGAGCCGCCATCATACCACAGCGTGCTCAGCCACTGCGTCCACGGCTGCTCCGCGAGCGCGGAGAGGTTGGAAACGATGGCGATGAGCACCGAGATAATCCAGAAGGAAACGAGAATGCCCAGCACGAAGGCCAGGGAGTGCATGATGACCTTGCGGCGGTCGCCACCGCCCAGCTCCACGAAGCTCATCACCTTCAGGCCGATGACCGGGAACACGCAGGGCATCAGGTTCAGGATGAGACCGCCCAGGAACAGGGAGAGCAGCACCCCGCCCAGCCCCGCCGGGATGTTCGCAAAGGGGGATTTCGGTGCGGGCGCGGCAAACTCGCCCTTGATGGTGTAGAGCTTGCCGTCCGCCACCAGCAGGCCGCCCAGCGCCTTCAGGGGCTTGCCCACCTGCGTCTCGTCCTTCACGGAGTACATGGGGTCGGTGTTGTCGTTGCGCTTCAGGGAAAGCGTGCCGTTCTCGAACTTCTGCTCCGCGGTGGGGGAGATGCAGTTGTCGTCCGAGAAGAAGTACACGTTCTTGGCGGCGGCCAGGGCGGGCATGGAGATGGTGACGGTGTCGGCCTCCTGGGCCAGCGTGTATTCCAGCGGGGATTCGCTGAGCGTCTCCACCTTCTGCTCCTGGTGCTGCCAATCGGCGTTCTCCGTGGCATCGCCCGCCTTCAGCTCAATGGTGGCGGTCTGCGTTTCGGGAGGGTTGCAGCCCTCGTCGGAGCACACCTGCGCGGTGCAGCTGGCGGTGAAACTGGCCTTTTCGGGAGCATTGGGCAAGGGGGTCACCTGCCACACAACCGTGGGGGTCTGGTAGGTGTACGCCACGCCGATGACGCCCTTGTGCAGCTCCGGCGCGGAGAAGAACGGGCCCTTCACCTCAAAGCCCTCCGGGGCTTTCAGTTCGGCGGTCATGGGATCCCCCACGGTGCCGGGGTTGCGGAAGTAGCCGTGCCAGGGCTGCTTGATATCGGCATCAAGCGCAATGTAGAAGGGCTCCCCGGCCTTGTAGGAGGTCTGGCTGGCGCTGCCCTTGGCCGTGATGCAGCTGGGAGCCCCCATCTGGTCGAACGAGAACTGCGCCTGTGCCATCCCCGCAAGTGTGAGGAGGGTCAACAAGAGGTAACGAAGCGTATACATGCCGCCATGTTACCATCCCGCCCCCGCGCGCGCAAGCGCAATATGCGGGTGCCCCCCACCTCCGCCTACACGGTGGACCCCGGTCTGTAGATGGTGCGCCCGGCGTTCACGTACTCCTGCAGCACCTGCCGCCCGGAATCCACCGCAATGTTGCCGTGCACGGCTATGCCGCGCTTGCGGAACTGCTCCTGCCAGTCCGGCTTGAATCCCTCGTCGAACCCCGTGATGGCCTCCACCTCCGCGCTGGGTACGCCGTAGTACACGGATTTGATGCCGGACCACATGATGCCGCCCAGGCACATGATGCAGGGCTCCGCCGTGATGTAGATGGAGAGGTTGAAGGGTGCCAGGTCGTAGGTGCCCAAGGCCTTCTGCGCGGCGCGGATGGCGTTCATCTCTGCGTGGCAGTTGCTGCAGCGCTCCTGCACCACCGTGTTGGCGGCCTTGGCCACCAGCGTGCCGTCTGCGCGGTACACAGCCGCCAGGAACGGCCCGCAGCCGTCCTTGCGGATTCGCTCCCGCAGCTCATCCTGCAGCCTGCGGATGATTTTTTCCGCCGTTTCCCCACAAGGTGCCGAATTTCCCATGCTGCCATCCTACCACTGCCGCCCGGCCCGTACAAGCAGAAACGGCGGGGAATCTCCCCCGGCTAATTGGGGCGCAATGTGCGCACACACAAAAAAAGGGGGCAGCCCGCATGGGGCTGCCCCGGTGGGGAAAGATGTTCCCGATGCCTTACTTAACCAGGCTGTGTCCCGTCATCTCCGCGGGCTGGGCCACGCCCAGCAGGTGGAGCAGGGTGGGGGAGATGTCCGCCAGGATGCCGTCCGTCACCTTCACGCTGTCCTGGTCCGGACCGCAGTAGATGAGGTCCACCAGGTTGGTGGTGTGGGCGGTGTTGGGGGAGCCGTCCGGGTTGATCATGTTCTCGCAGTTGCCGTGGTCGGCGCAGATGAGGCAGCAGCCGCCCAGCTCGCGGATCTTGGTCACGCACTTCTCCAGGGCCTTGTCCACGGCGGCGCAGGCGGCAATGCCGGCCTCCAGGTACCCGGTGTGGCCCACCATGTCCGGGTTGGCGAAGTTCATGATGGCCACGTCGTACTTGTCGATGGCCTCCACGAACTTGTCGGCCACCTCGGCCACGCTCATCTGGGGCTTCAGGTCGTAGGTAGCCACCTCACGGGGGGAGGGAACGAGGATGCGGTCCTCGCCCTCGAACTGGTTCTCCACGCCGCCGTTGAAGAAGAAGGTGACGTGTGCGTACTTCTCTGTCTCTGCAATGCGGAGCTGCTTGAGGCCGGCGTTGGCCACGACCTCGCCGAAGATGTTGGCAAGCTTCTCCTGCTCAAAGACGATGGGGGAGGGGTAGCAAGCCTCGTACTCGGACATGGTGATGTAGTGCACCTTGGGCATGCACTCGCGGTCGAAACCGTCGAAATCCGGGTAGATGAGGGCGCGGGAGAACTCGCGGGCGCGGTCTGCGCGGAAGTTGAAGAAGTACACCACATCGTTGTCGCGCACGCGCTGCGTGTCGGCCTCCACAAACACGGCGGGCTTCATGAACTCGTCCGTCACGTCTGCCTCGTAGCTCTTCTTGGCGTATTCTGCGGGCGTGCAGCTGCACACCTCGCCGCGGCCCAGAACGATGGCGTCCCAGCCCACCTTCACGCGGTCCCAGCGCTTGTCGCGGTCCATGGCGTAGAAGCGGCCCACCACGGTGGCAATCTTGGCGCCGTAGGGAGCCACGGCGTCCTGCAGCTGCTGCAGGTAGCCCGCGCCGCTCTTGGGATCGGTGTCGCGGCCGTCCATGATGGCGTGGATGAAGATATCCTTCACGCCGGCCTCCGCGGCAATCTTCACGATGCCGATGAGGTGGTCGATGTGGGAGTGCACGCCGCCGTCGGACACCAGGCCCATCAGGTGCAGGCGGGTGGCCTTGGCTTTGCCGAAGGCTTCCGTAATCACGGGGTTCTTGGCAAGCGAGCCGTCCTGGATGGCGTTGGTGATGCGGCAGAGGTCCTGGTACACCACACGGCCGGCCCCCAGGTTCAGGTGCCCCACCTCGGAGTTGCCCATCTGGCCGTCCGGCAGACCCACGTCCTGCCCGGAGGCACCCAGCATGGCGTGCGGGCACGTGGCCAGCAGTTTGTCGGTAAAGGGAGTATCGGCCAGCACCGTGGCATCGCCGGTCTTGGCGGCCACCTCCGGCCCCTGGGGATTGCGGCCCCAGCCATCACGGATAATCAGTACAACAGGTTTGTTTGCCATGCGCGAAACCATACCACAACCGCCATGCTTTGTGAAGCGCAAACAGCGTGCGCTGAAACAAGTCGCGCGCGCATGTGGAAAAAAATGAACTTTTTTTCATTTTTTTTGTCCATTTGTCCTCCGGCGTGTATTATAGGGGGTAGATATGGATACAACAGACAACACCAATCAGAAGCCGCGGCGGCGGTGGCCGCGCGTGCTGGCTTGGGTGGGCGGCAGCCTGCTGGCCCTGCTTTTGCTGGCCTGCGCCGTGGGTGCATACTGGCTCTACGGCTGGAAACTGGGCAGCCTGAGCTTCCATGAGAGCTGGACCCCGCAGGAACGGCAGGTGCTGACGGAGTTCGACGACTACCTTTGCTCTCCCGCCCGTCGGGATGATTGCCTGGGGGTGTTTGACTCGATGAGTGCCGCGTTTGGCCCGGCTGTTTCCATGGATGGGTGGCAAGCGAGCCTGGCTGCCGATTTCGGGCAGAAATGCTTGTGCGGCAAAACGCGAGATTTGCTCAAGGAGGTGGCATCCACCGGCAATGCGGATGCGCGCAGCTTGGAAACCCAGACCAACCTGGTGCCGCTGGCCCTGGCGGTCGACAGCTTGGATGCGGCGCGCCTCCTGGTGGTGAAGGGGGCGGACCCCAACTGCACCTTGGACATAGCGAATCTGGTGCCCGAGGCTCAGCAGATGAAACATACGAAGGAGGGGGCCTTCGATATCGTGGTGGCTCACAACAATACCTTCAAACAGCCCTATACCCATCAGGAGCGCAAGGATTTCCTGGCCTTCCTGCTGGAGCACGGCGCCACTTGGGACAAGGCCGCCTGCATGCCGGAGCTGTCGTGGCAGATTCTTTTCATTTCGGGTGAACCCGAGGAGGAGAAGGCGGATTTATTCATTTGGGCGCTGGAGCACGGCTACAAGGTGAATTGGAAAAACAAGGACACATACTCGTTTATATCGATCATGGCTAGCCGCCGCCATCTGGTGCGCATGCTGGAGGCTCTGGAGCGCACCGGCCAGCTGCAGGGCCCCATGCTCATCACCCCGCTGCAGGCATTGTGCTCGGCGAGTTTCCCCGAGCAGCAGGTGCCGGAAGCCATGGAGTGGCTGCTCGCCCGCGGGACGGACCCCAACGGCCTGGCGGACAAGGATGCCACCGATGCCGTTTATGCGCTCCTTGGGGAAGACGACCATTCTCCAACCAGGTACGATGAGCCGTCCAAGCGCCCGCTTTGCCTGTTGATGGGAACTTTTGCCCATTACGAGCGCGGGAATGCCGACGATGCAGATGAACAGGAGGTGCGCGCCATCTTGCTCAAGGAGCTGGAAATCCTGCTGCGCCACGGCGCCAAGGCGGACGCTCCCCTGAAGCCGAGCTCGCGTCTGCTGCGAAGCATCCCCCGCGTGAAGGAGCTCCTGGACCAGTACGGCGTGGAATATAGGACAATCCCCTCTGCCTGAGAGAATCCCGTAAAACAATTGATTCGTCATGAATACAACAGACAACACCAATCAGAAGCCGCGGCGGCGCTGGCTATACGGCATCCCCTTGGTCCTGTTGCTTGCTGCGGCCGGCTCCATCCTGTACTTTGAGCACGCGGAGCGTGAGTACGAGATTGGTATTACCGGTTGTGAAAGCGGGGGTATCGAGTTGACGGACGCGGGGATTTTCTGCGGCAGCCTGCGTCCCGTTGCCCGCATCTATGCCCGGTCCACCTGCCGCTTTAGCGGCAATTTGGTGGAAGACGGCCCGGCCATGTTCAGCATCTTGGGCCCTGCGGGAACATACAACATCCATTTGGGGATGGACGATGGCCCGATTCATTTTCTGAGCGGCAGCCTCACCATCCCGCGCGGACGGGGGGACGGCACTTTCAGCCTCTCCCTGCAGGCGGAGGAGAGTACCACCTCCCTGGCCCTGTACAAGCTGGAGCAGAATCCGGCAGACCCCGCTGCGCCTCCCTTGGCGCAGGTGGCGGGCAACAAGGTGGAGGACCTCCGCCTTCCCTTCGGCTCCTATCTTGTCGAGGAACACCGCGCGCCCGCAGACGCGGATGAATCCCTCTGCACCCGCTACTACCTGAACGTGGTGCCGCACGACAGCGCGAGCGCTCCCGGCGCATTGCCGGACGGATTGGAAATGCGCAAGGCGCGGCGCGTGGAGTTTCTGAAGTAGAGGCCCCATCTATGTGCCCCAAGGCATTTGGGGAACCAGTGAATTTGTGAGGCGGGGCGCTTTGCGTTTCCGCCTCTCTCCTGTTTTTGCGCTTGAAACACGTGCGCGCGGGCGTATAATAGGCGCGTTATGCTAGATATCCGCATTGTTAGGGAAAAGCCTGAATATGTTAAGGAACGTGTCCGCCTGCGCGGCGGAGACCACTGGATGCTTGTGGACAAGGTGCTGGAGTGCGATGAGAAGCGCCGCGCCGCAGAGACGGAGAAGCAGGCGCTCTCCCAGGAGCGCAACAGTTCATCCAAGCTTATCGGCCAGATGATGAAGGAAGGCCGCCGCGAGGAGGCGGAGGAGCTCAAGAAGCGCATGGGCGAGGTGGGCGACCGCATCAAGGAGCTGGATGCCGTCTGCACCGCCGCGGGCGAGGAGCAGGAGCAGTTGCTGCTCTCCATCCCCAACATGCCGCACGATGGCGCCCCCATCGGCATGGACGACACGGCCAACCCGGAGCTGCGCCAGTGGGGCAGCAAGCCGGAGATTGCGGACCCGAAGGACCACGTGGAAATCGGCACTCGCCTGGGGCTGCTGAACTTTGAGGATGCCGCGCGCATCTCCGGTTCGGGCTTCATCGTGTACCGCGGCCTGGGTGCCCGCCTGGAGCGCGCGCTCATCAATTTCCTGCTGGATACGCAGACCCTGGAGAACGGCTACCAGGAGACGGGCGTGCCCTTCATGGTGCGCCGCGAGTGCATGTACGGCACGGGCCAGCTCCCCAAGTTCGAGGAGGATATGTACGGCCTGGAGGAGAACCAGATGTTCATGGTGCCCACCGCAGAGGTGCCCGTGACCAACCTTTGCCGCGACCAGATTGTGAAGGAGAGCGAGCTGCCCATCAAGATGACCGCCTACACCCCCTGTTTCCGCCGTGAGGCCGGGTCCGCCGGCCGTGAGAACAAGGGCATGATCCGCGTGCACCAGTTCGACAAGGTGGAGCTGGTGGAAATCTGCAAGCCGGAGGACGGCTGGAACGAGCTGGAGAAGCTCACCGGCCACGCGGAGAGCATTCTGCAGAAGCTGGGCCTGCACTACCGCGTGATTGAGCTTTGCACGGGCGATGTGGGCTTCTCCTCCGCCAAGACCTACGATATCGAGGTTTGGGCACCGGGGCAGGGCAAGTACCTGGAGGTCTCCAGCTGCTCCTGCTTCACGGATTACCAGGCGCGCCGCATGAAACTGCGCTACAAGGATGCGGACGGCAAGGTGCGCACCCCCTACACGCTCAACGGCTCCGGCACGGCCCTGCCGCGCCTGTACGTGGCCCTGCTGGAGCAGTGCCAGCAACCGGACGGCTCCGTGCGCATCCCGGAAGCCCTGGTGCCGTATTTCGGCGCGGATAGCATCAAGCCCCAGGCCTGATGCCCGCGCCGCGCGGTGCATAGCAACCTTCAACCAAACACCGTAACGCAATGCTGGAAACCATATCCACCATGGGGCCGATGTTCTGGCTCATTCTCTTCTTTGCCGCATTGGCCCTGGCCGTGGTGGCGGAAAGGCTGTTCTACTATCACCGCATCAACATCAACAGCGGTGATTTCCTGCGCGGCCTTTCCGCGCTCATCCGCTCCGGTGAGTACGCAGAGGCCCTGCACGAGGCCCGCCAACTGCCCGGCCCCATGGCCCGCGTGGTGGAATCCGTGCTGGCCCGCCCCAAGTTGGAGCGCCAGGAGCTGCGCGAGATTGCCATGGGTGCCGCAGAGTTGGAGGTGTACCGCATCGAGCGCCATGTGCGCCTGCTGCAGATGTGTGCCACGGTGATGCCCCTGCTGGGTATCCTCGGCACCCTGCTCGGGCTCATGGATTTCTATGAGACTCCCGGCGTGGCTGACGGTGCGGCCGCCCCGCCCGCCGTGGTGGATGCCCTGCAGCAGGCCCTGCTGCTTTCCGCCACCGGGCTGGCCTTCGCCATCCCCGCGTACCTCTTCTACATGTACCTGGCCTCCCGCGCCCGCAAGATTGTCAACAGCGTGGAGCGTGCCGGCATGGAGTGCGTGCATATCATCAGTGATGCCCGCATGAACTCAGCTTCCGACAACAAGCAGCAGGACTAACCACGCCATGCGCCTCCCGCACGAAAGATTGCCAGACCGCGGTCCCGTTATCGTCATTGTGGCGTGCGTGGGGCTCTTTCTCGTGCTGTGCCTCACCGTGCTGCTGCCCAACCACATTGTGCCGCGCTTCGGCATGCGCGTCAGGCCGGCGGAGTCCCACTTCATCATGGGCATGTACGACCGCGATGCCGGGCATGTGGTGTCCGTGGCACCGGGCGACACCCCGCGCGTGTATGTGGAATCAGAGGAGGTGCCCGGCGGGGTGAAGGGCTTTGAAGAGTATCTCAAAAAGTGGGACTGCGACACGCCCTCCCGTGTTCGCGTGACCCTGGTGGTGGATGCCGCCGTGCCTGCCGGCACCATGCAGGAGCTGGCGGACATGGTGTTGCGCCACAAGTTCACATGCAGCTTTGCCGGGCTGCCCGCCAACGATTGATGAGCACGGAGGAAGACAGCCTGTTCCCGGATAGGAAGGAGCGCCCGGCAGCCGGGTGCCTGCCGCTGTTCATGATTCCCGCGCTGGCTGCGTTTGGCGCGTTCCTGTGGTTTGCCCCGGTGGAGACACCCGAACCCGTGCAGCCGATTGGCCGCGGTACCATCGACTACCGCAGCGGGCACGGCTCGGATTTCATCTTTTCCCTGCGCCATCCGCTTCCCCTGCCGTTCTTGGGTTCGGCCTCAGACGAGGCCCTGCAGGTGGAATTGCCCCCTGCACAGAAACCCGCCATGCTCCCGCCGCCTGTGATGGGTGATATCCCCACCATGCCGCAATCCACCGTTCTCCTCAAGCAGGAGGGGGCGATGCTGCCGGTGCAGGACAACAACGGAAAGGAGCCGCAGCCATGATAGCCGCCTGGTCACCGCATTCATTCTTCGAGGTCGTGGTGTGGGGCGGCGTTGTCATGCTGCTGCTGGTGTGCATCCCGCTGCAAGTGGCCTCCAAGATACGCCGCATGCGCCGCCGCCGCGCCGCGCGCGTGTGCCGCATTTGCGGCTACCGCTTCCTCCGCAAGGATGCAGAATGCACTTGCCCGGTCTGTTCTGCTCGTAACCGCTGAATTGGCGCCGCCTGTTGATGTTGTCACCCTTTCGGCGCTCTTATCCTTACCTGGCATACAAGCATGGATGACGACAATGCAAAGGGGATGGAAACGCTCACGTCCGCGTGGTTGGAGAACCGCGCGCGCCTGCTGCGTCTTGTCAACCTCCAGATGTCGGATGAACTGCGCCGCCGCATGAGCGCGGACGACATGCTGCAGGAGGCCTACCTCCACTGCTGCCGCAATGCGGAATACTTTGCGCGCCACACGGATGTTCCCGTGTATGCCAAGCTGCGCACCATGACCATGCAGGCTATCGTAACCGCCGGGCGCCGCCTGGTGCTTGCTGCCCGCCGGGATGTGCGCCAAGAGGTCTCACCGGAAGCCAATCTCGACGCCTGGGCCAACTTTGCCGACACCCTCACCAGCCCCCTCTCCCACCTTATCAGGGAAGAGCGCCGCTCCATTGTCAGAAAGGTTTTGGCACAGCTCTCCCCAAGCGACCGCGATATTGTAGCCATGCGCCATTTCGAGGAGCTCAGCAACAATGAATGCGCCGCCCTCTTGCATATTTCCCCCGCCGCCGCCAGCGTGCGCTATATCCGCGCCATCAAGCGCATGACCTCCCTGCTTTCCGACACCACGCTGGGCTGATTCCCGAATCCGGTGAACCGTTTTCCTTGCCTTAAATTCATACGAAAATGGGTCAAAATCACGCCTTTTCGGCAAGGGGGTGAAAAATTGCATGCTCTGAGCGCGTTGGTGGTCAATGAGTCATGAGCCGAATTTGCAATTTCGGAGTGCCACTCCGGAATTTCCGGAATCATATTCCGGAAATTCCGAAATACAGCTACAGAATATCCGAAATGATGTTCAGGAAATACCGGATACCAACAACGGCTATTCCGGAATTAAATCCCAAAATTGTTGAAATTCTGCTTGACAAAGGTGCGGATCGGGTTCATCCTGCGCGTGAAAGGACCCGCGCGTGACGCGCGCAGAGAACCATGGCCAAATCCCTACCATACCTGAAACGCAGCATGACGAGTACCATCCGGAGACTTTCGTCGTTCTTCCCGTGCGTCTTGCTGACGGGTTCTCGGCAGGTGGGCAAATCCACACTGCTGCGTGAAATCATGCCCAAGGGGATGCGCTTCGTGAGCCTGGACGACGTGGAGCTTGCCGAGGAAGCCCAGACGCGGCCCCGCCAGTTCTTGGAGCGCATGGGCAGCCCACTGCTCATCGATGAGATCCAGTATGCCCCCGCCCTGTTCCGAGCCATCAAGCTGAAAGTGGATGAAAACCGCCGTCCCGGCATGTACTGGATGACCGGTTCGCAGCACTTCCGGCTGATGAAGGGTGTGTCGGAGAGTTTGGCGGGACGGCTCGGTATCCTGGAGCTTGACAGTATGTCGCAGTGGGAGGTGGAAGGAAAGGGAATGCGCGTGGTGCCGTTCAACCCGGCGTCCCCGAGTGTGAAAGGCGCACCCGTGTGCGACAAGCACGAGCTGTTCAAGCGCATTCTTCGCGGCGGTTACCCGGAGCTCATCATGCGTCCGCGCATGAGCGAGGATGATTTCTTCCACAGCTACCTGCGCAGCTATGTGGAGCGAGATGTGCAGGACCTCTCGCAAGTGGGCAACAAGAGCGCCTTCGTCAAGCTGATGCGCTCCGCAGCCTCCCGCAGCGGGCAGCAACTGGTGTTTTCCAATTTGGCGCGAGATGCCCAGGTGACGGACAAGACTGCCAAGGCGTGGGTATCCATCTTGGAAGCCTCCGGCATCATCTCTCTCGTGGAGCCGTACTATGTCCACACCTCCAAACGCCTGGTGCGAACGCCCAAGCTGTATTTCCGCGATACCGGTTTCTGCTCCTGGCTGAACAACATCCACACCGTGGAGCAGCTGGAGCAAAGCCCCTTGGCCGGTGCCATGCTGGAAACCTGGGTGTACGCGCAACTGCTGCGCAACTATGCCAACCGCGGCATCACACCGGATATCACCTATTACCGTGATTCCTCCGGCGCAGAGGTGGACTTCCTGCTGCAGGAGGGCAACGTCCTCTACCCGCTGGAGGTCAAGGCCACCGAGTACCCGCACATCCAGGACCTGCGGCACAGCCAGGCTATCCCCGCCGGGCGCTGCAGGCTTGCCCCGGGCATGGTGCTCAGCCCCATCACCAAGCCGCAGGACCTCACCCACGGCTGCACCGCCTTTCCCATCAGCGCCATTTGACCCCACGCTAGCGCGCGCTGGCGAGGAGGTTCAGAGCTCTGGCGGCGACCAGGTTGCGGAAAGCGGTGCGGGAGAGGCCGGGGTGGAAGATGGTTTCCGTGCGGGTGGGATGGCCTTTTCGGGCGAGGGCGATGCAGACGGTGCCCACCTCCGGCTCGTTGGGGGCGCCCTTGGTGGGGCCTGCGTTGCCGGAGACGGCCACGGCGAGATCCGCCCCGGCTTGGGAGCGTGCGTTTTCCGCCATGGCCTGCACCACGGGCTCGCTCACGGCGCTGAACTTCTCCAGCACCTCGTGCGGCACGTGGAGCATGTTTTCCTTGGCCTCGTTGCAGTAGGTGACCCAACCGTAGCGGAAGGCGGAGGATGCGCCGGGCACACCGGTGAGCATGGCGGCGATGAGCCCGCCCGTGCAGCTTTCCGCAGTGGCGGTGGTGAGCCCGGCGGCTTTCAGGTTTTGCACGGCGGCGAAGGCCGCGAGTTCCAGTTCTGCGTTCATGGCGTTATTCTTCCGGCAGGGCCAGGGATACCGTGGCGAAGGCGGCCATGCCTTCCGCACGGCCGATGGCGCCGAGCTTCTCGTTGGTGGTGGCCTTCACGCCCACGCGCTGCGGGCGCACGCCGAGCTCCGCGGCAAGCGATGCTTTGATGTCTGCCACATAGGGCATGATTTTGGGGGCCTCCGCAATGAGTGCGCAGTCCGCATTCACCACGCGGCCGCCCTGCGCCTGCAGCAGCTCCACGGCTTTGCGCACGATGAGCAGGGAGTTGATGTTCTCGCACGCGGGGTCGTTGGGCGGGAACCAGTAGCCGATGTCCTTCTCGCCGATGGCGCCCAGGATGGCGTCTGCGAGTGCGTGGCAGAGCACATCGGCATCGCTGTGTCCGGCGAGCCCGCGGGTGGGGTGCACCTGGATGCCGCCGAGCATGAGCGGGCGCGGTGTTTCGGAGAAGCGGTGGATGTCGTATCCGAGTCCTACAAGCGTAATCATAATTGTCGAGTGGTAAAATCAGTGGGCGTCCAGCCAGTTGGGGGCGGTGTTGGCTTCCACCTCCAGCGGCACGCCGTTGGGCAGGGGAAGCGCGTTGCGCATGGTATTCTTGATCTGCTCCACGAGCTCCGTTTCGTCCTCGTGGAGGTCGATGAGCAGTTCATCGTGAATCTGCATAATCATGCGGCTCTTGCGGCCTTTGAGCAGGTTTGCCACGCGTACCATGGCAATCTTGATCATATCCGCCGCAGAGCCCTGAATGGGCGTGTTGATGGCGGTGCGTTCCGCGGCACTGCGCAGGTTGGCGTTCGCGCTGCGCAGGTCCGGCAGGTAGCGGCGGCGTCCGCACAGCGTTTCCGCGTATCCCTTCTCCGTGGCGGTGCTCACCAGCTTGTCCATGTATGCCTTCACGCCGGGGAACTGGGTGAAGTAGCTCTCAATCAGGGCTGCGGCTTCGCCGCGCGGACAGTTGAGGCGCTGGGAGAGTCCGAATGCAGAGATGCCGTAGATGATGCCGAAGTTCACGGTCTTGGCGGCGCGGCGCATGTCGGATGTCACGTCTGCGTGGTCGATTCCGTAGATTCGGGCGGCGGTCTCCGCGTGGATGTCGCGCCCGCTCCGGAAGGCGGCTACCATGGCGGGGTCTGCGGAGAGCGCGGCCATAAGGCGCAGTTCCACCTGCGAGTAGTCTGCGGAGAGGATGGCGTAGTGCTCATTCCGCGCCACGAAGGCCCTGCGGATGAGCTTTCCGGCATCCGACCTCACGGGAATGTTCTGCAAATTGGGGTTCTGGGAGGCCAGGCGCCCGGTGGCGGTCACCATCTGCAGCAGGGTGGAGTGGATTCGCCCGTCGCGCGGCGAGATGAAGCGGGGCAGGGCATCCAGGTAGGTGCCCTTGAGCTTGGTGAGCTCGCGGTACTCCAGGATATCGCCCACGAGCGGGGATTTGCCCTCCAGCTTGCGCAGCGTCTCCTCATCGGTCACATATTGTCCGGTGCGCGTTTTCTTGGGTTTCTCCAACAGCTTCATCTTGCCGAACAGCAGCTCACCGAGCTGTCGCGGCGAGTTCAGGTTGATGGGTTCGCCCACGATGGCATCGATGCGTGCGCGGATTGCCTCAATCTTCCCGCCCAGCTCGGCGGATGCCTTCTCCAGCTGCCCCGGCTCCACGCGCATGCCCTCCTCCTCAATGGCGGCAAGCACGGGCGTGAGCGGGAACTCGATATCGCGCATGAGCGCGTCCTGCCCGGCCTCCTTCAGCTTGGGGGCGAGCGCGTTTGCCAGGCGCAGCGTCACATCGGCATCCTCTGCGGCGTAGTCGGCCATGGTTTCCACGGGCACGGCGGCGGTATCCAGCTCCTTGCCGTTGGCGGGGGCAATATCCGCAAGCTTCACTGTGCGGTAGGCGAGCAGGGCCTCCGCCATGTCGTCCATGTTGTGGCGCAGCTCCGGGAAAAGCGCGGTGTGTGCCAGCATGGCGTCGAAGAACGGTCCGCTCGTTTCCAGCCCGGCTGTGTGCAGCACCTGCAAATCAAACTTGAGGTTGAGCCCCACTTTTTCCGCGCCGCCCGCAAAGGCCGCGCGGAAGGGTTCCAGCGCCTCCGGCGTATCCACGGGCACATAGTACGCCTCATGTTCCTCCAGGCAGAACGACATGCCCAGGATGCGGTCGCAGAGCGGGTCCAGCCCGGTGGTTTCCGTGTCGAACGCCCAGCGGTCCGCCTTCTCCAGGCGCGCGGCCAGCTCGCGGCGGGCGGTGTCGTCCGCCACCAGGTGGTATTGGTGCGGCGTGTTGGAAATATCGCTGAGCTGTGGAGCGGAGAAGAGGTCCATCTGCACGGGTCCGTCCGCAGCGGGAGCGTCTGCCGTTTCCTTCTTGGGTGCAGCAGCTGCGAAAAGCTCGCCCATGTCGGCATCACCCTGCTGTTGGGTTCCTCCGCAAAGCTTGCGGGCGAGCTCACGGAACTCCAGCTTGGAAAGGATATCCCTGAGTGCCTCGGTATCGAACTCCTGCCGCTTGCAGTCCTCAATCTTGATGGCGAGGGGTACATCTCGGCGGATGGTGGCCAGCTCGTAGGACAGGCGGGCGTTCTCCGCGTTCTCCTCTATCTTTTGGCGCAGCTTGCCCTTGATATCGGCGGTGTTGGCCAGCATGTTCTCAATGCTGCCGAACTGCGCAATCAGCTTCTTGGCGGTCACCTCTCCCACACCGGGTACGCCGGGTATGTTGTCGGAGGCATCACCCATCAGCGCCAGGATGTCGATGATTTGCCGCGGTTCGGCGATGCCCCATTCCTCCAGGAAAGCCTCCATCGTAACCACCTCGAAATCGCTCCCCTTCTTGCCGGGGCGCCGGAACGTGCAGGTGGGGGAGAGCAGCTGCCCCAGGTCCTTGTCCTTGGACACCATGTAGCTCTCCAGTCCGCCTTGTTCATCCGCCATGCGCGTGAGCGTGCCGATGAGGTCGTCCGCCTCGAACCCCGGCTGGCGCAGCGTGGTGATGCGCATGGCTGCCAGGATTTCCGCAATCCAGGGAATGGAATCCCGCAGTTCCTGCGGCATGGCCTGGCGGTTTGCCTTGTACTCCGGGAACCTCTCATGCCGGAACGTGGGGCCGGATGGGTCCAGGCACGCCACAATGTGCGTGGGCTGCTCCTTCTCGATAAGGTGCACCACCGTGTTCACGAAGCCGAACATGGCGGATGTGTTCAGCCCTTTCGAGTTGCGCATCGGTGAGTTGATAAAGGCATAGAACGCCCGGTAGATGAGCGCCATGCCGTCCAGTATGCAGAACGTTCCCATGAGACCGCCATCCTACCACACCCGCCCCAAAACGTAAAGCTCCAACCGCGCTATAGTGCCGCACCGGTACGCGTGATGGGGATTTTCGGGCGTTTTTTGCCCGGCAAATGCAGGTGGAGCCCCCATCCACCCAAATGGCAATGGAAAAACGGCACCGCAGAATGCCTGCGGTGCCGTGAACAATGAAAAAAACACTATTGAAGAATGATTAGTCGCGCTGCTGGCGGGAGTAGCCGTACTTGCTCTGGAAGCCGAGCTCCTCCGGGAACTCGGAGAAACCGGACCAGCTGTTGTACTCCTTGAGGCCGTTGCGGCCGCAGCTGCCCTGGTAGGGCGGGCGGTACGTGCACTTGTACGTGGGAGCCCAGAAGGTCACCAGCTCGTAGAAGCCGTAACCGATGCGGGTGAAGGTGCGGGTGAAGCCCTCCACGATGCCGACGGAGAAGCCGGCGTAGTCGCCCTCCTCGCTGTTCCAGCGAATCATGGTGACGGGAAGTTCTTCAATGGCGTAAATGATGTTGCCAAGGGCACGGCCCAGCTTGCGTGTGGCTGTGTATTCGGAGGCAGGCGGAGCCTGGATATCCCCGTACACGGAACCGGCAAGGGCCGTCATCAAGAGAGCAGGAAGAAGTAAGCGCTTCATAACGTCAACATATATACCACTACCTCACACCCCTTGCAAGCAGAAAAATCATCTTTTTTGCAAAAAAAATCTTTTGGCGAGGCACCGCGGCATCGGAGTTTTTGGAATTATCAATCGCCGATGGGCGTCTGCCGCTCCTCCTCTGTGAGGTAGCATCCGGGGTCGGAGCCGTACCAGTTGCCGTTGGCGAAGGCGGCACGGGTGCGGAAGCCGCCGCCGCAGATGCGGAAGTGCTTGCAAGTGGCGCAGGGGCCGGAGATGAGCTTCTGGCGCTCCAGCGGGTCGTCGCTGCCGCGCAGCTCCTTGAGCTGTGCTGCGGAGGGCTGGCCGGCAGCCTCCCAGACTTCTGAGAATTTCTGCTCCTTCACGTTGCCGAGGGTGACACCCTGCCAGAACTGGTCCGGGTGGATGTTGCCCTGGGTGTCGATGTTGGCGATGCCGCGGCCGGAGGAGTTGGCGCCACCTCCGTTCCAGGTGAGCAGGCGCAGCGTCTCCTGGGCCAGCGGGTGGCCCTCCCGCAGCTGGCGCAGCAGCAGGTACACGCCGTCTGCCGGCTGGGTGACGGTGAGCAGCTCGCGCGGGTGGCCCTCGTCGCACCATTTCTGGGCGCGCGCAATGAGCATGTCGATGGCGCCGCGGGCCTCCTGCGGGGTGAGGCTGGCCACATCCACGCCGCGGCCGGTGGGTACCAGGTGGTAGAAGCACACGCGGCGGATGTCCTCTCGCTCGATGAAGTCGAGTATCTGCTGCATGCTTTGCACGTTGTTGCGGGTGAGGGTGAGGCGCAGGCCGGTTTTCTGGCCCACTTCCTCGCAGAGCTTGAAGCCGCGGATGGCGCCGTCGAACGCGCCGGGCACGCCGCGGAACTTGTCGTGCACGGCACCGATGCCGTCCAGCGAGATGCCCACATAGGCCACGCCGAGCTTCTTGAAGAGTGCGGCGAGCTGGGGGGTGATGCGGGTGCCGTTGGTGGAGATGGTGACCTTGAGCCCGCGCTCGGTGGCGCGCTCCAGCAGCTGCGGCAGTTGCGGGTGCAGCGTGGGCTCCCCGCCGGAGAGCAGCAGCGCGTTCACCTTGTAGTCCGCCAGGTCGTCAATCACGGCGCAGCACTGTTCCCAGGAGAGTTCTCCGGGGTAGCGCTCTGCGTGGGAATCCGCGTAGCAGTGCACGCAGCGCAGGTTGCATGTGCGGGTGATGTTCCACACCACGATGGGTTTGCGCGTGCGCGCAGAGGAGGGCATGCACGCAGCGGTGCTGGAATGGGGGGTGTTTTCCCCGCCGCCTTGTCCGTAGCGGATGTGGTCGGCAGGCTGTGAGATTCCGGTCCAGAGCTTGGTGATGTTGATCATGGTGTATCAGGAAAAGCTTTGTTTCAATGCGCGTTTCGCATGGCTGCGGGAATGTACGGGCAGAGCGGCTCTGCGGCCATCATGTCGCCCGCCATGCCGTACGCGCGGGAGCGGGAGCCGCCGCAGACGCGCCGGAACTCGCACTTGCCGCACTTGCCGCCCAGTGCGTCGTCATCCCGCAGCTGCACAAAGAGCGGGTGCGTGCGGTAAATCTCCGCCAGGTTGTCCGTGCGCACGTTGCCGGCGGTGATGGGCAGGAAGCCGCTGGGTTGGATTTCTCCCACGTGGGAGATGAACACCACGCCCTTGCCGTCGCGCGTGGGGATGAGGTGGCGCGGGGCCTCCGCGGCGCCGCTGCGGGCCGCCTGCATGAGCACACGGCGGTACTGGTGGCCCTCCGTGGTTTTCACGGCAAAGGGCAGGGTGCCGCGCAGGGTGGCCAGGCGCTCCCACACGTCCTCCAGCTCCTGCGCGGTGGGCAGCTCGTCCAGCGTGGCGCGGCCGGTGGGAACCAGCACGAAAACGCTCCACACATCCGGCTGTATCTGTTTCATGAGCTCGATAAAGGCATCAAGCTCCGGCAGGGTGGTGCGGGAAAGGGTGGTGTTGACCTGCAGCATGATGCCAGCCTCCTTGGCGCGGCGTGCGGCCTCCAGCGTGCGCTCGAAGGTGTGCGGCACGCGGCGGAATGCATCGTGCGTGGCCTGCGAGGCACCGTCCAGGCTCAGGCTCATGCTCACCACACCGGCGGCCTTCAGCTCCGCAAAGTCCGTGTTGAGCAGGCGCGCCGTGGCGGCCGGGCTCAGTGATACGCGCAGGCCCTTCTCCGTGCCGTAGCGGATAAGCTCAAAGATGTCACGCCGCATCATGGGGTCGCCGCCCGTCAGCACCAGCATGGGCGGGTTGAGCTCTGCAATGGCATCCAGCAGGTGCAGGGCCTCCTCGTGCGTGAGCTCCTGCGGGTGCGCCTGCGGCTGCGCCACCGCCCTGCAGTGCCGGCAAGCCAGCGCGCATGCCCGTGTCACCTCCCAGAAGAGGATGAACGGACGCTCTGCAAAATCCAGTGCTGCTGTGTGCGGGTGCCCAGGCATGGCGCGTATTCTACCCGCCGCCCCCCGCTTTGGCAAGCACCGATTCCGCCGCATCTTCCCGCGCCGTTCAAAAACTTTTTTTCAATATCTCGGAAAAATGCTTGACACTCTGCCCCGTTTGCGGTATTGTCCCGCCCCGTTCCTGAACATTATAACCTCAAACATCTAACTATGCGTTCCGTCACCGTTCGTAAAGGAGAACCCATCGATCGCGCCCTCAAGCGCCTCAAGACCAAGCTCGACACCGAGGGCATCTTGGAAGAGATGCGCCGCCGCCGCGCTTTTGAGAGCCCCATGGACGAGAAGCGCCGCAAGGCCCGCTCCGCCAGCAAGCGCAACAAGGTCCGCTGGCACTACACCAGCAAGGAGGAAATTGCCGCCGCCGCGGTTACCCCGGCTCAGGCAGAGGCCTAAACCACCTGTTCAGGAACCAACTCTTTTCAGCAGGGCAGTCTCCACGGGAGACTGCCCTGCGCGTTTTGTACGCAAAGTGTGCGGAGACGGTGCCGATACGCGCGGCGGGAGACGCCATCCACCCCGCAGAGCGGGGTTCGGTATAGAGACGTGCGGACGATGGTTGTCCCCAGCGCTTCCGCGCTGGGCTAACTTTGAGTCGCCATTGGAATGGCTCCACATCTTGCGCGCCCTGCGGGCGCGTTCCTACGTATTGCCCCGCTTTGCGGGGCATGCGCTGGCGCGTGTGTGACGCATCCTTTCATATGGCGCAGCCCATTACTGTTGCAGCCATGCGAACGTGCTTTGCACCCCGCCTGGCGGGGTGCTTTCCTTTGCGAGAGCCACGGGTGTAAACCCGTGGGGCAACCACGGTCCAAACGTCTCCATACCGAACCCCGCTCTGCGGGGCGGATTACGTCTCCTGTTGCATATCTCAGGCCGCCTTTACTGATAAAATTCCAGGAGGGAGCTTCAATTGTGGGCGATTTCCCTAACGATTGCCCATCAAAACGTTGAAAAACACGAAGCCATTTATTGGGACACGTGTGTTCGCGGGGGGCTTTTTTTTGCGTTATTTGGGGTTTCTGTATAATCTGCTGATAGTCAATACTAATTTCCCAAATTCGAGGGAAAATGGGGTGTGAGACCGCAAAAAAGCCCTGTGCGCCTCGCGCACAGGGCTTGGAAATATACAATCGCACCCGGTCAAAGACGCTTGACCTTCCGGAGCGCTATGGGATGGCAATGAGGCTCAATTTCCCTTGGGATGCTTGGCTTTCCATTCGTTCAGGATGGGCTTGAAGGACTTGGCGGCGCAGGGGCGCGTGATGCCCATTTCGTCTGTGGTTTGGGAGTCTGCGTACTCGAAAATGTCCTGGAAGTCACCGAAGGGCTGGTAGGGGTCCAGACCATGGGCGACCAGGGCATCCAGTGCGTGCAGGAGGTCCTGGTACGGGCTGTTCTGTTTCTGGTTCATCTGGCCCATGGAGGGCTGGTGCATGTAGGAGGCCTCCACAAGGTGGTAGAGGAGCGGCTTGCCGTTGAAGGTGGCATGGATGTCCGCGCCGTGCTTGATGAGCTCATCCAGGAACTCGAATGTGCTCGCCTTGCCGCGGGCCAGGAGGTGGCCGAGGATCTCGTTCCCGTCGACATCCTTGCGGGAGAAGTCGACTTTGTGCTTTTCCATGACATTGAGCATCTCACGGAATTTGGGGGTAGAGGCGAGGAGGTAGACGAAGACGGCCCTGTTGTCCGGGGTGCTGCGGTGCGCGAGGGCACCGGCGCTGGGGACCTGGTTGGTGGCACCGATGGGCCTGGGGGTGGCGGCGTTGGCATCAACAAGCGTCGCGTAGGGGTCCATGCCGTAGTGCAGCAGCTTGTCGACTGCGTCCGGATACTGCGCCACCATGTAGTTTCCTGCCACGGGGTGGGTACCGTCGTACGCCCTCTGGTTGGGGTTCGCCTTGAACTTGCCGCAGAGGAGGTCCACCAAGGCAGCGTTGTAGCTGTTGATGGCGAGTGCGGTGTAGCCCCCGCCGTCGCACTTGGAGACATCCGCGCCGGCGGCGGCAAGCGTCTCCAGATCGCGCGCGTCCTTGCAGACGCAGAGGGGATAGGTGGAGGTGTTGTGCGAGTAGTCGCGCGAGACGGCGTTGGGGTTGGCACCGTGCTTGAGCAGGGCAGCCAGCACCGCGGGCGCGGGCGGGAGGAAGGTGTATGCGTGCAGGACGGTGACACCGTTGTTGTTGATAGCGTTGGGATTGGCGCCGTGCTTGAGCAGGGATTCCACCACGGGTGCGTTGAAGGTGAAGAGCGCGGCGAACAGCGGGTTGGGGTACTCCATCTGCAAGGGCGCGTTGGCGAGCGCGGGGGATTCCGTGAGCATGCGCTCCACCTTGGCGGCGTCCTTGGCCTTCACGGCGGCGTAGAACTCCGCTATGCGGGAGTCGGACACATCCTGACAGGGAGCAATGAAGCGCGGCAGCACGTTGACGGGTCTATCGGAAGTGTTTTCGTTGACGGTGTTGCCGAACCCGGTGGTTGGCAGCTCCAGGCCGATGCCGTTGGAAAGCTCGCGCTCCCAGGCAGGCGTGCCCTGCGCAGGCAGGAGCTCCAGCGCGGGGGCGGTGAAGTCCAGCACGCGGCGCGCCTCCGGCTCCCAGTTGCCCGCATCGTCGCAGTAGCAGGGTACAATGGAGAAGGCGAAGTTCCACTCGCCCACAGTGTCCGGCGATTCCTTCTCCATGGCGCGGAACGCCTTGTCCGCGGGGCCTCCATGCTTGCCGAGCAGCAGGCACAGCAGGTTGCGGTTGTTCAGCATGGCATCGCTCTCCGCCTCCGCCACGGTGGCGAAGGTGCGCAGCTTGGTCTCCGGACCGTGGACAGGCTGCATGGAGCTCTCCAGCTTGCTGCGGTCGGGCTCCTTCATGGCCTCGGTGTAGTGGCTGCACCGCTGGCCCCACATGTTGAGGAAGACCACGCGCTTGCCACTGACGATATGGATGCCGTTGGGCTTGAGTGCGCGGCGGGGGAACGGTTTGTCCTGCACCATCTGCAGGGGTTTGCCGAAGAAGGAAACGGTGAGCCCTGGGTGCCACTGCTGCAGGCCGTTGCGCTGCATCCAATCCTTGAGGTTGGCGATATCGCCGGAGGGGAGGTCGTTGGTGCCCACGCAGAGGAGGCGGCCGGAGCGCAGCGAGAGCTGCACCCAGTTGGAGTTCTGGCTGATTTCGGAAAGATGGGCATAGAGAATCTTGGCCTCCACGGTGACGGGGCCCTCATCGCTGAACCCGCGCAGGTGCCAGGTGTAGTAGGGCGACTCGAACGGGCTGGTGGTGCTTCGCAGCTCCTGCGGCAGGGTGCAATCCTCCTGCACGGCGGGGGCGGACAGGTCCACCGCGGCAGCGAGCTTGGGCTGCGCCTTGCGTGCGGCCTGCTCCAGGCGGTCCGCCCAATCCGGGTGGCCGTTCTTGCGGAAGAACGCGGCGTGGTAGAGGTCGGCCGCAGTGCGCCAGGCCGCCACATCCCGGTGTGTGCCGCAACCAAAGCATGACGGCGCGGACTGGCACAGCGCGTTGTGCACCAGGCATTCCATGTGGAACGCGGCGGCACCGTACATGCCCTTGGCGGCGTAGGCCTTAGCCACTTCCTCACGCGTTTGGTCCGTGTACGACGACAACAAGGTAATCAGGCGATCCGCCTCCTGCACCAGGCCCTGCCGCAGCAGCGCAAACACGGCCAGGCGGGGGTGGATAGTCTTGCCGCAGATGCCGTGGTAATAGGCCGTGAGGGCCACGGCGTCCTGCTCCAGGCGCGCGGCCTCCGCCTCACGGCCCTCTGCGCGGGCAATACGCGCAGCGGCAAGCCTGGTGCCCAGGTAGCTCCACGCCGTGCTGTCACCCTCCGGTGCCATGGTGCGGAACATGGCCTTGGCGGCGGGTAGGTCTCCCTTCTCTATGGCGCGCGCCACGGAAGCCAGCCCGCGCAGGCGCTCAGAGCTGCGGTAATGCTCCGGCGCGTCCGCGGTGGCATCCGTCAGGGCATCCGGAAGCTGCCGGCTCACCAACCAAGGCAGCGTGCCCGCCACGGGCTTGTCCAGATACTTGCGTTCCATCTCCAGGAAGCGCTTCACGGTGGCATCGCGCTCCTGAGCGGAAACTTTCAGCACGCCATAGCAAATCCAGTAGTCGCGCAGCAATTCCGCCACGCGCTTGGGGGAGAGACGCTCACCCATACCCTCCAAATCCGACACCACATCGGCACAGCCGCCGCCCACCACCTGCGGGAACGCGGCGAGCAGGCTGCGACGCCCCTTGAAGCCCTCGATGAGGCGCAGGAAGGCGCGCGGGCTTACGCCGCGCAAGCTGTACTGGTTCCACAGCAGCGGCCAGGCCTTGCTCTTGTTGAGATCGGCGGCCAGGCGGTCCGCAGCCTTGTTGAGAAGCTCGGTCTTGCCGTCGCGCTCCAGCAGGGCCATGCGCAGCACGCAGCGGTGCAGCGCCAGGTTGAGCGAGCGGTACGCCGCGCGCAGCTTGGGATCGTTCTTGGAGAAGTGCGGCCCCTTCTCGTCAATCACCACCTCCACACCGTCGGCAGTCACCTCGAACAACGCCACCGTGCGGCAGGTGTCGTACCCGTCCACGTCCATCCACGGGCGGTGCGCAGCATTCGGCAGTGAGAGGTCGTCCTCCACCAGGGAATACACCAGCAGGGCGGGCAGCGTCTTGTCCTTCACCAGCGCATCGAGCTGCCCCTCCAGCGCGGCAAAGTCGTCCTTCAGCTTGGTCTTTGGCCCGAGCAGGGAATTACTCCACTGCGCGAGCTGCACGGCGGAGACATCCGGCATCTCGAAGAGCGATGCCGTGGAATCGGAGAGCGGCTTCCACGCCACCGCCCCGGGATCGGTTCCCAGCACGCAGCGCGGCATGAACCCACGCATGCCGGCAGGCGATTCCTTGCCGGATTCCACAAGCTTCTTCACGGCATCCGCCGAGGGCATGTCTGCATGCCTGCGCGCGGCCATGAGGGTGAGCGCCTGGTCCACGGTGGGCGGCAGGTCGCATCCCCAGGGGAAGCGCCAGTGGCGCACACCGTTGAGGCGTGCCATGCGTTCCAGTGTATCGGCATCATACAGCAGTTTGCCTGTGCGGGCGTTGGTGACGGGATTGTTGAGCGAGAGCAGGAAGGGCGCGTAACCGCGGGGGTTGCTCCAGAGCATGTTGATGAGGCTCAGGGATGTACCGGCTCCCGGTTTGTAGGCGAAATATTCCGCAGAGCGCGGCCACGCGCCGTTGATGGCATCCACAATGGCCATGGATTCCGGCAGGGCGGAGAATTCCCAGCGCACCACGCGGTTGAGCATGTTCTGCAGCTCGCGGTCGTCCACCGGCTTCGGGCTGGAGAAGCAGCGGCGCACGCGCGCCAGAATGTGGTCCAGCACCGCCTTGTGCGCGGTGGAGGTACGGCACTGCTCCATCAGGCACGTGAGCACCACCACCGCTTCATCCGTCACGGCGGAGTTCAGTTCCTTGCCCAGCAGCTCATCCAGCCAGGCGATCAGCGACTGCTCCATGCGGACGGGGTCGGGGTTGATGAGGATGTCGTGCAGGCGCTTGGCCGTTTGGGGTGGCAGCGGGCGCGGGGAGAGGCGGTTGATGGTGCCCTGGACGGCTTGCTCGCGGGCCTCGGTCTCACGCGGCGTGAGCTGGCGCGGCACGGGTGCGGGACGGTCGATTTGCGCGTGCACGAGCGGCGCGGCCAGCAAGGCGAGCAGGAGCGGGGTGATGTTGTGTTTCATGGCGGTGTGCGGGTTAACGGGCGGTGTGCATCACATCCGGCAGCGCCTTCACGGGCGCATCCGGGCCTTCTTTCCAAACGGTAATCTTGCGCAGGGGCTCTGCATTTGCCATGGCGGCCTCCGGCGTGGGCTCCGGCGGCTTGGGCTGGGCATCGCGGCGGGCGTCCTCATAGGTAGTCACGAGCTCACGCATGGCGGCGGCGTGCGCGCGGCTTTCCGCTTCCGCCTGCCGGATGCGGTTGGCGGAGATGCTGGGGGGAATCCAGAACACCCAGGCACCGCCGGGCGGCACCTCGTCCGCCACGCTGCGGATGGCATCCGGCAGCATGGCGAACTGCCCGCGGCGAGTGGTGCGGTTGTAGTAGGAGATTCCCGTCTCCTCCGTGATGCGGTCGATTTCCAGCAGGGCGGCATTGCCCGGCAGGGCCTCCACCTGCACGCCGTTGGAGAGCACCTTCACGCCCTCACGCTTGGCGTTGGCCGCCAGCACGGCCTCCTCCTTGGCGCGCTCGCGCTTCGGCAGGATGACCTGCATGGTCAGCTTCACGCGCTCCGCCAGCTTCTCCATATCACGCTCCGGCATCATGCGCTTGCGCTCCTTCAGCAGCTCGTTCACGCGTGCCACCACCGCTTTGCGGTCCATGTCACGCGAATCGAACATGCCGTCGAAGAGAGCGGCGACGATGGATTCCGCGTGTGTGAGATCATCCTTGCCGTGGAGGGCTTCCGGGGCAAGGAGCGCGGCGTTGAGCTGCTTGACGAAGGCATCTGTCACGAAGGCGTCGCCCAGGCTCTTTTCGGTTTGGGAGATTTCATGCGCGAAGAGCTGCGACAGGAATTCGTTGATGTCCCTCTTTTGTTCAGGGCTCACTTCTTGTGCGGGGGCGAATGCGGCGCAGCACGCCAGCAGGATTGTCAGGTATCTTTTCATATGGTTAAGGAATGTTTTGGAGTTTATTCAGGATGTCGATAAGTTGCGGCGGCAGCGCGTTCTGCGCACCCGGCGCACCGATGTCGTAGAGCGATGACAGCTCGCCGTCCGAAACACGCAGGTAGACGTGCCCGCGGTCGCGGAAGATGGTGATGGTGCCGTCATCAGTGAAGAAGGTCATGGAATCCACCTGCATGGTGTCCATACCGCGCAGGAGCACGGCGGGGTCGGGACGCTCGCGGCGCAGCTCCTCCACCATGTCGCCGCGCACCTCCTCGTCGCGCAGCTCCGCGGCCTCCTCTGCCTCCCAGTCCACCTGGAGGGCAAGGGGCTTGTGCGGCTTGGCGGGCGCGGCCAGGCGCAGGCTCACGGGGTGGTCCACACGCCACACGCGCAGCTCCGCACCCTCCGGCGCGGTGTCCAGCAGGTGCTGCAGCGTGGCGGCATCCCCGGCGGGCTGGCCATCCACGCTCAGCACGGTATCGCCGGGGCGCATGCCGCTGCGTTCCGCGCGGCTGTGGTGAATGAGCGTGACAAGCTTGTTGCAGCGGGTGACAACCGCCTGCGGCACATCGCTGCCACCGGTGAGCGGCGCGGTGAGCTGGAGATTCTGCGCGCGGTCGTACAGGGAGAGCTGCAGGGAGCCGTCCACGCGCTGCACGCGCAGGCTGCCCTCGGCATCGTAGAGCACCAGGGTGGGCTCACCCTCGCCCACCACACCTGCGGTGAGCGTTTGCAGCTGAGCAAACGCGGCGGTGAGTTCCGCCATGTCGGCATCCTTCCCCAGGCGGGACAGCTGGGTGCGGATGCGCTGCTTGGCGGCGCGCAGGGCGGTTTGCGTGTCGGCGTCCGGAGTGGCGGCAACGGGTGTATCCCCGGCTCGCGCGGCCAGCTGCACATCCAGCTGCAGCTCTTCATGGCCGCGCAGCAGGGTGAAGCGCACGGTGTCGCCCGCGCGGTGGGCCGACAGGAGGACCGGCAGCGATTCCGGCGTGAGAGCGGCTCCGTCCAGCGCAAGCAGGACATCTCCGGCGCGGATGCCCGCCAACCGGGCGGGTGTGCCGTCCGCCACGCGGGCCACCGCCACGCCGTTGCCCTGCGCGGCCTGCGGCTGCACGCCCAGCACGGGTGCGGCGGCGGAGGCATCCTGCAACAGCATGCTGCAAGCAAGAACTAAACAGGTGATGTAGCGTTTGAGTTTCATTAGATAATGTCGTCAGAAACGGCAACGGTTGGTTGTTTTACTTGAATGAGGATTTCCGAGCCGTCTGCGGGGTCGGAAATGATGTAGGTTTGCGGGCGCAGGGGGATGTTCTGCGCGGGGTTTCCCAGCAGTAGGGCGGCGGGCAGCGCCAGCAGAACCACTGCCGCTGCGGCGGTCAGGATGGTGCGCCGGTAGCTGCGCGGCTGCACCGCCTCCCGCATGCGGTGCATTTGCAATTCCGTGGGCGGCAGCAGGTGGCAGGAGAGGAGCAGATTCTCTGTCTCCGCCACCTCCGCCGCCGTGGCGGGGGCGCCGCATTCGATTTCCACCAGCAGACGCTCCTTGAGCTCCGGCGGCATGGACGGCAGGGGCTCGGCAGGATGTGGTTGTGTGCTATGAACAGTCATGACAGGTTGAGATGCTTTCTAATGAGAGTGATGGCGTACAGGTAGCGGGAGGACACGGTTGAGGTCCCCTCTCCCAGGATATCCCCGATGACGCGGAAGCTTTGCCCGCCCCACAGGTGAAGGAACACCACCTCCGCGTACGCAGGCGGCAGCTTCTGCATGGCGGATTCCACGCAGCGGCACAGCAGCGTGCGCTCCGCATCTTCCGCACCGCCCAGCCACGGCTGCTCCGCGCTCCACGCGTAGTCCAGCCGCCCGCGGCGGTCGCGGTTGCTGAAATGGCGGTAGGCGGCGTTGCGGATGCTGGTGTAGGCATAGCGCAGGATGTCGTCTCCGTTGGTGTTCAGGCGACCGTCGCGTACGGCCTTGACCGCGCCCATCAGGGCTTTTTGCACCAGATCGTCCGCCTCGTTGGCGTCCAACCCGTTGGCGTAGGCGTACAGGCGGGAGCCGTAGGTCTCCAGCCAAGCCCGCCAATCCATCCCGCCGTTGGCGGGTGAGGTCCCTGGTGTATTTGTTGTCATTGGTGCGTGGCAGCCCTCCCGAACAGGGGGTGTTGTTGCCTTTCTCTATCCCCTTAATACACGCCGACCCCCTTTTTCAGAATTTTTTTTGCATTTTTTTGTTTTTTTTTCAATTTTACCGCCGGAAAGGGGCAAGGACAACGGAAATCGGACGAAACAAAAGCCCACCCGGCGTTGGGCCGGATGGGCTTGAAAACGGTACCTTGTACCCGGTGGTTTACGCCTGGCCTTCCGGGGTGGCGAGCACCTTGCGGAGACGGGCGAAGCGGGGCAGGGCCTGGACGGTCTTCATGCCGGTCTCTCCCTGGATAAGGGGCAGGGCGTAGTCGATGAAGGCCATCTCGATGCCGTTGCCGGCGGCGTTGATCCACTCGCGGGGAACCTTGCGCTCGAAGTTGGCCACGCTCTCCAGCGGCAGGAGCTTGGTGTTGCAGGCGTACTGCCCGTACAGGGTGTTGCGCTCAAAGGCCACCATCTTGTCGGTGTCGCCCTCAATGGCGGCCTGCACGGCGGTCTTGCCGGCCAGGTAGGCCTCCATGGCGTCCGTGGTGGAGGCCAGGTGGGTGGCGCAGCGCTGCAGCAGGGAAGGCTCGATGGCGCGGACCTTGGCGGACTTGATGCGTGCGCGCACCACATCCGCGAGCTTGTTGGCGAGACCGCCGAGCTGGGCGTGGCCGAAGCCGTCCTTGCCGTTGGTCTTGGCCTCGGAGATGAACTTGCCGTCCTTGTCGTGGATGCCCTCGGAGACCACAACCATGCACTTGGTGGTGGCGTTGTAGATGCGCTCCACATCATCCAGGAAGGACTCCATGTCGAAGTCCACCTCCGGGAGGTAGATCAAATCGGGGCCGTCGCCGGCGTAGTTGGCCAGGGCGGCGGCGGCGGTGAGCCAGCCGGCGTGGCGGCCCATCACCTCGATGATGGTGACCATGCCGGTGTCGTAGCAGCTGGCGTCATGCTTCACCTCCATGCAGGAGGTGGCGATGTACTTGGCCGCAGAGGCGTAGCCGGGGCAGTGGTCCGTGCCGAAGAGGTCGTTGTCGATGGTCTTGGGAATGCCCATCACGCGGCACTCGTAGCCGCTCTTCTGCATGAACTTGGAAATCTTGTTGCAGGTGTCCATGGAGTCGTTGCCGCCGTTGTAGAAGAAGTAGCGGACATCGAACTTCTTGAAGGTCTCGAGAATCTTCTCGTAATCGGTGGGATCCACATCGGGGTCCTTCATCTTGTAGCGGCAGGTGCCCAGGGCGGAGGAGGGGGTGAACTTGAGCAGCTCCAGCTCAACGGGGTCCTCCATGCTCATATCATAGAGCTGCTGGTTGAGCACGCCGGTGATGCCGTGGGCGGCACCGAACACGCGCGTGATCTGCGGGGCGTTGAGAGCGGTCTGGATGGCACCCAGGACGCTGGCGTTGATAACGGCGGTGGGGCCGCCGGACTGACCAATGATGCATGCACCTTTGAGTTCTTTCATAATGGGAAACAGGAGGTATGTTGACTGTTGTAGTAAGGAGCCGCGCAGGCGGCGCGCGGATTCTACCAGAACACCCCCGGAATGGCAAGTCTAAAATATCACGCCAAATCGCACGTTGACATTTGAGCGGCCGTGGTGTTCAATAGCGGCATGCGCACACGCCCGCTCATACTGTTCCTCCCGTGCCTGCTGGCCGCCTGCACCCAGGTGCAGACCACCCGTATCACGGACCTGGTGGACCAGCCGCTCAAGACCACCGTGCTGCCCGGCTGGGAGTGGGCCAAGGCCCCCCTGCGCGCCAATGCCCGCTACGCCATGTACCGCGCGCACACCGTCAACCAGCGCAAGGACCGCCTGGGCGACTACTACTACCTGGATTGGTACGATGCGGAGCCGCAGAAACCCGTGAAAATCGTGATGAGCTACACCCAGGCCCTCACCGGAACCGCCGTGCTCACCCGCACCATTGAGATGAAGGACCCCCGCCCCAAGCCCGGCAGCCGCAAGGCCCATTTCTTCTTCTCCGGCCCGGAGCGCGCCAAGGGCGGCGATATCATGTCCTGGCGCATCGACCTCTACAGCGGCGGCGTTCTCAAGGATCACCGCCAGTCATACCTGTGGCAATGATTTTGAATTGAGAATTTCTGATTTGGAATTGATGGGGCGCGTGTGCCCGCCCGCCTTCCCAAATCCACATGTGTCCCAAAGATTTTTGGAAACCTATGAATTCGGGTGGTGTGGTGGATGATACGCAAGGCGAATCTTGGTGGTTCAGAGACATGCAACGGGATAGCGGAGCCGCCCCGCCGTTCGTCCGCCTTCGCTACGCTACAGCGTGACGAGGCGGGGTTCCCCGGCGGAGACGTTAGGCCCCTCGGTACCCGCGGGTTGACACCCGTGGCGAATTTTTGGTAGCACCCCCCGTTCCGGCGGGGTGCAAAGCTTGCGCGCGCCTCGCGCGCGGATTCATCACCACCCTGCATTCGCAGGGTGACGCTCACGCGCCTGCAAGGCTGCAACAATGCTGAGCCCTGCCATGTGAAAGGAGATTTTGCCCCATTGCGTTTCCCAATCCCTAAAATGCAGCGAGATGCCTCCGCGCCCGCAGGGCGGGGCCTTACGTAGGAACGCGCCCGAAGGGCGCGCTATATTCGCACCCCGCCGAACGGGGGGTGCTACCAAAAATTCGCCCCACGTGTCAACGTGGGGGTAACCAACGGCGGCACGTTTCGGCACGGGAACCCCGCCTCGTCCCGCCATGGCGGGGCGAAAGGCGGGGCGGCTCCACTATCCCGGTTGCACGTTTCAAGCCGCCTTTACTGACAAAATTCAAAGGAGGGGGCTTCAATTTTGGGTGTTTTTCCTAACGATTGCCCATCAATGCGTAGAAAAAGACAAACTCAATCTCTGGGACACATGTGGGTCTCGGCACGGGAACCCCGCCTCGTCACGCTATAGCGTGACAGATGGCGAGGCGGTTCCGCTATCCGCTATGGGTTGGATGGCTTGGGCGGTTGTTGCGGCTTGGGGGGAGCGGGTTTGGAAGGGTGCGGGCCCGGGTGGCCCATGCGGCGCATGCGCTGGCGGTTTTCCCGCATGCGGCGCATGTTGCGGCGCAGTTCCTGCAGGCGCTTCTCATCCGAGCTTTGCAGGAGGAGGGAAATCTCCGTTTCCTGCTGGGAGCGGTCTGCATCCTGCGCCGGGTGCATGGAAACCAGCATGGCCAGGCGCTCCCGCTGCTCTTGCGTGAAATCGTCTCTGCTGGTGACGAGGGAGAGCACACCGAGGGTCTGCTCGTTCACGCGGCGTGCCTCCTCCGCCTTGTCCTGACGGGTGAGCGCGGCTGCGTAGCGGTCGCTCACGTTGATGAAGCGGATAAGCAGGTCTGAATCACCGGGGTTTTCCGCCAGGATGCTGCGCATGTATTTCACGCCGCGCGCCCATTCCTCCAGGGTGACAGCATCCTTTCCCGGCAGGAAGCCTTGCGGGCGCAGAAGCGCCTGCACGTACGCCTGGCGGTAGGCATCGTTCTCCGGTTCCTCCTTGAGCCATCCGTCAATCAACTGGCGCAAACTCTTTCCTCCGGTGAGCAGAAGGCGGGAAATCTCCCGCGCGCCGGAACGCTGCAGCATTTCCACTTGCAGCATGCGCAGGGCCTGGTTGGCGGGCTGTTCCTGCAACAGGTCGTGCAGCAGCTTGGCGGCGGCCAGGCGTTCTGCGGCAATCTGGGGCATGCCGCCGTGCGGGGCGTGCGCGCCGCGGCTGCGGGCGTTTGCGGCAAACTGCGTGTTGCGTGAGGAGAGCGTCATGAGTGCGCGCACCTTTTCCAGACGCAGCTCGAAAGGCGCGTCATCTCCGATTTCGGCCACCTCCGAGCGGAGAATCTTGTAGGCTTCACGGCGCATGGCCGGCTTGTCCTGCTGGCGGAGCATGGAGGCGGCCAGTCCGTTGAGCATGCGCATGCGCTCTGCGCTGCCCTTCTCAAAAAAGTCTGCGGCGCGGCGGAAATATTCGGTGGCGGTGGCGTAGTCCCGCGTGCTGTAGGCAATGCTGGCGAGAATGCGGCAGGCGTCTCCCATTTTTGAGTCCCCCGTTTCCGCCTGGGAGACAATTTCCTCGTAGTACGGCATCAGGTCCTCCAGCAGGCGCGCGTCTGATTTCGTCGGCTTGTCGGTCAGCCCGTGTTCGGCGTTGCCCACCATGCCGGAGAAGATGCGCTGCAGGGAGGCATCTGCAATGCCGGCGTTGCGTTCCGCGAGCTCGCGCTGCTCGGTCTCGCTGCGGTAGGCCTTGCGCACGCGGGCGTACCCCATGCTCACGGTGGCAAACAGCACCACCCCCAGCAGGGCGGCCGCGTGGCTCCACAGGGCCACCGCCGGACGCCGCCGGAACCACATGGCGTAGCGCCGCAGGAAGGATGCGGGGCGCGCCAGCACGGGCTCTCCGTTCAGGTAGCGCTGCAGGTCCGCGAGCATGTCGTCCATGCTGTGGTAGCGGTCTGCGGGGTGGAAACTGATGCTCTTGTTGATGATGGCGCCGAGCTCTCCCTCACCGCGGAGGGCCTTGATGGGCTCCGAGCAGATGCGGTGGATGAGGCTGCCTGGCTCCGTTTCCTGGAAGGCGGGGCGGTTGGAGAGGAGCTCGTAGAGCGTGAGCCCCAGAGCGTACTGGTCTCCCGCAAAGGAGTTTTCCCCGCGAGTCAGGCGCTCCGGGGCCATGTAGCGCAGCGTGCCGTCGTGGCTTTGGGTGACGAGCGGAGCCTCCTCTCCGCTGTTGAGCACGGTGGCCAGGCCGAAATCGCCCACATGCAGCACGCCGTCGTCATCCAGCATCAGGTTGCCGGGCTTGATATCGCGGTGCAGCACGCCCTGGGCGTGGGCGTAAGCCAGCGCGGCGGCGGCCTGCACGCCCACGCGCGCCACGGCCTGCTCCGGGGGCATGCCGCGGAACACGGCGCGCATGCGGGCTGCGGTAACGCCGGAGCCGTTGACCAGGCCCATCACATAGTAGCGGTAGGAGCCTTCCTGGCCTGCGCCGTACACCTCCACAATGTTGGTGTGGCGCAGGCGTGCGATGAGGCGTGATTCGTTCTCGAAAGCCTCACTGTGGCGGGCATCGGAGTTCCAGGAGGGGGCAAGTATTTTCACGGCCACCTCCCGGTGCAGGGATTCCTGGACCGCGCGGAACACGGTGCCCATGCCGCCGCTGCCGATGCGCTTCACCAGGTGGTAGCCGCCCAGGTACTCCGGGAAATCCAGCACCAGCCCGGCGTTCGGGCGCGTGCACTGGCTGAGCCCCTCCACGTCCATCATGGCTGGCAGCAGCTCCAGCAGCTCCGCCGCGCATTCCGGATGCTCCGCCGCAAAGGTGTCCGGCGTGATGGATTCCCCCGCGCGCACGCGGCTCAGGAACTCGTCTGCCAGCGTGGCCACCAATTCCTCCTGTTCATCTTCTGTCATGGGGCAGCGTGGGTTAGAAAAGGTCGTTTTCCTGATTCACGAGCTCCTGAAAGCGCTTCAGGGCGCGCACATAGCGGATGCTGGCGGCCTTGGGGTCGATTTCCAGCACGGCGGCGCACTCGTTGTTTCCGAGCTCCTCGAAATGGCGGAGCTCCAGAATCTTACGGTCGTTGTCGGAGAGCTTGGAAAGCACGCGGCGGGTGATGGCCAGGCGCTCCAGCTTCTCCATGTGGGAGCGCGGGCTGGAGATGGAATCCGCGAAATGCGCCCAGGCGTCCATCGTGCTGTCGTTGGTGGAGCCGTCGCTCTCCTTCATGGCATCGCGCTTGGCGGCGCCCAGGTGGCGGCGCTCCAGGTCCGTGAGCGTCTGCAGCGCAATCATGCGCAGCTTCACAAACATGGGCACCTCCGGCTGCGCGCGCAGGAACGCCACGCGCTTGCCGCAGGCCAGGTAGGTCTCCTGCAGCATGTCCTCCGGGCTCAGGCGGCGGCTCAGGGAGGGCGGCATTTTCAGCGCCAGCAGGTTCAGCAGGCGCGTGCGGTGCTCCATCCAAATCTCGGCGAGCCACAGGTTGTCGGGCGGGGCTTCCATCTCTCCTTGGGGAACGTATTCGGCGGGCGGTTGTCAACAGTCCCGCCGCGTCAGTTGCGCACGTCCTCCTCGCGGAGGTCGCGGCTCATGAGCGCGGTGAGGGCATCCGTGGCGGCGCAGTTGTTGTAGATAACCTCGTACATGCCGTCGATAAGCGGGGTGCGCACGCCGAGCTTGTGTGCAAGCTGGTAGGTGGACAGGGTGTTGGGTATGCCCTCCACCACCTGGCCCACGCGCTGCGCGCATTCTTCCAGCGGCACGCCCTTGGCTATCAGGCGGCCCGCTGTCAGGTTGCGGCTGTGCTCCGAATAGCAGGTAACCACCAGGTCCCCCATGCCGGAGAGCCCCATGAAGGTGTCCATCTTGCCGCCGTGCGCCAGGCCTATGCGGGTCATTTCCGCCAGGCCGCGGGTGGCCAGTGCCGCGCGGGCGTTGTCGCCCAGGCCGAGCCCGGCGCAGATGCCGCAGGCCAGGGCAAAGACGTTCTTCAAGGCGCCGCCCAGCTGCATGCCCACCACATCCGTGGAGGTGTAGATGCGGAAGAAATCCGTGGAGAGGTGCTGCTGCACGGCCTTGGCAATCTCCATATCCGCGAAACCCACGAGGGTAAGGCTCGGCAGGCCGAGCACGATGTCCTCCGCATGGTTGGGGCCGGAGAGCGCGCCCACGGGGCAGGGGAGCTTCTCTTGCAGGATTTCGCTCATCAGCAGGTTCGTGTCCTTCTCAATGCCCTTGCTGCAGTTCATCACCACCGCGTGCTCCGCCAGCTGCACTGTGCCCAGGGATTCCGCCACGCTGCGCATCGCCACGCTCGGCACCACCACCAGCACCAAATCCGCCCCGGCCACATCTTCCCAGTGGCTGGTTACGCTCCCGTTTGGCGGCAGCGGGCGAGCGCCCTCCACCGGGCGCAGCCCCACGCGGGTCTCGCGGATAATGGCGGCTTCCACCTCGCGGTTGGTCCAGAGCACCACCTCCGCGCCGCCCTGGGCGGCGGTGAACGCCAGCGCGGTGCCCCAGGCACCGGCGCCTATCACGGCAGTCTTGCGGAAAATCTGTTGCATAACGTCAGTTTTGTTTGTTGGAATGGGAAAAGGCCTTGGGCTCCGTGCCGTTCAGGATGCGGCTGATGTTGGCGCGGTGCTTCACGATAATCAGGATGCAGATGAGCCCCAGCAGGCCGATGAGCATCATGTCCGGCACGCTCAGCACGCCGTCCGCCCACCAGAACTCGTACATGCCCAGCAGCACCATGGCCACACCGGCCACCATGCTGGAGAGCGATACCCAGCGCGTGAGCACCATCATCAAAATCCACACCGCCAGCGCCAGCCCGCACAGCGTGGGAGAGAGCGCCATCATACACCCTGCCGTGGTGGCAACGCCCTTGCCGCCCTTGAATCCCAGGTAGCAGGTGTACGTGTGCCCCAGGATCAGCGCCAGCAGAACTCCCAGGAACCAGCCCATGTCACCCGCGCAGAACTGCGTGGCATCCCCGCCCAGGTGCAGCTTCATGAGCAGCAGCGGAACATAGCCCTTCAAAAAATCCAGGATGAATACCGGAATGCCCCACGCCTTTCCCAGCACGCGGATGGCATTCGTGGCCCCGATATTGTGGGAGCCGTGCTCCCGCAAATCAATGCCGCACAACCTCCCCGCCAGGTAGCCGAAGGGGATTGCG
>JAZUGI010000045.1:0-11966 GCA_045641125.1 Akkermansia sp.
CATGCTGGTGCAGCTCAACGCGAAGGTGCGCGACTGGTACCACAATGGATGCAACGGCACGTTGCCGCCGGTGGGGTCTGGCTAGGCTGGGCAACCCTCCCCCAGGGAGTGACAGCGCCGCAGAGAGGGTTCCAAGGGGGATGAGCGAGAAGCTCTCCCCCTTGGTCGTAGGGGTCTGGGGAGATGAAATCTCCCCAGGGCGGATGCGGTTGTCGCCCCCCCACGCGAGCATACGCACACGCAAGGGTGCGCGATTTTTTTTCAAAAAAAATGCGAATTATGATTGACTTGATAAAGGAAAGCACCCCGCTCAAGGCGGGGTGCAAAGCACGTTCGCATGGCTGCAACAGTAATGGGCTGCACCATATGAAAGGATGCTTCAAGCACGCGCCAGCGCACGCCCCGCAAAGCGGGGCATACGTAGGTACGCGCCCGCAGGGCGCGCAAGATGTGGAGCCATACCGATGGCGACTCAAAGTTAGGCCAGCGCGGAAGCGCTGGGAGTAACCACCATCCAAACGTCTCCGTACCGAACCCCGCTCTGCGGGGTGGATGACGTCTCCCGCTCGTATATCTCTTGTCGCCTTTACAGACGAAATTCCAAGAGGGCGGCTAGGCTTTGCACAGGATTTCCTCTGCCTGTTTCACCTGTTCTGCGGTGGGGGAGGGCACACCCTCCAGCGGGTAGGGGATGCCGAGCTGCTCCCACTTGGCGGTGGCGAGGGTGTGGTAGGGCAGAATCTCCACGCGCTCCACGGTGGCCAGGGAATCGATGAATTCGCGGCAGTGCTTGAGCTCTGCCGGGTCATCCGAGATGCCGGGCACGAGCACGCGGCGTATCCACATGGGCTTGCCGTGGTCGGAGAGCCAGCGCGCCATCTCCAGAATGTTGGCGTTGTCCCGCCCGGTGAGCTTGCGGTGGGCCTGCGGGTCCGAGTGCTTGAGATCGAGCATCACCAGGTCCGTATGCTCCATGAGCCTGCAGAAGGCGGAGTAGAAGGGTTCCTCCGTGGTGAAGGGGTTTCCGGCGGTGTCCAGCGTGGTGTGCACGCCCTTCTCCTTGGCAAGGCGGAAGAGCTCTGCCACGAAATCCACCTGCACCAGGGGTTCCCCGCCGCTCACGGTGATACCGCCGTTCTTGCCCCAGTAGTTGCGGTAGCGGTAGGCGCGGTTGAAAAGGTCTTGGGCGGACCACTCCTCCCCTTCCCCGCCAATCTTCCAGGTTTCCGGATTGTGGCAGAATTGGCAGCGCATGCGGCAGCCCTGGGTGAAAGCTACGAAACGCACGCCCGGGCCATCCACGAGCCCGAAGGTTTCCAATTTGCTGATGCGGCCCTTGATATCCGGCATGGGGAGGTGAGACAGTGCGGGCGCAGGTGCGGAAAATCCACGCCTGCGCCCGCGGGTGGGGGTTACATGCTCTTGTGGCAGGTGCGGGAAATCACGTCGTCCTGCTGCTTCTTGGTGAGGTCGATGAACTTCACGGCGTATCCGGAAACGCGGATGGTGAAGTTGGCGTACTCCTCCTTCTCCGGGTGGGCCTGGGCATCCAGGAGCTTGTCCACGCCGAACACGTTCACGTTCAGGTGGTGTGCTCCCTGGCCGAAATAGCCGTCCATCACCTGCACCAGGTTGGTCACGCGCTCCTCGTCCGTGTGGCCCAGGGCATCCGGGTTGATGGTCTGGGTGTTGGAGATACCATCCAGCGACCAGTGGTACGGAATCTTGGCCACGCTGTTGAGGGAGGCCAGCAGGCCGTTCTGCTCCGCCCCGTAGGAGGGGGAGGCGCCGGGGGAGAACGGGGTCCAGGCGGGACGTCCGTTCGGCATGGCGCCGGTGGCCTCACCGTACACCACGTTGGAGGTGATGGTGAGGATGGAGGTGGTGGCGGTGCTGTTGCGGTAGGTGTGGCGGCGGCGCACCTTCTCCACGAAGGTCTTGAGCAGCCACACGCCGATCTCGTCCGCGCGGTCGTCGTCGTTGCCGTACTTCGGGAAGTCGCCCTCCACGTCGAACCCGGTGGTGATGCCGTCTGCATCGCGCAGGATCTTCACCTTGGCGTACTTGATGGCGCTGAGGGAATCGATGACGTGGGAGAACCCGGCGATACCGGTGGCGAAGGTGCGGCGCACGTCCGTGTCGATGAGGGCCATCTCCGCGGCCTCGTAGTAGTACTTGTCGTGCATGTAGTGGATGAGGTTGAGCACATTCACATAGATGTCCGCAATCCAATCCAGCCAGAAGTCGTACTTCTCCATCACCTCGTCAAAGTCGGCGTACTCGCTGGTGATAGGCTCGGTCTTGGGTCCGCACTGCAGGCGGTGTTTCTCATCGAAGCCGCCGTTGAAGGCGTACAGCAGGGCCTTGCCCAGGTTGGCGCGCGCGCCGAAGAACTGAATCTCCTTGCCGGTCTGCGTGGCAGACACGCAGCAGCAGATGGAGTAGTCGTCTCCCCACACGGGCTTCATCACGTCGTCGTTCTCGTACTGGATGGAGCTGGTGGCCACGGACACCTTGGCGGCGTAGCGCTTGAAGTTGTCGCTGAGCCTGGGGGAATAGAGCACGGTGAGGTTGGGCTCCGGGGAGGGTCCCATGTTCTCCAGGGTGTGCAGGAAGCGGAAATCCGTCTTGGTGACCATGCTGCGGCCGTCAAGCCCGGTGCCGCCGACCTCCAGGGTTGCCCAGGTGGGATCGCCGGAGAAGAGCTCGTTGTAGGAGGGGATGCGGGCGAACTTGACCATGCGGAACTTGAGCACCATGTGGTCGATGATTTCCTGGGCTTCCTCCTCCGTAATCACGCCGGCTTCCAAATCGCGCGTGAAGTAGATGTCCAGGAAGGTGGAGATGCGGCCCACGCTCATGGCGGCGCCGTTCTGCGTCTTCACCGCCGCCAGGTAGCCGAAGTACAGCCACTGGCAGGCCTCGTGCGCGTTCTTGGCGGGCTGGGAGATGTCGTACCCGTAGATTTGGGCCATCTGCTTCATCTCGTTGAGCGCCTTGATCTGCATGGAGATTTCCTGGCGCTGGCGGATGACATCGTCGTACATGTTGCCGCAGCCGCAGTTCTCCAAATCCTCCTTCTTGGCCTCGATGAGGTAGTCTATGCCGTAGAGGGCCACGCGGCGGTAGTCGCCCACGATTCGGCCGCGGCCGTAGGTGTCCGGCAGACCGGTGACGATGTGCGTCTTGCGCGCCAGGCGCATTTCCGGCGTGTAGGCGGAGAACACGGCATCATTGTGCGTGGTGGTGTACTCCGTGAAGATGCGCTTGAGCTCCGGATTCACCGTGTAGCCGTAGTTTTCCGCGGCCTGCACAGCCATCTTGATGCCGCCGAACGGCATGAAGGCGCGCTTCAGCGGCTTGTCCGTCTGAATGCCCACAATCTTCTCCAAATCCTTCATGGATTCGTCGATATAGCCGGGGCCGTAGGATGTGAGCGTGCTCACCACCTCGGTCTCGCAATCAAGCACGCCGCCCTTGGCGCGCTCCTCCTTCTGCAGCTTCTGCAGCGCTCCCCACAGCTTGTCGGTTGCCTCGGTGGGGCCGGCAAGGAAGGATTCGTCGCCATCGTAGCTCTTGTAGTTCTTCTGGATGAAGTCGCGTACATTGACCTCCTCCTTCCAGATGCGACCCTCGAAGCCGTTCCACTGCTCGTAGTTTGGAATGTCTCTCAGTTTCATACTAATCTGCAATTATGTTGAATGGTTGGGGCAAGGCTGCAAGAGCACGCGCCACGCGGCGCGGTTGTGCAGCTCGGCCCCGCTTTTTGGGGGGGCTGCCCGTAACACGTAATCAGTCTAGCATTCCAGACCGGAGCGTCAAGCCCAAATCGCCGTCCGGAATGTTTTTCCGCATCGCCGCCGCGATGAAACTCGCGCATGAGTGAAACCGAATATTCCCGGCGAAGGCGCCGGGGCACTTCACAGGGCCACTTCCAGCAAGTCCCAATAAAGCCTTGCAATTAGGGGCGGGGGCCATTAGAATACGCGCCATGCAGGACACCTCACTCTACCGCGCCTGGGCGGAAATCGACACAGATGCCATGCGCCACAACCTTTCCGTGGTGCGCCGCGTGCTGCCGGAGCACCGCCAGATGGCCATTGTGAAAGCGGAAGCGTACGGCCACGGCCTGGAGGGCGTGGCCAAGGCGCTGGACAACGAGGATATCGAATTCTTCGGCGTGGCCACGCCGTCGGAGGCGGCGCGCATCCACGCGCTGGGCTGCAAGACCGTTCCGTTCATCCTGGGTCCCTGCTTCCCTGCTGAGCGGGAGGCGATTGTGCAGAACGGCTGGCGCGCAGCCCTCTCCAGCATGGAGGAGGCGGAGCACTTCAACTCCCTGGGCAAGCTTTTCGGCAAGAAGGTGCACCTGCACATCAACGTGGACACCGGCATGGGCCGCGCAGGGCTCCTGCCGCATGACATCCCCGGCCTGGCGGACCACCTGGCCCCGCTGGAAAACCTGCATATAGAGGGCATCTTCTCCCACCTTTCCGCAGCGGCGGACGACATCTCGTTCACGCACCGCCAGATAGCGAGCTACGAGGCCGCGGTGGCGGAGCTTTCCGCCAAGATGCAGCTGCCGTACCGCCACCTGTGCAGCAGCTCCGCCGTGTTCAACTACTCCGCGCCCAGCACCAACATGGTGCGCCTGGGCCGCATCCTCTACGGCTACTCCCCCATGCCCTCCCCCTACAACCGGGAGCTGCGCCACACGCTCACCCTCTTCAGCCGCGTCACCCTGCTGCGCACCCTGCCCGCCCAGCACGGCGTCTCCTACAACCACACCTACATCACCTCCGATGCCACCAAGGTGGCCACCATCGGCATCGGTTTCGGGGACGGCTACCTGCACTACCTTTCCAACACGGGCGCACGCGTCTACCTCAACGGCTCGTACTGCCCCGTGCTCGGCCGCGTAACCATGGACCAGATTATGGTGGATGTCTCCCACATCAAGGGCGTGCAGCCCGGCGACGTGGCGGAAATCCTGGGCCCGAACGTGCCGTGGGAGGAGCTCACCGCGCGCGCCAAGACCATCCCCAGCAACGTCATCACCAGCATCTCCGCGCGCGTGCCGCGCGTGTACAAGGCGTAACGCCACCCCACTGCGGCCATGACCAAGCAGCGCACAGGGCGCATCCCCGCCGCAGCGCTCTGCGTGCTGCTCTCCCTGCTGGTGCATGTTTTCCTGGGCTGGGCCGTGCTGCAGATACCGCGCCCGGAGCACCGGCAGGCCCCGCGCGCACCCCGCGCCACACGCATGGTGAAGGTTATCCGCAAGCAGGAGCAACCCGCCCCGCAGCCCACGCCGCAGCAGCAGGACCGCCCCGTGGTCAAGACCAACCCGGATATCCCCCAGCAAGCCCCAGAACGCCCGGATTTCGAGGGCAGCCGTGATTCCCGCGCCGCCAGCGACCCCGATTCCACAGACAAGATGGCCGATGCCTACGCACCTGCCATGACTGGGCGCGAGCAGGATGAAATGGTAACTTTTGATGAAACACGGCAGGACGGCGACCTGAAACACGAGGGCAAGCGGGCGGAGGCACCGTCCCGGCCCGCTCCGGAAACAGAACCCTCAGAATCCCTGGCGGCAGAGGAAACCCCGCCGCCCGCACCCGGTGTGCCGGAACCCACCCAGACACCGCAGAAGGAGCCGGGGGTGGATTTCATGGAGCTTGTACAGCGCGGAGCCCTCACCGTCAACCCCGTGGACGAGCAGGAGGATGCGGACGCCCTGCACCTCAACCCGGCGGATATGCCGAGCCTGAGCCCGCTGGAGCAGCACGCCGCGCGCACCGGCATGCCGGAGGCCACGGGAGAATCCCCGGAGCTGGTGCCGCAGCAGCCCCGCCGCTCCGCCCCCGCCGTGTACTACGATCCCTCACTGGCGGACCACATGCAGCCGGAGGGGTTCCGCACCAGCGAGAACCGCACCCGCAGCTCCGGCCGCTTCATCATCGGCCGCAACGCCGCACTCAATGTGGAAGCCACCCCCCGCGGCCAGTATGAGGCGGAAATCTACCGCCGCATCGCCTACTTCTGGTACCGGGAGTGTGACGAGCACTGCGGAGACATCATCCCCGGCACCGTCTCCGTCAGCCTCCGCCTGCGCAGAAACGGCAGTATCGACAGCATGGACCTCATCCGCCGCCGCGGCGCCAGCGTGAGCCAGCAGTCCTTCACCTTTGCCGCCATCCGCAACGCCTCCCTCCCGCCCATGCCGCCCGCCGTGCAGAAATCCTTCCCCGGCGACAAGCTGGAACTCATCTTCGACTTCAATTTCGATTAACCCCAAACCACCATCACCACCATGCCAGAAACCATCCACCAATTCTTCCAGGCCTGCCAACCCTTCGGCTACCCGCTGCTCGCCTGCTCCGTCATCCTCGTTGCCGCTGTCATCTACCACTGGCTCTTTGCCGGCCGCGGGTGGAAGCGCACGCTGGCAGACATGCAAAGCCTGCCGCCGGAGGAATGCGCGCAGCGCTGCCGCGCACGCGGCAACGCGCTGGATACCGTGGCCGAGCTCGCCCTCTCCGCCCCGCAGCAGGATTCCGCCGCCCTCTCCGCCCAGGTGGAGAGCCGCCTGCGCCTCGTCATTGATTCCGGGCGCGCAGGGCTCGCCGCCATCAGCGTCGTCACCAGCGTGGCCCCCATGCTCGGCATCCTCGGCACCGCCTGGGGCCTGGTGGACATCTTCGGCGTCTTCGGCACCCCGGAGGCACAGGAGGGTATCGCCCTCGGCATCTCCAAGGCCCTCTACACCACCATCTTCGGCCTCGCCATCGCCGTGCCGGGCGTCATCGCACTCACCGGGTTCGAACGCCGCCTGGAGCACCGCGCCGCACGCATCAACGGCGCCTTCACCGACTGCCTTGCCCGCCGCAACCAAAACTGACCCGCCGCCATGACCATCTACACCCGCAAGGCGCACTCCCAGGGCATCCCCATTGTCCCCATGCTGGACATCCTCACCATCCTGCTCATCTTCTTCATCGTCCACACGGAAATCAAGCACCAGGTGAACGTGCTGCCCCTCAACCTGCCGCAAACCCACAGCATCTCCGGCTCGCTCGGCAGCGCGGATGCCATCCTGCTGGAGGTGGCGGACGACGGTTCGCTGGCCTTCAACGGCAAGCTCCTTCCCGCCGCACGCCTGGAGGACGCCGTGAAGGAGCTCGTGCGGCAGAATCCGAACGCCCAAATCCAGGTTTCCGCCGCCTCCGGCGCCTCCATGGGCCGCTTTATCGAGGTGCTCGACCGCCTCTCCGCCGCCGGCCTCTCCATTGAGGAGGTCCCCGTACGTATCGATGCCCGCGCTGCGGAATAAATTCGCCAGGAAGAGCCGCGAAACGCGCCTATCTGCATATTTTTTTGCAATTTATATGCAGATACGCTTGCTATCTGCATATTTTTAGCCGGTTTATATGCAGATACCTTTAATCATCTGCAAAGTTTCACCTCGAAAACAGGTCGCCCTGCCGCCCTTTGGGCGGTTCTATGCCGAGACACGGCGGGGCGCATTACCGCTCACCACGGCTCCGGATTTGGCCCTGATGATGGCTCCGGAACTGTGCGAAGCATCATTTCGCGCATTTCATCCTCAAAAGTCTTTTTTTTCGTGATGCCGGCGCTGGTGGAGGATGTATCCCCTGACTTGAAGATAGCGGTCTGCACTGACGGAACGGTATCCGAAGCCGCCCTGACAGCCGAAGCGCGCATATTCGGCACGGCATTGCTTCAACCACATGCTGGTGGCAACCTTGACGTCCCGAACTATTACGGAAACTGCCTTGCTGACCGGAAAATCTCCCAGCAGGTGAACATGGTTCTCAATGCCGCCGACAACCACATAGCGAACGCCCAATCTCTGCAACACGGCACTCATATATGCATGAACCCGCTGTAAATCATCCCCTCTCAGGGGAACGGCGCGTACATGGAATGCCGCATGGCCATAGTTCTGATAGAAGGAGTGCCACATAACCGGCTTGCATGCTAGCAGAATGGGCATTGTATGGCAAACACGCTCTTCCAATCTTTCAGAGAACCTCGCGAAAACGCAAAGCGAGTAACGAAGGTTACGAGACCTGCACCGGGATGGCGGAGCCGCCCGCACTTCTCTATGCTCCCCTACTCCGCGCTGTCTCTCCAGATGGCGGCGGACCAGAATTTGCGGGCGTCCTGCGCGGTGATGCCGCGCATGTTCAGGTAGCGCGTGCGCAAGAGCTCCTGGCCGGCGTGACCCATTTCCCATTGCAGGATGTTGGGATCCCCATAGCGCTTGAAATGATAGCTGGCAAAGGTGTGGCGCAGGGTATCCGGCCGCCATTGGGCAAAGCCCGCCGCCAGGCGCAGGGCCTTCCAGCGGCGGGTCCAGTTGGGCGGCACCACCGGGCTGTCCGGGCATGCCTCCCTGGCGGCGGTGCGCAGTATCTGCAGCAGGGGAACGCGCAGGCTCACCTGCCGCGCACCGCCGGTCTTGGAATGCTGCGGGTTGACATAGACGACGCGCTCCGCCAAATCCACATCCGCCCAGTGCAGGCGCGCCACCTCGTACGGGCGCACCCCGCCCCAGAGCATGAGCGCCACCGCCGGTATGCAGGCGGCGTGCTCCGGCCTGTGCAGGGCGCGCAGCATACGCGCCACCTGAACAAGCGGGAGCGCGGCAATGGTGCGCTCCGCAGCCGATGAGAAATGAAGTGAGGACACGGGGTTGGCATCGCACCAGCCGTTGCGGCGCGCGTTTTCAAAGAAGTTGTGCAGGATGCGGCGCGCCTTCACCCGCATGGCCGGGGTGGAAAAAACCTGTTCGATGACCCCGCGGCACTTGCGCGCATGGATGCCGTGCACCTTGGCCCTTCCCAGGCCGGGCACCTCGCGAATCATGCGCAGCAGCACACTGCGGCACTCATCCCGCGTGCGCGTGCGGCGCTCCCGCTTGCGCTGGATATGCAGCCGCACGGCCTCCCGAAAGCTGATGGATGCGCGCGTGCTGCGCCTGTTGAGCAACGCTTCCGCATACAGCGTGGCATCCCGCACCACAGAGAGCTGCGGCGGCAGCTTCAGGCTCCGCCTCTGCTCGCTCAGGCTCTTGCCCAGACACACGCACTCCAGCAGGCTCAGCCCCGTATGCTCCAGCAGCGCCTCATAGTCCTCCGTCCTGCGCTTCACGGCTCCGGCTTCTCCTTTCTTGTTCCATAGGGTGGCCTCTAGGGTCGCATAGGCCGGGCTCCCCGCGCCACGGCGGCAAAATGCATGAGCCAATCAACTGGGAAACGCTTGGTTGCACCAACATGCCGCCATGCAGGGCGGCGTACCATGGTGCTTCAATGGCGGGTGGAAGCCGCTTGCGGCGCGTGGACCTGCAAGCGCATCAACCCTCCGCGTGGGTGGCGGAAACGGTGGCATCCACCTTGCCGCGGGCCAGGGAGATGGTAAGCTCGTCCCCGGCGGAAAGGGCGGCGGCATCCCGCGCAATAGAGCCATCCGCCCGCTGCACCAGGGCGAACCCGCGCTGCAGGGCGGCCTGCGGACTGGCGGCGGCCAGGCGGGCGGAAAGGGTTTCCAGCCTAGCTCCGGCGGCGTTCAGGCGGGCGGCATAGGTGGTGCTGAGCAGCTTCTGCGCAGCGTTCAGGCGGGCACGGGCGGCCTCTGCGTGGCGGTGCAGGCTGCGGGTGGAAAGGCGCGCCTCGTACTGCCCCAGGGTGGCCTTGGCGGCAACCAGGCGGTTGTGCAGGGCGGTGGAAACATCGTCCGCCAGCACATCCAGCCGCTGCTGGAAGGGGGCAAGCAGCTCCAGGGGACGCGTGAGCTTGCCCTGCTCCGCCGCGCGCAGGCGCAGGCGCGCCATCTGCAAGGCTTGCTGCAGGCGGCGGCGGATACCGGTTTCCGTGTCCTCCAGCCAGGCGGAAAGCTCGGCGGCATCCGGCGTGGTAAGCTCAATGGCCGCCGTGGGCGTGGGCGCGCGCAGGTCCGCCACAAAATCGGCAATGGTGAAATCCGTCTCATGCCCCACGGCGGAAACCACGGGAATGGGGCAGGCGGCAATCGCGCGCGCCAGGCACTCCTCGTTGAAGCACCACAGGTCCTCCAGGGAGCCGCCGCCGCGCGCCAGCACCAGGTAGTCCACGCGCGGCAGGCCGTATTGCTCCGGGTGGCCCATCATCTCCAGCGCGCGGGCCATGCCCAGCTCCGCCCCCCTGCCCTGCACCTGCACGGGGAAAAGGTAGGCGCGCATCCACGGCGCGCGGGCCTCCAGGCGGTGCCGCATATCCTGAATCACCGCCCCGGTGGGGGAGGTAACCAGCCCCACGCTCTGCGGGAAAGCAGGCAGGGCGCGCTTGCGGGAGGCATCGAACAGCCCCTCTGCGGCCAGCTTCTGCTTGAGGGCCTCGAACTGCTGCTGCAGAGAGCCAATGCCGCGCGGCTGCACGCGCTCCACAATGAACTGCAGGGAACCGCGCATCTCCCACACGGTGGGGCGGCCCCACAGCTCCACCTGCATACCCTCCTGCAGCGGGGTGCGCAGCGTGCGCGCGCGGAAGGCGTACAGGGCGCACTGCAGCTGGGCGCGGGAATCCTTGAGCGTGAAATACAGGTGGCCGCTGGAGGCCATCTTGCAGGAGCCTATCTCCCCGGCCACGCACTGCTCCCCGGTGTCCTGCTCCACCGCGCGCTTCAGGCGCGCCACCAGTTCTGAAACGCTCAGCGGCATGGCGGCTTGGGGGAAACCTCGGGAACAATCACTTGCGGCGGGCAAGCAGCGCGGCGTTGGGATCCGGCCAGGCGGCATCATAGCCCTTGGCGTAGGAGAACAGGTCCCGGTGGATATACTCGTAGTACTGCTCGCGCTCCTCCTCATCCAGCTTGTACCAAATGGCCACATTGAGCGCGCGCGCCACCTTCTGCATCATCTTGAGCGTGAGCTGGCGGCCCTGGCGCGCCTTCTGCACCTGCTTGTGGGTGAGCTGCTCGGTGGAGACATCCACCAAATCATGGTTCTCCAGATTCCAGAGGCGCATAATGTCATCAATGCGCTGGGTGCCGTGGTTGAGTTCGTTTTCAGGATTCATGATACATCAAAGGCCGGGGATATGGCGCACGTAAAAACCGTTGCAGCGCCGGGATTTCTTCGTCCAGCGCGGGCCGCGCCCGTATTCGCTCGTGGTGTCGAGCCGCAACCCGCCCACCATCAGGAACACATGCCCGCGCTTTACATACACCGTCAGATACTTGCCGAAACCGGGACGCCCCCAGCGCAGGAAATCGCCGGAGGTCGGGTGCGCGTTGCGCCCCAGCAGACCGGCCTCGCGCAGCGCAAAGGCCACCGTGCCGGAGCAATCATACCCGGAATCATGGTGGCGCCGGTGCCCGCCGCCGGAGCGGTAGGGCTTGCCCACAATCTTGTTGCCCGCAATAATCACGCGCTTCACCCGCGCCGGCAGGCGGCTCGGCACGCTCGCCTTGCCGTTGCGCTGCAGCACGGGCGTATAACCCTTGTGGTACACATAGCGCGGCGTGTAGGCAGACCGCGGCAGCGCCTGCTGCTGGCAGGAGCACAGCCCCAGCAGCGGCAGCAGGAATACGAGAAAGCAGAGAGTGAAGCGCAGGTGTTGCCTCATAGGTGCACGCCCAGCATAACATATTTGCACCCGGCCCGTCAATCTTGCATGCTGTCGTATACCCCCCGCCGCCGCGGACCCGGCAACCCCGCGCGCAACACGCGCCGAACATGCAAATTCCGCATCGGCATTGGTGCCGAGGGCACCGGTGCCTACTGCTGCTTCATGCCGATGCGGGTCAGCTTTCGCCACACGCCTTCCAGGGGGCCGTACTTGTGGCGGCCGAGCCACCAGGTGAAGAAAGCCACCTGCAGCACAAAGAACACCAGGCCAATGACCACGCGCTCCCCGGCGGAGGTGCTCACGCCCCAGCCGAGACCGTACGGGAAGAACACC
>JAZUGI010000046.1:0-2600 GCA_045641125.1 Akkermansia sp.
TGTTGACCGCGAGAGTGCCTATGAGCAGCTATCACCTCAGTTCAGACGGCAGTCCGCAACCCCTGTTGTGACCCCTTGGCAGGTGCAGGTTAGCACCGCACAAAGACCGATGAGCCAGAATTTTATGGTTTATGATCCCACTACCGGACAGTATGTACAAAAGGAGTTGACTACCATGAGTCCCGTTCCCGAGACCCCCGAAGTCCAGCCCGTGCAGGTCGCTCAGAATTCCATCCAGCAGCCTGTGATGGCTCAGCCCATGATCCAGCAGCAGCCCATGATGCAGCAGCCCATGATGCAGCAGCCCATGATGCAGCAGCCCATGATGCAGCAACCCATGATGTATCAGCAGCCAATGATGATGCAGCAGCAGGCGGTCCCCACCATCCAGGTGCAGCCCCAGATCCAGCAGATGCCCATGATGGTCATGGATCCCACCACCGGCCAGTATGTGCAGCAGATGGTGACCATGCAGATCGATCCCGCCACCGGCAACTGGGTCCAGGTGACCGATCCCGCCGTGTTGGCCAAGTTTGAAAAGGATCAGGAAAAGGCGAAGAAGGAAGCCGAAAAGGCTGCCGCTGCCGCCGCCAAGGCCGCCAAGGAAGCTGAAGCCGCCGAGCGCCGCGCCCGCAGCGACGAACTGCGCGAAGAAGCCGCCGAGCGTGCCCGCCGCAATGACTCCATTGCCGGCCGCATCAAGAACACCGCCATCAGCACCGCCACCCGCGAAGTGACCCGCGGCATCACCAAGGGCCTCACCGGCGCTCTGAAGGGCCTGCTGGGCGGAAAGAAATAATTTTAGCCGCAATAGCAATCAAAAAGGGGAAGGAATGACCTTCCCCTTTTCGTTCTAAATGCAGGATTTAGTATTGCGCGAAGGTGTTGCTTGATTGCTGCCGTGGCAGCGGGAGGGGCAAGCCCCTCCCCTACGGCGTCATACCTGTAGCTTGGGTGGCATCGTAGGGGACGGGCTTGCCCGTCCCGAAGCGGCGGAACGCATTGATCATAACGGAGGATACTGTTTATGGACATCCAAAAAATCCTTTCAGAAATGACACTGGAAGAAAAGGTGAAATTCTGCCAGGGCAAAAACGGGTGGGAAACCGTGGGCGTGGAGCGTCTGGGCGTGCCTGCCGTGTGGGTCGCCGACGGGCCTATCGGCCTGCGCAAGGTCATCGTCCCCTGGGGACCGAATACAGTGGAGCAATCCGCCCCCGCGGTGTGCTTCCCCGCCATGGCGGGCATCACGGCCAGTTTTGACCCCGATCTGGCGGGTGAGACCGGCGAGACCATCGCCGAGGCTGCGCGCGCCAATGACGTGGACGTGGTGCTGGGCCCCGCGGCAAACATCAAGCGCAGCCCCCTGTGCGGACGCAACTTTGAATATATGTCCGAGGATCCTTTCCTGGCAGGAAAGATCGCCGCGGGATATATCCGCGGCATGCAGAGCAAAAACATCGGTACCAGCCTGAAACACTTTGCCGCCAACGGACAGGAGACCCGCCGCTTTACCATCAATGAAAAGATCTCCCGGCGCGCGCTGAGAGAGATCTATCTGGCCGCCTTCGAAACCGCCGTGCGCGAGGGCAAGCCGTGGACGGTGATGTGCTCCTATAACAAGATCAACGGCACGTATTCCAGCGAGAACAAATGGCTGCTGACGGATGTGTTGCGCGACGAATGGGGCTACGAAGGCCTCGTCATGAGCGACTGGCTGGCCGTGCACGATCACGCGGAAAGCGTCAACGCGGGCCTGAGCCTGCAGATGCCCCGCGGCGGTGACCATGAGGACGAATACCTGCTCTCTGCCGTGAAGAGCGGCAAGGTGACCGTGGAAGCGCTGGACCGCGAAGTGGAACGCCTGCTGCGGCTGACGGAAAAGTGCCTCGAAGGCCGTGAGCGCGAGGCGGAATACGATGCCGGCCAGCAGCATCATGTGGCGCGGAAAATCGCGCGAGAGGCGATGGTCCTGCTGAAGAACGACGGCGATCTGCTGCCCATCCGGGGCAACAAAAAGGTTGCCTTCATCGGCGAGTTTGCCCGGAAGCCGCGCTATCAGGGCGGCGGCTCCAGCCATATCAACGTGACCGAGACGCTGGGCGCGCTGCAGGCTGTGCGGAGCGTGAGCCCCGTGACCTATGCCCAGGGCTTTGACGCGGATGCCGATACCATGACGGACGCGCAACTGGCCGAGGCCGTGAAAGTGGCCGCGGAGGCCGATATCGCCGTGCTGTTCCTGGGCCTGCCGGATGCCTATGAATCCGAAGGGTACGATCGCATGCATATGAAGCTGCCCGCCGTGCAGGAAAAACTGCTGTACGCCGTGGCGGAAGCGCAGAAGAATGTCGCGGTGGTGCTGCACAACGGCAGCCCGGTGGAAATGCCCTGGATCGACAGGGTGCCGGCGGTGCTGGAGGCCTACCTGGGCGGACAGGCCGCGGGCGGCGCGGTGGTGGATCTGCTGTTTGGCGCGGTGAGTCCCTGCGGCAAGCTGGCGGAGACTTTCCCGCTGAAGCTGGAGGATAATCCTTCCTTCCTGAACTTCCCCGGCTTTGGGGACGAGGTGGTGTATGCCGAGGATATCTATGTCGGCTATC
>JAZUGI010000047.1:0-1815 GCA_045641125.1 Akkermansia sp.
GGCGCGTGGAAGCGGAATTCCCGCTGCGCCAGCTCCTTGCCGCTCAGGTAGGTCACGCCCGGCTTGAACGCCAGGCGGAACTCCGTGGCCACGCTCGTGCCCTCCGCGGGCTCGATGAGCAGGCGGTTCTGGTCCTCCCAATGCACCTTGGGCTGGTGCGCGGGGTCGCCCGTCACCTCAAAGAGGTCCAGCCCCAAATCGTGCGGGGCAAGCTGCTTCCCGAAACTTTCCGAATATCTCGCCTCCCGTGCGGTTGCCGCCACGGTTTGGCTGACGATGGGCTCATCGAACTTGATGCGCACCAAACCGCGCTCCGGGCTCTCGGTAACCTGCGCGGCGGATGCGGATGCACCCAGCAGACCGATTCCGGCAACCAGCCGCCCGATTTTGTTCAAAAGTCTCTTCTTCATAGTTGATGGGGGATTATTGTATGATGATAAGGATTGCCCCGCCGCGTGGCAAGGTCTTTCTATTCCATATAAGCCGCCTTCCGGGAATTTGTGACAAAAAATGAAAAAATGTCAAAAAAATCAGCGGATGATTTCCGTGAGGAGGGGAATGGTGCCGACGGTGAGGACATCACCGTGGCGGAGCGGGACGCGGTAGTCGGCAGAGGAGAACTCACGCTCGTTGATGGCGATGCCGTTGAGGGAGCCGAGGTCCGTGATGACCAAGCCGTCGTCCGTGAGCTCCAGGCGCGCATGCTCGCGGGAGACGCAGGCGTGGTTGAGCACCACTTGGGCGCAGCGGGGTTCGCGGCCGATGACGATGCCGTCCGCGCCCGCCATCTCGGAGAACGGGATGTGGGTCTCCCAGGGCGTGCCGTCCGGCAGGCGGCCGGAAAGGTGGAGCACGGCGTTGGTGGGGGCACCGCGGTGGCCCCCGGCCCGCGGGCGGCGGGCCTCCAGCCCGGAGCCGAGACCCCACTTGAGGCGCAGGGCATCATACGGCGGCAGGGGCTGCAGGTAGGCGGCCGGGCGCACGGAAGGCGCCTCCCCTGCACCGCCGGGCGGCGGCGCGGCTATGGAGATGGGGTGGTCCCAATCCGCTTCCTCCGCAGCGTTCACACGGGCGGAAACATCACCGATGCTGGCGCGCACGGCGGCGAGCTCCATCTCCAGCACGCGGGCGCGCTCCCGCAGTTCTGCGAGCGCGGCCTTGTCGGCGTTCTGGGGCTCATCCGGCATGGGGCGACGGGGATATGGTATCAGCGGCGACTGGAGGCGCGGGAGAAGATGAGCCCGGCGTAGTACACCAGCTGGGCCAGCGAGGAGAGCGCGGCGGACACATAGGTCATGGCGGCCCACTTGAGGGCGGTCTGCGCGTGGTCGTGCATGGCGCCGTTGGCTATACCGCTTTCCTCCAGCCACTTGAGGGCGCGGCGCGAGGCGTTGAACTCCACGGGAAGGGTGACGAAGGCAAAGATGGAGGTGCAGGCGAAGAGGGCCAGGCCCACCCAGGCCACGATGGTGTTGCCGTTGGCACCCACCAGAGCCAGACCCGCGATGAAGACCACCTGCCCCAGGCGGGAGCCGATGTTCACCATGGGCACGATGGACGAGCGCAGGCGCAGCCACGGGTAGGATGTGGCGTGCTGCACGGCGTGTCCGCACTCATGCGCGGCCACGGCCATGGGGGTGACGCTGTTGCACTTGTACACCACCTCGGAGAGGTTCACGGTTTTGTCCGCGGGGTTGTAGTGGTCCGTAAGCTTGCCCTTGGTGCTGACCACGCGCACATCACGGATGCCGTTCTGCTCCAGCATGCGGCGTGCGGTCTCCGCGCCGCTGATGGGGGCCTCCATCTCGGAGTATT
>JAZUGI010000048.1:0-6565 GCA_045641125.1 Akkermansia sp.
AAATCTCCCCAGGGCGGATGCGGTTGTCGCCCCCCCACGCGAGCATACGCACACGCAAGGGTGCGCGATTTTTTTTCAAAAAAAATGCGAATTATGATTGACTCTGCAAAGGAAAGCACCCCGCCAGGAGGGGTGCAAACCACGTTCGCATGCCTGCAACAGTAATGGGCTGCGCCATATGAAAGGATGCTTCAAGCACGCGCCAGCGCCTGCCCCGCAAGGCGGGGCATTACGTAGGAACGCGCCTAAAGGGCGCGCTATATGTGGAGCCATTCCAATGGCGGCTCATCCTTAGCCCAGTGCGGAAGCGCTGGGAGTAACCACCGTCCTAACGTCTCCGTACCAAACCCCGCTCTGCGGGGTGGATGGCGTCTCCGGGTGCACGTCTCTGGCCGTCTTTACTGACAAAATTCAAAGGAAGGGGCTTCAATTTTGGTCGTTTCGCCTAATGATTGCCTATCATCGGGTAGAAAAAGACAAACTCACTCTTTGGGGCACATGTGCGTTTTTCAATGTGACCCCCGCCCTTCCTTCCAATTTCCTGCTACCGGCTGTGGGACTCGAACCCACACTCTTTCGAACTCGATTTTGAGTCGAGCGCGTCTACCAATTCCGCCAAGCCGGCATACGGGGTGCGGGCGATATTAAACAGGGTGGACAGCTGTTTGTCAAGGCAAATCGCTGCGTTTTGCGCAGTTTGCGGGAAGATTGCGCAGATTCAGCTGAGCGGGAGAATGCCGGCGGCCTGCAGCTCCTCTGCCAGGGCATCCACGGCATCGGGGTCCAGGAGGTCGCTGCCGATACGGAATTCTGTTTCCGCCGTGTGGAGGATGACGGTCTTGGATTCCACGCCGGGGGTCTGCTTGTGCTCCAGCTCCGCAGAGGTGACATCCGCCCAGCGGATGCTGCGCGAGCCGAACAGGGTGCGGCGCACCACGCCTGCTTCATCCACGGTGTAGCGCAGCAGCAGGTAGGAGCCTCCCCACAGCAGGGTGACCACCATGCCCGCCACGGCGGCCGCGCTTTGCCAGAGCGGCTGCTCCGGGCGCAGCAGGGCGTACACGCAGGCGGCGAGCACCAGGATGATGGCGCCCAGGTAGAAGTGGAAGTTGGCGCAGCGCAGGGTACGCGGGGTCATTGCTTGGACGGTGCGGGAACCGTATCGGTGTAGTCGTTGCCGGGCTTGGGACGGTATTTCACGTCGATGGGCTTGACTGCGCCGTTGTTGTTGTAGTCCTCCACGGCGCGAGTAATGTAGACGGGGAGCCCGACGACGCTGTACTCGTAGAACTTGGCGGCCACATCATACGGGGTACGGATGCAGCCGTGGGAAAGGCGCTGTCCGGCCACCACGCGGCCGCCGTGCAGGCCCACGCCATCCAGCGTAAGGCGGTTCCAGTTGGGCATGGAGGCGGGGCGGAAGCTCATACCCTTGGGGGTGCCGTTCGCCAGATCGGCGTTGCTGTTGGTAACCTTGCCCTTGCTGCTGACGAACTTGCCGTACCTGTTGGAGTGGTGGTTCTTCTCCTTCTCCAGGATGCGGAAGACGCCGGTGGGGGTCTCATGGCCGTCGCCACCGGTGGAGACGGGCCAGTCGTACGCCACCTTGCCCTCGATATAGAGGCGAGCGCGCTGCTGGGGAATGCAGATGATGAGCTTGGAGGTGGCGGCGGAGATGCGGTTGAGCAGCTCGCTGTCCTCATACACGGCCATGGTGCGCGGGTAGGAGGGCTTGGCCACAAAGTACTCGTAGCTGCCCTTGGGGTACGGGTTCTTGTAGCCCTCGCGCTTCTTGCCGGGGATATCCAGCGGGTTCACATCGCCCTTGGGCACCTCGATGCGCTCCGGCTTCTTCTCCTCCACCTCCTCTGCCACTTCCTCCGCAGGCTTGGCGGCCACAGGGGCAGGCTTGGGCTTGGCGGGGGGAGGCTGCGGAGCCTCGTGCTGGCAGCTTGCCAGCAGCAGCGCCGGGGCGAGGAGCAGGAGTGTCTTGTTCATTAGTGCTTGGGAATGGTGATGGTGGAGCCGGCCCGCAGGTTGGGCGTGGCCATGCCGTTGGCGCGCATGAGCTGCGGCACGGGCACGCCCGTGCGGCGGGAGATGGCGGAGAGCGTGTCTCCCTGGCGCACGGCGTAGCGGGAAGCCGCCACCGTGGCCTTGCGGGCCGCGGGCTTGGCGGCAGACTTGGCCGTGGCGCGAGCGGCGGTGCCGCTCACGGCGGGGATGCGCAGCACCTGGCCCACCGCCAGTTTGTTGGGATTCGTGATATGGTTGGCGGCGGCAATGGCAGCGGAGCTGCTGTTGTGCGCAATGGCGATGCCGCGCAGCGTATCACCCGATTTCACGGTGTACATGCCGGCCTTGGCCGCAGCGACGGCGGGAGCCGCCGCCGGGGCATCGGCAAGCGGAGCGGCTGCGGGACCCGCAGATGGCGTGCCCACCGCAATGCTGGGGCCGGCGGAGCGGGGCCCTTCAAGCTCCACCTCGTCGTTCTGGGCCTCGTGCACGCGGTCACCCACCCAGCTCATGTCCAACTTGCCGTTGTTGACGTGGCAGGAGCCGAGCAAGAGGACGGATGATGCCAAGGCGGCGAAAGATGCAGTTGCCTTCATAACGCGGAGTACGGTTGGTTAACGCTTTTTGCTGCTCTTCTTCTTGGTGCTGCTCTTCTTCTTGGTGGAAGTAGCAGCCTTCTTGGTAGAGGTGGCCTTGGAGGGGATGGTGAGCTTCTGGCCGGTGCGGATGGTGTCACCGCTGATGCCGTTGGCGGCCTTCAGCTGGGCCACGGTCACGCCCTGGCGGGCGGCGATGGCGGAGAGGGAATCACCCGCCTTCACCGTCACGCTGCCCTTGGTGGCGCTGCTCCCCTTGGAGGAGGAAGCGGAGCCGCCCTTGGAGCCGCCCTTCTTGCCGCTGCTCGCGGGGGCCTTGTAGCCCTTCGGCGTGTAGCGCACCTTGATGATCTGTCCGGGACGGATCACGTCGCTCTTCAGGTTGGAATCCTTGCGGATCTGGTCAAGCGTGGTGTTGCTGCGCTTGGCGATGAGCGTCAGGTTGTCCCCCGGGCGCACCTTGTAGGTGACCATGGAGGGCTTGGCGGAGGAGATGCGCCTGCTTTCGGACTTCTTGCCGCCGCTCTTCTTGCCACCCTTGCCGGAGGACTTGCCGCCGGTCTTCTTGCCGCCCTTGTTGGAGGAAGAGGTGGTCGTGTGGTGCACCTCCGGCTCGGTCGGGGTCAAATCCTGGGTGGTCAGGTTGGCCAGCGGGTCGTTCTCCACCACCACGTCATTTGTGGTCGTGGTGGAAGCCGGGGGCTGGTTCTGGGAAGAGGGAGCAGAGGAAACCTCCGGCTGGTTCTGGCTGGTGCCGGAGTTGGAAGCCACCGGGCCTTCCGGGATGGCGTAGTTGTTGCGGTCATGCGTGGTGGCGCCTGCGGGCACCTGGACATCCTCTTCCTTGGCCCACGGGGGAATCACGCCGGGATCGGTGGCATCGCTCATCATGATGGCCTCCTCCTCACCGCCGGGATAGGCCACATTGGAAGACTGGCAGGATGCCAGCAGCACGATGGTGCCGGCTCCGGCCGCCAATGTCAAAAGGGTCTTTTTCATACAGGAGGGAGGGTAGCAAATGAGGACCCTGTTGGCAAGCCAAATGTCTGTTTGCCCCCGGCGTTCGCCCACAACGCGCGAAATATGGGGGGAAAATCTGTTTTTGCTGGAAAAACGCATGGAAAGACAGTATAATACGGCCGCAACCAAGTTGTTTCATCACCATGAAAAACCTGAAAGGAACCAAGACGGAGGCGAACCTCGCTGCAGCGTTCGCCGGAGAATCCCAGGCTCACACCAAGTACCTCTACTACGCCTCCAAGGCCAAGAAGGACGGCTATGTGCAGATTGCCGAACTTTTCGAGGAGACGGCCCGCAACGAAAAGGAGCACGCCAAGCTCTGGTTCAAGCTGCTGCACGGCGGCATGCCCTCCACGGAGGAGAACCTGCTGGACGCCGCCACCGGAGAGAACTACGAATGGACCGACATGTACAAGGGCTTTGCCGAGGTGGCCCGCGAGGAGGGCTTCAACGCCATCGCCGCCCAGTTCGAGGGCGTGGCCGCCATCGAGAAGGCTCACGAGGAGCGCTACCGCAAGCTCCTGGCCAACGTGAAGGACGGCCTGGTCTTCTCCCGCGATGAGGAGCAGATCTGGCAGTGCTCCAACTGCGGCCACATCGTCATCGGCAAGAAAGCCCCGCAGGTGTGCCCGGTTTGCGCCCACCCGCAGGCCTACTTCCGCATTCACGCGGCCAACTATTAATCCACCGTACCCGGCATGTGGAAAGCCAACAAGTGGGGCATCATCGCCCTTCTCATCGGCGGGGCCATCCTGTTCGGCATAGACCTGTACCTGCGGCCGCAGGACAAGCTTCTGGCGGACCAGGTGCTCACGGTGGGGGTGTGTTCCCTGCTCTTCATTGTGGCGCTGGCCAGCTGGCTTTCCGTGCACAAGGACCTATAGGAATTTTCTGCGCCCTTGCGCGCAAGGGATAAACCAGGCCCGCCCGGCACAAAACCGGGCGGGCCTGCTTTTTACCCAGCGGGTGAAGTTCAATACCGCTTCTTGCGGATATCCTGCCGCGCGGCGGTGGCGTCCTCCAGCCATTTCTGCACGGCAGCCTTGTCCTGCTTCTCCAGAAGGTAGATGAGGTGGTGGAGGTCCGCCACGCAATCGTTGAGCGTGGCGCGGATGGCGGAATCGTTTTCCCAAAGGATATCCGCCCACATGGCGGCGGGGCCGGAGCACACGCGCGTGGTATCGCGGAATCCGCTGGCGGCCAGGCGCTGCAGGTTGCCGCGCGGCACCTCCCCCGCCACCGCGGTGCGGGCGCAGAGCCCCGCCAGAATGTGCGGCACGTGGGAAATGCGTGCCACGGTCTGGTCATGGTGCACGGGCTCCATGCGGTAGGTGCTGCAGCCGATTCCCTGCCAGAAGGATTCCAGCCGCGCCACCTGCTCCGCAGCGGCGCCATGCGGGTTGGTAATGGCCACGGTGGCACCCAGCAGCAGGTCCTCCTGCGCGTTCTCAATCCCGGTGAATTCCGTGCCGGCCATGGGGTGGGAGCCGATGAAGCACTTGCCGTGCTCCGTGAGCCACGCCCCCGTGGTGCGGTGGACATAGGCCTTCACAGAGCCGATATCCGTGACAATGGCACCCTCTGCCAGCGCGGGCAGCATGCGCTCGGAAAGGTCCAGGAAGGCCGCGATGGGAGTGGCCAGGATGACGAGTTCCGCGCCGCGCACGGCCTCCAGCAAATCCGTGTAGGTGTGGGTGGTGAAACCGTTGTCGCGCGCATACTGCAGGGTGGCCTCGCGGCGCGCCCAGATGCGCACGGCGGTGTCCGGCATGGCATTGCGCACAGCCAGGGCAATGGACCCGCCCAGCAGGCCACAGCCCAAGATTGTAACGGTTGTGATTGGCATCCGCAAATCCCCGATAGTACCTAGTCAATCCCCCGTGGCTTTAGGGCACGTAGAAATGGAAATCCGTGCCGCGCACCTTGAGCTCCTTGCCGCTCGGGAAGGGATTGCCGTTCTTGTCAATCACGCGGATGGTCTTGCTGGGATCCAGCGGATTGTACACGCGGGTGGGATCGCCCTCCACGCGCATGGCGGTGGGAATGTGGCCACCCTTGTTGGTAATCTTCTCGGGCGCCGCGGGAGCAGGTGCGGGAGCCGGGGCCACGCCGCTATCCGGCGTGGTAATGCCGCTGGAGGGGCGCTTGGGCTCCGGCGCAGGCGCCGGGGCGGGGGCAGGCGCGGGAGCCGGCGCGGGGGTCGTCTCCGGTTCCGGGGCGGGCGCAGGTTTCGGCGCGGGCTTGGGTGCCGGTGCAATCGGCTTCGTCAGGTCAAGCGGTTTCTTGGGGTCTGCGGCGGGAACGGGAGCCGGCTTCGGCGTGGCGGGAGTCTTCACAGCCGCGGCGGGAGTCTTCGCTGTAGGCGAGGCCGGAGCAGCCGGAGTGGTTGCTGGCACAGGGGCTGCAGCAGGCTGCACGTCGGGCGTGTTGCGGTGGGCGTAGCGCGCGGCATCATACGGCATATCCGGCACGCCCGGCGTGATGCGCACGCAGGAGCACAGGCATATCCCCATCAAGGTTGTTGCACTGAGAAACGATACTTTCATGGTGAAACGTACTTTTCGCTTTTCGCAAGTGTACCCGTTCCCCCGCGAATGTCAATGCAAAAACGCTCGGCGTGTGTCCCATAGAATTTTGGGAACCGATGAATTCGGGTGGTGGGGTGGATGATACGCAAAGCGCATCTTGGAGGTTCAGAGACGTGCAACCGGATAGCGGAGCCGCCCCGCCATTCGTCCGCCTTCGCTACGCTATGGCGTGACGAGGCGGGGTTCCCCGGCGGAGACACTTGCACGCTCGTTATCCCACGGGTTTACACCCGTGGCTCTATTAATCCGCTGTGGTAAAAGGGAGGCGTTCAAGGTATGATACCTTGCGCCGGCGTGGGTTTCCGTATAGGCCATGCGGAAACCCACGGCCCGGATGCCTTCCGT
>JAZUGI010000049.1:0-22584 GCA_045641125.1 Akkermansia sp.
CGTCGTGAGCGGCGGGGGCCGGCCCCCGCCGCTCACGACGGGCTTGCAAAACAGGACGAAAGGAGTTAATCTTGGGTGCGTTTATTTTTGAGGCATCACCCCTTTCGGTGCGTTTTTATTTTGAGGCATTACGTATGTTCCCCAAAGAATATGGGGAACAAGTGGAGGGGGAGGGGTGGAAAGCGCTTCGCGCGCGGATTCATCACCACCCTGCATCCGCAGGGTGACGCTTCCGCGCTCGCATGGCTGCAACAGTAATGGGCCGGGCCATATGAAAGGATGCTTCAAACACGCGCCAGCGAATGCCCCGCAAGGCGGGGCAATACGTAGGAACGCGCCCAAAGGGCGCGCTATATGTGGAGCCATTCCAATGGCGGCTCAAAGTTAGCCCAGTGCGGAAGCACTGGGGGTAACCACCGTCCTAACGTCTCCGTACCGAACCCCGCGCTGCGGGGTGGGTGGCGTCTCCGGGGGCACGTCTCTGGCCGTCTTTACTGACAAAATTCAAAGGAGGGGGCTTCAATTTTTGGCGATTTTCCTAACGATTGCCTATCAATGCGTAGAAAAAGACAAACTCAATCTTTGGGACACATGTGCAAAGCCGCGCGAAGGGTGAAATAAGGCTCGCCAGAGGGGATGCGGTGTGGTAAAATGGCGCGCGTGAATTATCGCGTGTACACGGGAGGGCCTGTGGCCTGCAACGGCTACCTGCTGGAAACGGCGGGGGGCTTTGTGGCCGTGGATGCCCCGCTGGGCTTCACCGCGTGGGCGCTTTCACAGTTGCCGGAGGGGCAGGGCATTTCAGATTTGCTGCTCACGCACCAGCATTTCGACCATGTGCAGGATGCCGCGCGCCTGCAGGAGGCCACGGGTTGCCGCATTCATGCCGCCTATCCGTACAGCGGCCTGCTCACGCTGCAGGAGACCCTGCGCAGCTGGGGGATTCCCCCGGTGGAGCCGTATCGCGTGGATGATGCCTTCGGCCGCGGCGGCACGAGCGCGGACTGGGCGGGTGAGCACTGGCACGCCCTGGCCATACCCGGTCATTCCCCGGACGGCGCTGCCTATTACCTGCCGGAGCACGGCCTGGTGTTTGTGGGCGACATCGTCTTTGCCGGCTCGATCGGCCGCACGGATTTCCCGGAGGGAAGCCAGGCGCGCCTGCTGGCGGGCATTCGCGAAAAACTGGTGCCGCTGCCGCCGGAAACACAGATACTCAGCGGGCACGGCCCCGCCACCACGCTGCAGGAGGAGCTGCTCAACAACCCCTACCTGTGCTGAACCCTTTACCATTAGAAAGAGAAAACAAGATGACATTCGATGAACTGGGGCTTTCCGCCCCCATTCTGGAAGCCGTGAAGGATTGCGGCTACGAGACGCCCACTCCCATTCAGGAGCAGGCTATTCCCTATGTGCTGCAGGGCAAGGATGTGATTGGCGCATCCCAGACCGGCACGGGCAAATCCGCCGCGTTTGCGCTGCCCCTGCTCACCAAGATCACGCACACCGGCCAACCCCAGGTGCTGGTGCTGGAGCCCACGCGTGAGCTGGCGGACCAGCTGGCGGAGGCGTTCCGCACCTATGCCGCCCACACGGATATCACCGTGGGCCTGCTCTACGGCGGTGTGGGTTACGGCCAGCAGACGGAGGATCTCAAGAAGGGCTGCGATGTGGTGGTGGCCACCCCCGGCCGCCTGGTGGACCATTTCTACCGCGGCAGCATGAAGTTCAAGGAGGTGAAGGCCCTGGTGCTCGACGAGGTGGACCGCATGACGGACATGGGCTTCCTGCCCATTGTGCGCAAGATTGTGAACCTGTGCCCGTGGGAGGGGCGCCAAACGCTGTTCTTCTCCGCCACCATGCCGCAGATTCTGCAGGGATTCGCCAAGTGGTGCCTCACGGACCCGCAGGAGATTGCCATTGCCCGCCGTGAGGTGGCGTCCACCATCTCCCACGCCTTCTACCCCGTGGGCATGGACCAGCGTGACGAGCTGCTGCTCGCGCTCATCAAGGCCACCAAGTTCGACAACCTCATGATTTTCACCCGCACCCGCAAGGAGGCGGACAGCGTGGGCTCCATGCTGCGCCGCAACGGCTGGGACAAGGAGGTGACCGTCATGCACTCCGACATTCCGCAGAAGGAGCGTATGGCCAGCCTCAAGGGGTTCAAGGAGGACAAGTACCGCATTCTGGTGGCCACGGATGTGGCCGCCCGCGGCATTGATATCAACGGCGTCACCCACGTCATCAACTACCGCGTGCCGGAGAACCCGGAAGACTACGTGCACCGCATCGGCCGCACCGGCCGCGCTGAGAACACGGGCGATGCCTTCACCCTACTGACGGCGGACGAGCTGGATTTCGCCAAGAGCGTGGAATGCTTCATCAACCGCAAGGTGGAGCGCCGCAAGCTGGAGGGCTTCGCCTACCAGTACACCGCGCTGCTGGATGATTCTCCCGCGCGCCCGCTGCGCAAGCCGCGCCCGGCCCCCAAGCGCCGCCGCTAAGGGATTTTTCTCCGTTCGTTCACCCCGCAGCCCCCGCCCGTGCGCGTTGTGAGCATAGACCCCGCCATCCGCAACACGGGATATGCCGTGCTGGAGGGGGATTTCCGCACGCCGCGGGCGTTGGACTACGGCACGCTCTCCCTGCCGCAGAAGTTGCCGCAGAGCGCGTGCCTGCTGGCCATCCACGAGCACGTCTGCAAGCTCATCGAGCAGTGGCAGCCGCAGGAGCTCGCCATAGAGGGCATCATCTACGTGCAATCACACCGCACCGCCATCTCCATGGGGTCCGCCCGCGCGGCCACGGTGCTGGCCGCCGCCAGGCACGGCCTGCCCATCATGGAATATCCGCCCACCTGCGTGAAGCTGGCCACGGTGGGCCGCGGCGGCGCCGCCAAGCAGCAGGTGGCATTTATGATGCGCGCCATGCTCGGCCTGCAGGAAACACCCGCGCCGGATGCCGCGGATGCACTGGCCATCGGCTATTCCCACCTGGTGGCCACAGATCCGCTGCGCGCGCATTTGTTCAAGGACCGCAAGTACATTTAGCCTGCGCCAGCAGCCGGTGCCACTCCTTTTCCCTGGCTCGCGCCGCGCGTATGCGGGCGGCCAGCACCAGAACATGCGAGCGCAGAAAGTACGCGCGGTTCTTCAAGCCTTGTCCTGTGAGCAGGCGCAGCTTCACCTGCCGCAGCCTGCCTGCCTGCACATAGCGTTGCAGCGTGCTGCGCCCCACGCCCAGCAGCTTCATGGCATGCTCCGCATCCACCATGCGCGCAGGACACCGCTTCACGATTTCTCCCCGCTCCTTCACCAGCGCCAGCACGCAACTGCGCCGCCAGTAGTTGATGCATGGTCTCCCCGCCGCCGCCACCACGCGGAAAGGCACCTTGTGCCGGTGCAGGTACCGGCGCGCCGCTGCATCGCTGCACCCCAGCACGCGCGCCGCCTGCTGCGTGCTGATGCCCCACTCCGGTACCTCACGGTACGCCGTGCCGCTGCCGCGCTCGTACCCCTTGCGCGCATGCAAGACCCCGGCCGGATAGACCACGCCCGGCATGTCGTACAGCCGGGCACCGCCTAATCCCACCAGGGTGCGCGGTATACACTCCTGCCGCGCGGGGACAGCCTTGCGGCCCTCCGTCTGGGAGATGCTTGCAGCCATGTCGGGGTAGTTGGGCTGGAAATTACTTAACTATTCCAAAATATATGCCCGTCTCACTCCCCGCGTCCATTTAGAGGCGCGCGCCAGACATTGTCCGTAAGCGGTCTGTGCATTTTGGGCTGTATGCAGCCAAGGCTTTCTCAGGCATGCAAGTTTGCGCGCGCCAATACGCGTAAGATGACCGTTTTCAATCAACCGCAGGGCACAACGCTGTATGACAGCTCGGCTGGATGGGTGCGAGCAAAGAGCAGCGGCGATAGACTGCATGTATGCGCCGAGAGTTTCATCCTCCTCTCCTCCCGAATTCACAGATTCGCAGAATTCTTTGGGGCACATGTGGGCCTGAGGTCAAGTGGATGCAAAAAAAGTCAAAGTTGTAAGCTATTGTATTTTGGTTAATTCCAAGAATTTTGGGGAGAAAGTTGAGTCCAATGTGAATTTTTTTTGAAAAAAATCATTTTTGTTGTACATTTTGTCTTCTGGGTGCTTATACGTAGTAGAGAACGCCATCATGCTGCGGGTGCGGCGGGTAGGGGCGACCTCGAAAAGGAGCAACATAGAAAGGTAACAAACCATGTCCAACATCGGATTCCACATCAAAACGGCGTACTGTTCGGGCCGTCAGAGGTCATCACGTTGAACCATAGGCTTGCAAACTCGGCCTGGAACTGATAGACTCCCTTTAACCTCAACTTCATCTCTCTTTGGGATGGTAATGAAAATACATAATAATTATGATTTATGTTAAAATTATATTATTGTTATCGGTTGTTTCATATGTCGCTCACAATGAATCTATTCTAACTGATGCAATGCAGGTAATAACAGATTGTCAATTTGCATGCGAAGCTGATATCTCCAGCATAAATAAGGATGCCAGCGGTTTTAACAATGATGAAAATATAAGGTCTCGCGTAACACAGCTTAGCCGGGAAATCACTTTGGCCAATCATATTGGTGATGAGGAAAAGGCATTAAAATTAGCGCTTCTCGTTTTGGAAATTTTTAGAGAAGAGGATATCATAGATTCACTGAAATATGGAGGCATAGATGCAAGAGGCAACATTGCCTATATTAGAGATTTTTCTAATGAATTCCCAATAATCGAGAAGATTGATGATCAGGGGAATTGCTCGTATGAAGTAGATGAAGAAGAGATAAAATCAATGCTTTCCGATAACAACCGATGTGAATATGTTGTTATTATTTCTCCATGGGATGGAGAACCTCTGTTTAAAATTAAAATTAGCGACGATTTTATTTTTTGGTTAACAGCCGAGTAAAAGTAAACTATGCCGCCAATGAAAACAAAATTCTGTAAGGGTTGTTTGGCTTTGTTTCTGCAATCATGCTGATTCAAGTGGCGCTGTATGCATACAAAGGTTCCTCGCATAGATGAATGTAATGCATTCTGCGTTCATACGGATAAAAACCCTTTAATCATAACAGGAAACTATCATTGCGCGTTCACATAACAGCAAAATTCTTAAACGCCAATTCTATTTACAACCATGTTGATGATATATACATATAAAAATGAAGGCAAGATTAATATTTGTTATGACGATGAAGGAATGGAAGAATTGAAAACTCAACTATCTTTTGCCAAGAGGGATGAAGATCACGCTTTTTTCTTGCCGGATGAACCCATAGGCGGATGCTCTCATTCCGAAAATTGCATGATATGTGATTTTATAAACATATTCTGCGATGGCGGGGGCAAGGATACCGGATCTATTGAGAATGCCGAGCATGGTTGTTCGTCAGTGGTACTATCGCTATCCAACAAAACATTCGATCTCCTCTTGGAATCAATTAGCTCATCAAATAGTAAACAAGGCAATCATGAAATTGCGTTGCAAAATGCGAACATGTCTATAAATTTAATATATCGAAAATGAAAATAAATTCTATAAGCTTTGTTTGGCTTTGTTTCTGCTGTCATGCTGACTCAAGTGGAGCTGTAAGCATACAATTACATGCGGAATCGGTACGACGAACGCCTCGGAGATTGTTATAACATGATTGCACATGTGCCCCAATGATTTTGGGGAACCTATGAATCGTTTGGCGGGGTGGATTGCGTCTCCGGTTCGCATAGTTCTTGCCGCCTTTACCGGCAAAATTCAGAGAGGGGGCTTCAAATTTGGGCCGCCGTATCCTGAAACGCGGGGCTCAGTCCTGTGCGGGGAGCTCGGCAGAGGCTTTGCGGCCGTAGACGGTTTGGGGGAAATCCGCGGCGGCCTTGTGGCGGAGGGAATTCGCCAGGGGGGCGTCGTGCATGGCATCCTGCGCCACATGGGCGGCGCGGTAGAGGAGCATGGCGGCATCCTGCGGGTCTTCCACGGATTGGGCACCCTCCTGCAGGGCGCTGCAAGCGGCGGCGGGGTTGGCAAAGACATCCCGCTGAATGGCGGCCAGCTCCATCCAGCCGCGGTAGCGCCAGCCTTGGGCGCGCACGGCTTTCTCCAGCTTGGCGAGCAGGGCTTCGTCCTGCGTGGCGCGCACTTTTTCGGAGATTTGCACCAGGGGGTCCTCATCCGGCACATAGCTGCCGGCGTAGATGCGTTCCGCCACTTTCTCCCCCCAGAAGGGGATGACGAAGCGGCGCAGGATGACGCCCTCCACCGTGGCCAGCAGGGCCAGCAGGAGCACCAGGGAGCCGATGGCGCGCAGCACGTCGCCCTCTTCAAAGCGGGCGTCCACATACAGCAGCCCCAGTGCAAACAGGAGCAGCGGAACCAGCAGCAGGAGGATGAGTTTGGTGCGGCTCACTTCTTGATGTCGTCCATCTCCAGGTAGTCCAGGGCGATGGTCTTGTCCGGGTTTTGGGGATTGCGCACCTCCACCTTCATTTGCTTGAAGAACCAGGTGCCGTCTGAAAGCTTCTGGACGGAGGTGATGGTGAATCGCTTCCTGAGCTTGCCGTCGCGGCCGTATCCGTCAATCTGCCAGGAGGTTCCGTTTTCCTTGTCCACCCACATGCGCACCCAGGCGAACTGTCCGGTGGCGGGGTTGGGGTTGGCCACCTGCACCACCCAGCAGTCTCGCCCCTTCACGCGGGTGTCTACACCCTCGGTAATGACCTTGCCGCTCTTCCAGTAGAGGAAGCGCAGGGAGAGGTCCTCGTAGCAGACATCGGTTCCGGCGATGGGCTGGGCGTAGGAGGAGGCGGCCATGACGCGGGCCTGGCCCTTCTCGTTCACGAGCATGAGGTCCACGTTCTTTTCCTTGATGCGGGCATCGAAGCGCTTCCAAGCGCCGGCCTCGTTGTACTGGAAGACGATGGTTTCACCGCGCGCGCTCAGGGAGAAGGGAATCTTGAGCTTGTTCTTGCGGATGGTGCCGGTGACATCCTTGTTGCCCTGGCTCACGGTCATATCGCGCATGGCCTTGAGGATGACATCCGCATCCGGGGTCTCCATCTCCTGGGCGTGAAGGCCCAACCCGGCGGTGATGGCCACCGCCGCTGCACAAAAGAACGTTTTAATCAAACCCATGGATTTCATATACCACAAAGGCGCGCGGCTGCACAGCTTTTATTCAGGCATTGTGCGCCATGTGTGCAGCCCCCCCTTTCAAGCAGGGCCGCCCAACACGGCATTGAAAAGGTAGCCGGAGAGGATGATGAGGATGGTGACGGTAGAGAAGAAGATGGCCAAAAGGCGCCATTGCATGACTTTTTTCAGCAGGGTCGCTTCTGGCAGGGAGAGCCCCACCACGGCCATCATGAGGGCCAGGGCGGTGCCGATGGGGACGCCCTTTGCTACCAGCACCTCCATGACCGGGACAATCCCGGCTGCATTTGCATACATGGGAACCGCACAGAGCACGCCGACGGGAACGGACCAAAGGCTGCCATCCCCCAGCAGGCGGGAGAAGTAGTCCGTGGGAACATAGCCATGTACGGCGGCGCCTATGGCGATACCGATGATGACATAAGGCAGCACGCCGCGCATGATGCCCCAGGCATCCCGGGTAATGCGGGACAAATCCAGCCTGGTGCGGGTTGAAACAAGCGGGGCGGCGGCGGGGCCCTCCCGCACCCAGTCGGTGAGAAAACGTTCCAATTTCATGCGCTCCAAGATGAACCCGCCCAGTGTGCCGAGAACGATTCCGCTGCATGCATACCAGCATGTGACCTTCCAACCAAAGGTGCCGAGGAACATGGCCACGGCCACCTCGTTCACCAGGGGAGAGGTGATGAGGAAGGACAAGGTGACGCCCAGGGGAATACCGCCGCGAACAAAACCGATGAAAAGCGGAATTGAGGAACATGAGCAGAATGGTGTGACTGCCCCGAAAAGCGCAGCCAGTAGGTACTGTGTTCCATACATCTGCCGCTGGTGCAGGAATTGCCGCAAGCGTTCCACCGGAAACCAGGCGTTTACCACGCCCATAAGCCAACTGATGCCAAAGAGCAGCAGAAGGATTTTGGTGCAGTCGTACAGGAAAAAATCCACGCTGTCCGCCAGTCGGGTGTCGACGGGGAATGCGAGCAGATCGTATGTCAGCCAATCGGCAAAATTTTGAATCATGGTTTAGTATCAGTAGAGGATGAAGGTTTGAGTGCACTCCCAGAATCCTAGGACCAAGAGAGCGGTGCCCGCCAGCAGTTTGAAAGCGCGCTGAATGGCGGGCAGACAGCGAAACAGGCTCGCCAGCTTGCCTGCTCCTAGGTTCAGCCCTGCGGCTATGAGCATTACCGGCAGTGCCGTGCCCAGGCCGAAAATGCTGGTGCCTGCGGCCAAAGGCACGCTGCATTTCGCTGCAAGCGGCAGGGCCGCGCCGAAAAACAGTGCAGCGCTGGGCGGGCAGAGGGCAAGCGCAAACAGGGCTCCCAGGGGGAAGGCTCCCCAGACTCCGGCACGCGCCAGCAGGGAATCCACTGCCCCCTTGCCCGGGGCGCTGATGCGCAGGCGGGCGGGCAGGGGCAGTATATCCAGCAGCACCAGACCTGCCAGCAGCATGAGTGGCCCCAGCAACGCGTGCCCCCAAGTCTGCAGGGCGTATGTCAAGGCGGGCATGCCCGTCAGGCCGGCGGATATTACCAGCCCCAGCGCCGTGTAGGCTGCCATGCGCCCTGCCGCATACAGCAGAGCGCACAGCAGGGTGCGCCGCCCGTTCCCCACGTGGCGGGATATGTATCCCACAGCCGCCAGGTTGGTGGCCATGGGGCAGGGGGACATGGCAGCCGCCACGCCCACCCCCAGCAGAGTCCATTCATTCATGGCCTGAAAGGAAATTGCGGGTTTCCCTGGTCACATACGCCTTGAACGCGGCCTCATCACCGATCAGCTCCCATATGCGCTCCAGTTTGCGCACCGTCTTCCCGCGCTGCAGTATCAGCGTTTTGGTGGTCAATCCGTATTGCCGCACGGCGGCGGCATCTGCCTCTCGTGTGGAGAACGCCAGCTGCCCGCTGGCGGTTTCCGCGGCAAATTCTGTTTCTACGGCTTGTTTGGTCCATTGCTCCATACGCCGGCAGGTGGGGCAGCGTGCGCCGAAAGTATAGTATACCATCTGCGCGCTTCCTGCCGTCGCTGTTGGCTGTGCGGCGGGGGCGCTCTCGTGCGCCTGTTGCTTGTTCATGTGGCGTATGCCGCACACGGCGGCAAAGAGAACCACGCCCCACAGTGCCGCCTTTTTCCATAGCGGCATGCCGGGGGCAGCCGGTTCTCCCTTGCAGCAGCAGCCGGCAGGGGCATCTTCCCCTATGCCGAGCTCCCCTGCCAGCAGCCTTTTTAGCTCTACCGGTGACAAAACCTTACCGCTGGAAAGCAATTGCCCGTCCAGCGCCAGTCCCGGCGTGGAAAGCACTCCGGCTTCTGCCATGCGGTTTGCATCCGTTTCCTTTTGTACCGTATATTCGCCGGGCAGGGAATTGGCAACCTGGCTCGCCGTGCGGTACAGTTCCTCACACCGGGCGCAGCCCGGTCCGTATATCGTTATGATGTGTTTGTACATGGTTTTATAATTGTAAAAACGTCAATATGTGATAAGGCGGGAAATCCCTGGGAGAGAATGTGCGGGAGCTAGTTGGAAAGGCGTAGGCAGTGCAGCACCTCTGCCAAGCAGGGGCAGGCAAGGCGGTAATAGATGCTTTTGCCGCGCTGTTCGCTCACCAGCACGCCGCTGTGCCGGAGCACGGCCAGATGGCAGGAGATAGTGGACAGGTCCTTGCCGGATTCTGCGTGTAACTCGCACACGCATTTTTCCCCGGTCAACAGCTGTTCCACCAACCGCAGCCGAACGGGGCTGCCCAGTGCTTTGAACAGGGTGGCCATTTCCTCCAAGCTGCGCTCGCTCCCGTTAGGTTGCGGATGCTGTGCAGCGTTGTTGCAGGAGCATGTGCGGTGCGTGTTCACGGTTTTATTGTATTGATGTTTTTCAAAATGTCAACACTTTTTCTGCTTTGTCCCCAGCACATGGGTTCAAACACATTCGCATTTTTGAGCGTTGCCTGTTGCTGCCGCGCTTTTGGCTTGATTTCCGCGTGGATTGCGCGTATCATCTGCCCGCATTCTTATGGCAACAGATACGCGACATCATATGGAGAGGAACCTTGCCGACAAATTGATCAACAAGGCGCGCTTGCGCCATACCCGCCAGCGCCGCGCGGTGCTGGAGACGATTCTGCAATCGCACGACCACCCGAGCGCCGCCACTATCTTCCAGCGCGCCGTCAAGCGCCTGCCCGGCATCTCGCTGGCCACCGTCTACAACTGCCTGGAGGCCCTGTCCGCCAAGCGCATCATCAACCAGCTCCACTTTGACAACGGGCCGTCCCGCTACTGCCCCAACCTGGTGGAGCACGCGCACGTGCTGGATGATTCCAACCAGCGCGTCATCGATGTGAAGCTCAAGGAGGGCATCAAGCCGGAGGACGTGTTCGACCTGCCGGAGGGCGTGCGCGTGGTGCGGCTGGACGCCTGCCTCCACGGCGAGATACCTGCCATGTCATGAGCCTTGTCATCAAAGACCTGTGCGCCCGCGTGAAGGACGGCGCGGATATCCTGAAAGGCGTTTCCCTGGAGATACCCAAGGGGGAGGTGCACGCTGTCATGGGCCCCAACGGCTCCGGCAAGTCAACCCTCTCCAAGGTGCTCTGCGGGCACCCGGACTACGAGGTGACCGGCGGCTCTGCGGAGCTGGACGGGCAGGACCTCTTGTCCATGACGCCGGACGAGCGCAGCCGCGCCGGGCTTTTCCTGGCCTTCCAGTACCCGGTGGAGGTGCCGGGCGTGACCAACGCCAATTTCCTGCGCGCCGCCTTGCAGGCGCGCCTGCCGCAGGGCGAAACCCTGGATGCCGTGGCCTTCTACAAGGAGCTGCGCGCCAAGATGAAGCAGCTCGGCATGGATGCCAAGTTCACCGCCCGCGCCGTGAACGAGGGCTTCTCCGGCGGCGAGAAAAAGCGCAACGATATTTTGCAGATGCTCATGCTGCAGCCCAGCTACGCCATTCTGGACGAGACGGACAGCGGGCTGGATGTGGATGCCCTGCGCATTGTCTCCGACGGTGTGAACGCCATGCGCGCGCCGTTCCGCAGCTTCATGGTCATCACCCACTACAAGCGCCTGCTGGACTACATTCGCCCGGATGTGGTGCATGTGCTCTACCAGGGGCGCATGGTGCGCACCGGCGGCTTTGAGCTGGTGGAGCGGATTGAGCAAGAGGGTTTCGACTTCCTGAAAGCGTGATGCCAGACCTCCCCTTCCAGCCGGACACCCGCGGTGAGTTCTCCTACCCGGAGAACCACAAGTTCGATGCGGGCTACGGGCTCACGGAAGCCACCATCGACTACATTTGCGATGCCAAGGGCGAGCCGGACTGGCTGCGCCAATTCCGCAAGGACGCGCTCAAGAAATTCCACGAGCTGCCCATGCCCTACCACTGGGCGCCGGAGGGTATCAAGGACGTGGATTTCGAGAACATCCGCTACTACCTTTCCCACGGCGTGCCCCCCCGCAAGAGTTGGGAGGACGTGCCGGACGACGTGAAGCGCACCTTCGAGCGTCTCGGCGTGCCGGAGCAGGAGCGCGCCTTCCTGGCCGGAGTGGACGCCCAGTACGACTCTGAGACCGCCTACAACAACATGCGCGAGGAGCTCTCCAAGCAGGGCGTCATCTTCGTCAACTCCACAGAGGGCCTCAAGGAGCACGAGGACGTGTTCCGCCCGTGGTTCGGCAAGGTGATTCCCGTGGGCGACAACAAGTTCTCCGCGCTCAACCACGCCGCATTCTCCGGCGGTTCCTTCATCTACGTGCCCAAGGGCGTGAAGCTCAAGCAGCCGCTGCAGGCGTACTTCCGCATCAATTCGGAGAGCATGGGCCAGTTTGAGCGCACCCTCATCATTGCAGACGAGGGGGCGGAGCTCATGTACATGGAGGGCTGCACCGCCCCCAAGTTCGATTCCGCCACCCTGCATTCCGGCGTGGTGGAGCTCGTGGCTCTCAAGGGCGCCAAAATCCAGTACGTCACCGTCCAGAACTGGGCCACCAACGTCTACAACCTCGTCATCCAGCGCGGGCTCGCCATGGAAAACGCGGAAATCCGCTGGATAGACTGCAACTTGGGCTCCAAGCTCACCATGAAATATCCCGCCGTGGTGCTCAAGGGGCGTCGCGCCCGCGGTGAGGTGGTCAGCATCTCGCTCGCACGCGACGGACAGGACCAGGACACCGGAGCACGCATGATACACGCCGCCCCGGAAACCACCTCCAACATTGTAGCCAAATCCATCTCCGTGGGGCAGGGGCGCGCCAGCTACCGCGGTGAGGTGAACGTGCTCAAGGGCATGCCCGGCTGCCGCAACAACACGGAGTGCGATGCCCTGCTCATCAACGCCGCCAGCCGCACGGACACCTACCCCGCCATCTCCGTGCGCGGCAACGCCTCCGCCGTGCAGCATGAGGCCTCCGTCTCCCAGATGGATGAGGAGATGCTCTTCTACATGCAGCAGCGCGGCCTCACCCGCGCCCAGGCCATGAGCCTGGCCGTCAACGGTTTCATCAACGACCTCGTCAACGAATTCCCCATGGAGTACTCCGTGGAGCTCCGCCGCCTTATCGACCTGGAGATGGAGGATTCCATCGGTTGACACCCTTCACGCATCATGGACAACACGCCGAACAACACCGAAAAGCTGCCGGACCGCTTCTGCGAGGACTGGCGTTTCGGCGCGCCGCACCTGCACGCCACCGCCGTGGCGCAGCTCATGCACCTGGGCAAGGCGCAGGGGAGCGTCACCGTTTCCGGCGTGGAGGATGCCGCCATCTGCCGGGTGCAGGATGCCGGTGATGCCCTGCGGGGGCTGCGCAGCATCGGGTCGGATGCCCTGCTGGCGCTGCACCGCGGGCGCGTTGCGGACGGCGCCGTGCTGCGCCTGGAGCACGACTACGGGGAACCCATCACCATTTTGTATGAGACGGAGGGAGTGTTCACGCCGCTCACCCGTATCGTAGCCGCCCCCGGGGTGCATGCTCGCATCATTGAGCGTCACGTTTGCCGCGGTGCCAACAGCGCCATGTTCACCGCGCGCGTCATCACCGCCGCCGCCGGTGCCAATATCTCCGTGGAGCTGCAGGAGGAAGGCTCAAGCACCTCCCGCGCCCTGAATATCACCAACATCACCGCTGCAGAGGGTGCCGCCGTGCGCCACCTCACCACCCATGCCAACCATGCCTGGGCGCGCGAGGAAACCACCGCGGAGCTCACCGCTCCCGCGGCGGATGTGCGCCTCTTCTCCGCCAACCGGCTGGATGCCAGGCAGATTCTGGACCAGCACACCCGCCAGCTCCACTCCTGCGGCGGATGCTTCAGCAACCTGCTGTACAAAAACGTGCTGGATGGCTACGCCACCGCCGTCTTTGCCGGCAACATCTATGTTTCCCCCGGTGCGCACGACACGGATGCCTACCAGAGCAACCGCAACATGCTGCTCTCTGAGAACGCATGCATCCACTCGCTTCCCGGTTTGGAGATTCTGGCAGACCGCGTGCGCTGCTCGCACGGCAGCGCCTCCGCGCCCATGGATGAGGAACAGCTCTTCTACCTCCTCTCCCGCGGCATTCCCCGCCACCAGGCCCAGCTGCTGGTGGCGGAAGGCTTCCTCCAAGATGTTGCGGAGCGCTTTGCGGAGCAGTAGGCCCGGCGGGCCTATGATGCGGCACCGTTGCGCCAGAACGCCGCTGCGTGTGCGGCGGTGACACCCTGCATGCTCAGGTAGCGGCAGCGCAGCAGCTCCGCAGAGCGGTGCCCCATCTCCATCTGCAGCAGCGGAAAGTTGCGGAAGTGTTTGGCGTGGTAGCTGGCGTAGGTGTGGCGCAGCACATCCTGCTGCCAGGGGGTGATACCCGCCGCATGGCGCAGGCTTTTCCAGCGGCGCTGCCAGTTGGGTGGGCAAATGCGCTGGTTTTCCATGCGCTCCGGCGTTGTTGCACCGGGCCCTTCCGCTTCCTTGAGCCAGGCGGTGAGGGCTGGGCAGAGATGCACGTGGCGGGCTCCGCCGGTCTTGGCGTGGCGCGGGCGGATGGATACCACGCCTTCGTCGAAATCGATATCCCCCCAGTGCATGCGCTCCACCTCCGCCGGGCGGATGCCCGCCCAGAGCATGAGGCCGAGAGCCGCCATGCAGGGGCGGTGCTCCGCTTTGCGCGCCGTGCGCAGGAGCCGCTTGATGCTGCCCCATTCCAGCGGTTGGATTTCCTTTTCCTGCCCGATGGCGTAGTGCAGGGCGGAGGCCGGGTTCTCCCGCCCCTGCATCCACCCCTGGCGGCGGCTGTGCGTGAACAGGCCGTGCAGGATGATGCGCGCCTTCTCCCGCTGCCGGTCGGTGGGCAGGTGGGTTTCCAGCAGCCCGGAGAGGTAGCGCGGGGTGATGGCGTTCACGCGGCGGTGCGCCAGGTGGGGTTCCGCGTTCATGAGCCGCTTGCAGATGCCGCGTATCTCCTGCGTGGTGCGCTTGCGGCGCGCCGCCTTGGCGGAAAGGAGGCTTTGCACCGCCCTGGTGAAGCTCGCGCTGCGCCGCTGGGCCCGCCATTGCTCGCAGCCCAGTTCTATGACTTTCCGGCAGCGTTGCATGGATACGCCGCCGCGGTGCCGCATGTTGCCGTTTTCCACCAGGTCCAGCGCCAGCCGCACCGCCTGGAGCAGCGTGATGCCCGCCCCCTCCAGCGCGCGGTTGATTTCTTGTTGTTCTGTGTCCATATCAGGTGAGACGTGCGGACTTGCCGTCCGTTGCACAGATATACCCTTTCCCTGTTTTTATTCAATAACGGATAGCCCGCCGCCACCCATGCCCGCACCCCCCACGTCAGCTGATTTGTTATCCTGTGTCAAGCGGGAAGGTCGAAAAATGTTGAAAATTCCTTGTGGTTATCGGGAATTTTCAAGATGCGTCCATGCGGATTTCTGCGAAATGAATTCTGGATTTTTCTTTGGCCGAATTCCCCGCAATCCGCATGGTTGCTGGGTTTTTCGTGGGTCGAAAATGTATAGCGGATAACAAATCCGCTATGCTTCTACAGTAAGTCGTTGAAAACCATGGGAAAAAGAACAGTCGTAACGTTCCGTTGCACGCGGGAAATGGATAGGCTCATCACCAAGTTGATGCAGGAGAGGAACCTGGACCGCACCTCTGTCATCAAGCTGGCGCTCTACATGCTCAGCAGCCACATGAGCCGCTGGGATGTGCGCAAACAGAGCCTCCGGCAAGTGCTGGCGGACATGGAGGCGCATGCGCCGCGCCGCTTCCCGAGCTTCGCCACCTTTGCCGTGGAACCCCATCAGATTGCCCGGAAAAGGGGGGATGAGTAGCGGGTATGCGCACACGCGCGTGAGGGGCGGCGAGCTGTTTTCACTTGGCAAGAGGGAAGCTGTGCTGTATGATAAGGGGCGTCAATTAGATACCGCCATGTCCCGCAGCATACTTATTGTGATTCCGGCCAGATACGCATCCACCCGCCTTCCCGGCAAGCCGCTGGTGAAGATAGCCGGGGTGGAAATGATCAAGCGCGTGGCAGACATTGCCGCCTCCATCTGCCGCCACAACGAGGATTGCTCGTACGTGGTGGCCACGGATGACGCCCGCATCACCGAGTTTTGCGCCGGCGCGGGCATTCCCGCCGTGATGACGGCGGAGACCTGCCGCAGCGGCACGGAGCGCTGCTGGGATGCGGTGAGCCGCCAGGCTGCGCAGCCGGATTTCATCATCAACCTGCAGGGAGACAACCCGCTCTGCCCGCCGTGGGTCATTCAGCAGCTTATCGACGAGTGGAAGGCCTGCCCTGCGGATGTGTTCACGCCGTGCATCCACCTGGACTGGGCGGAGTACGACCGCCTGGTGGAATCCAAGAAGAGCACGCCGTACAGCGGCACCACCGTGCTGGTGGACAAGAACGGCTACGCCCTGGCGTTCTCCAAGAGCACCATTCCCGCCATCCGCAAGCCGGAGAAGGCGCGCGAGACGCTGGAGAAGAGCCCGGTGCGCCGCCATGTGGGCCTTTACGCCTACACCTACGGCGCGTTGAAGGACTATTTCGAGCTGCCGGAGTCCGACTACGAAAAGGGCTGCGTGGAGGGCTTGGAGCAGATGCGCTTCCTCTACAACGGCATGCGCGTGAAGATGGTGGAGGTCAACTATCGCGGCCGCAAGACCACCAGCGGCGTGGACTCCCCGGAGGACGTGGCCCGCGTGGAGGCCATTTTGGCCGAATACGGTGAATACGAACTTTGATGCCCCCCTATGGCTGAAGAAGCACAGAACATTCCGGAGCATATAGCCATCATCATGGATGGCAACGGACGCTGGGCCAAGCAACACGGCGTGGCCCGCGCCACCGGGCATGAAAACGGCGGCAAAACCGTGCAGCGCGTCATTGACCTGTGCGGGGAGAAGGGCGTGAAGTGGCTTACGCTCTACGCCTTCTCCACGGAGAACTGGGGCCGCTCCAAGCTGGAGGTGGCCGCGCTCATGCGTATGCTGGTGAAATACCTGTACGAGCGCCTTCCGGAAATGATGGAGAAGAATGTGCGCCTCCATGCCATCGGCGAGCTCTACATGCTCCCCAAGAACGCGCAGAAGGCGCTGAAGGATGTTATGGAGAAGACCAGGGGCAACACCGGGGTCAACGTTGTGCTGGCGCTTTCATACGGCTCCCGGCAGGAGATAACCGCCGCCGCCCGCTCCCTGGCGGAGGAGGTGAAGGCCGGCACGCTGGCCCCGGCGGATATCACGCCGGAAATGCTGGGTTCCCGCCTGTACACCGCCGGTATGCCGGACCCGGACCTGTTGATCCGCACCTCCGGCGAGCTGCGTATCTCCAACTACCTGCTCTGGCAGATCAGCTACTCTGAAATCTATGTCACAGACGTGCTGTGGCCGGATTTCGGGCGTGAGGACTTTGATGCCGCGCTGGCGGAATACGCCTCCCGGCACCGCCGCTTCGGCAAGCGCTGAAGCGCGCTTCAATCCTGACATTCAAAATCCGCTGCGTGCCGGAGAATGAAGTCGGCCAGTTTCGCCTTGAGGCGGAATTTCCATTCCTGGTTGCCGCCCTCTATCGCATCCAGTGCATCCGGGTTGTTCAGGGATTTGATGATGGTGGCGTATTTTTCCGCCGCCTCCGCAGCCCCGATGTCGCGCATGGCCTGAAGAAGCTGCTGTTGCTCATCCCTGCTCATCTCCCCGGCCCAAAGCCTGACGGTGGAGGTGAGCCGGAGCGCGGTTTGCACGGCGGGAGCCTGGGCGCAGGCCGGGTGGTGGGTTATCCAGTGCTCCACGGCGTATTCCTCCGGCAGCGGCAGGCCGGTGCGTGCCAGTTGCGCGCACACGGCACCCGCCTGCAGGGCAGGGCGCGCGGCATCGTTCGCCAAGCGTTGCAGGGTGTCTGCAGCCTCCGGGGTGGGCGTGGCCCCCAGCAGGGAAAGCAGGCTGCAAGCTTCATCCAGCATGCCGCGGGAGTTCATTTCCTCCGCTATTTTGCAGACCTGTTGCGGCGGCAGGGAGAGCGCCAGGCGGTTCTCCTGTATGGCATCCGCCATGGCGGGCAGCAGGTTGGGGCCGCCGGATTTCTCCCATGAATCGAAATCGCGCCAGACGGGCAGGGCGGCAACGCATGCGGAAGTTTTCTGCGGGTCCGTGCGCAGCAGCACGCACAGGGCGCTGCTGACAATGTTGTGCTCGCAGCAGCAATCCATGCCCTCGTGCGTTTCCGAGAGCAGGGCGGCCACGCGGTTGAACGCCTCTGCATCCCCGGCGGGAAGCCCCCGCCGCAGCATGTCTGCGCGTATCACCTGGTGGTGCAGCTCCTCCCCTTCCGTGAAGGTGGCGGGATTGGGCTTGATATCGTAGCCCGCGCGTTTGAGGGCATCCGCCCAGGCGGGCACGGCGCAGATGATATCCGCCGCGCTCGGCTCGTCCTCACCCTCCGCATTGGGATTTGCTCCCAAACGCAGCAGGCATTCGCTGGTGCGCACAGCCCCCGCGAGCGTCTCCGCATCCGGTGTGAGCCCTGCGGTGTTGGCCGCGCTCCGGAGCGCGCTGTCCAGCGCTTGCTTGCCCACGTTGGGGCGCCACTGCACCAGGGTGTCGATGATGGGCGAACAATCACCCTCATAGCAGGCAGCCACAACCGTGACGAGTTCATCCACGCTCTCTTGCGGCATGGTTTTCACATAGGCCTCCTGCCGCAGCAGCAGGGCGTGCCAGCCGTTCAGGACGGTGAGGAAGACGCTCTTCTCGCCCGGCGGGCATCCCAGGTCCAGGAGCGCGGCGAACACGCGTTCGCGCGGTCGCCTGGAGCAGGCGGCGTTGGCCGCCTCCACCAAGGCTGCCGCCGTGGGTTGCACTGCGGCGCGGCGCAGGGTTTCCACCAGTTGCAGTATGGCCTCTTCGTCATCGCCATCGGCAATACCGGACCCCACGGCGAGGGAGAGCGGGGTGTGCCCGCTTTCCGTGGCGGCGTTCGGGTCTGCTCCATCCGCCAGAAGGCAGCGCGCCAGCTCCGGCTTCTTGAAGAAGCATGCAGCGTGCAGGATGCTCACGCCGCCGGGGGTGGTAAGCCGCGTGTCGTCTGCATCATGGAAGCGTTCGTAGAGTTGCTGGAACTCCGCCACCGCCTCCCAGTCCGGGAACAGGCGCTCTCCCTCGCTGGAGGCCGGGGCCTCCTGGATTTCCTGCATGAGCTGGGCGAGCTCCTGTGCGGCCTCCGGGGTGGCGTGGCTGTACTGGGTATCGCAGCTGCACAGGGCAGCTCCCAACGCCAGCGCGAGCATGAAGGTTCCGCGCTTCAGCATGTGACGGTGGTGTTGAGGTGCGCCACGTGGACTTCTCCATCGTGAATCTCCTGCAGGGCCTCCTTCATGGCGGCGGTGCACTCCTTTTCGCCGTGCACCAGGTACACCTTCTCCTTGCGGCCGCCCGTGGCCTTGAAATAGACCAGCAGCTCATCGTGGTCCGCATGGCCGGAGAAGGAATCCAGCGACTGCACGCGCGCCCGCACGGGGAACACATCGCCGAGGATGGAGACTTCCCGCGCGCCGGACATGATGCGGCGGCCGAGAGTGTTGGCGGCGCAGTATCCGACGAAGAGGACGGTGTTGTTGGGCTGGGAGATACCGTTCTTGAGGTGGTGGAGGATGCGGCCGGCCTCACACATGCCGGAGGCGGAGATGATGATGGCCTTCTCCCGCAGGTTGTTGATTTTCTGGGATTCGGAGACGGAGCGCACCATGTGGAGCTGCTCGAATCCGAAGGGGTCGCGCTCCTCGAAGAGGAAGTTGTACACCTCCTTGTTGAAGCATTCCGGGTGCAGGCGGAAAATCTCCGTGGCGCTCACCGCCATGGGGCTGTCCACGTACACGGGGTAGAAATCCCTGAGCGTGCCGTTCTTGTAGGCGCGGTTGAGCAGGTAGAGCAGCTGCTGCGTGCGCTCCACCGCAAAGGAGGGTATGTACACGTTGCCGCCGCGTCCCATCGCCTCGCGGATGGTGCGGCAGAACAGCTCGTCGCTGCGTGTGGGTGCCTCGTGGTGCCGCCCGCCGTAGGTGCATTCCATGAGCATGATATCCACGTCCTTCACCGGCACGGGATCGCGCAGAAGCTCGTTGTTGCCGCGCCCCACGTCTCCGGAGAACAGCAGGCGCTTGTGCTTGCCGTCATCCTCGTCGTCGAACTCCAGCAGCACCTGGGATGCACCCAGGATGTGCCCGGCATCAATGAGGGTCATGGTGATTCCCGGCAGGATGGGGAAGGGGGTGTCATAGTTGATGCCGATGAATTTGCGCAAGCAGATTTCCGCATCCTGCTCGGTGTAGATGACCTGTGCCACGTTGCCGCTGCCGCCTTTGCGCTTGTCCATCTTGTTGAGGAATTTGCAGTCGCTCTCCTGAATGCGCGCCGCATCCGCGAGCATCACCTGGCAGAGGTCTCGCGTGGCGTCTGTGCAGAAAATGAAGCCCTTGAAGCCCTTCTTCACCAGGTTCGGCAGGTTGGCGGAGTGGTCGATGTGCGCGTGGGAGAGCACCACGGCATCCACCTTGGCGGGGTCGTAGTACGGGAAATCCCGGTTGATGCGCAATTCGTCCTGTCGGTGTCCCTGGTACATGCCGCAATCCAGCAGCACGCGCATGCCGTTAATCTCCAGCAAATGCTGGGACCCCGTGGTTGTCTCCGCAGCTCCGCAAAAATGTATTTTCATGACACCCTACCTTACCGCAAGACACATTCGGAAGCAAGCAAAAAAGCCGCCCGGCAATGCAACCGGGCGGCTTTGAAAAAGATGGGAAGGGAGGCGGGTTAGAACGCGTATCGCAGGCCGATGCCGCCGGAGATACCGCGCTGGGTGCCCACCCAGCCTGTCACGTTCACATCCACGCCAATGCCCTTGCCGCCGGCGGGCGTGTACTGCAGGCCCAGCTCAAAGAGGCCGCTCGCGCCGCCCAGGGAGGGGGAGGGACCCGTGTAACCATCCACATTGCCGTGGGCGCCGCAGCCGTACTGCTGCATCCAGCCGGCCCCGGCGTAGGCGCGGGTGGTGGTGTTGAGCTCGTGCACATAGCGGGTGCCCAGCACGGTGCGGTTGGAGTTCACGCCGCGGAAATGGGCGTGGTTGCCGCCGGAGAGGGTGGCATTGCCGCCGTTCACATGGCTGTAGAGGTAGCGCAGGTAGGTATCGAACGCGCCGTTTTCACCGGCCTTCTGCATGTAGCCGAAACCGATGGAGGCGCCGGCGTAGGTGGAGCTCTCATTGTAGCTCACCGGGCCGCCGATGTTGGCGCTGTAGCTGTTGCGCACCTTGCCCACACGGGCGATGGTGTCCATATGCCAGCCGGCACCCAGGTTCCAATCGCCCAGCAGGGCGGCGCCCCAGGCCTTGCTCTTGCCGTTGGCGTGCAGGCTGTCCACATAGCTGTCGTAGTTGCTGAAGCCGTACTCGAAGGCGGCGCCGATGGCGTGCTCGTTCACCTGGCGGGCGATACCCACGGCCAGGTTCATGCCGTTGGCCTTGATGTGGGAGCCGGTCTCATGCCGCAGGGAGGAGCCGCCCACCGCCACGAAGGGCAGGGTCACGCCTGCATCCTGCCTGCTGCCGGCGGCTGCCGTGCGGCGCACCTGCCAAATGCCGTTGCTCACCAGGAAATCCGCTCCACCATTCACCAGCGCCATGGCGTTGGCTCGTGTCTCCAGCACGCTTTTCACGGATGACGGCTCTGTGAGGGGATCCCGCTCCGGTACAATCGGGTCGTTCCCGATGAAGTCCACCGTGAGGATGAGCGCGGTCTGGTCCTCGGAGAGCGTGACGCTGCCCGTGAACTTGGAGAAGTTGCCGCTCTTGAAGGTGATGGCCTTGGTGTCCACCCCGGTGATGGTGCCGTTGGTCTGGATGAGCGTCACCTGCGAGCCCTGCTGCAGGTGGGTGCTGTTGCCCTTGGGCTCCAGGGTAATGGTCACCCCGGTCAGGTTCGTCACCTCCCTGCCGTTGAGCGTGATGATGGTCATGCCCGGCTGCAGGCAGGGGCACAGATCAAACTGGATGTCCGTGAAGTTGCCAATGTTCTGCGCCGTGATTCCGGTGCCGTATACATCCAGCATGGCGGTGGAGTTGGCCATATCCAGGTGGCTGAAGTTGCCTATAACATACCCCAGGCTCATCTCCTTGCCCCAGATGCGGTGGGTGGTGTTGCCGTCCTTCACATCGTAGAAGGGGCCCGTGCCCACCAGGATCACATGGGTGTTGGTGGCTTTCATTTGGGTCTCTGTGCCGTAAATGTCACCCAGCACGCCGCCGGCTACAATCATGGTGTTGTTGTCGGCGGTTCCTTTTTTTGCCATAGCTGCATACGCATGAGGCAGACCATCCACCTTGCCCTGAACCTTGTCCAGAATGACGGTGTTGTTGTTGGCTGCGTCCTTGGAAGCGGAGCCGCCGACAATGATGGATGTAACCGTTGCATCCGTGGCGTGGAGATAATTGTTCTCTGCCGCAGCACCGGCACCGCCGCACACTTCTTTGACAAGGTAGGGCATGGATTGCTCGCTTTTGGAGAGAGTGATGTGGCCGTTCTCCGCAGTGCCGCCTTCGCTGATTACACCGTAAAATGTTGTATCGCCTTTGGGCTCAAGGGGTTCTGTATGGGCGGCCCCTTCAACAATGGTGTCGCCATCCACATACGCCTGGAGCATGGGTGTGGTCAAGGCTATCAAAAAAGAAAGGAACAATGTTTTTTTCATGGTGTTTTTTTCTAAAGTTCGCTGCTGCATTCTACCATCCCGTTCTAAGGAGCGCAAGAAAAAACGGCCCGTCCGGCAGGGCAAACGCATTAGGCGCAGTGCCTCAAAAAAAAACGCACCGAAGGGGCAGCCTGCAATTTTTGCTCGGAAGGTCAAAAAGGGTGTTGCCTCAAAAAGAA
>JAZUGI010000050.1:0-8095 GCA_045641125.1 Akkermansia sp.
GAAATTGCCCTGCATGGCGGTGAGAGCCACACCGCAGGTGAAGCGCGGCGTGCAATCCACATCGAATCCCACCGTGCCGCCCCAGCTGGAGAGCTTGTAGCCGGCCAGGGTGTTGTCTGCGTTGAGCTTGCGGTAGTCGCCCTCGGCGTTCACCCAGGCGTTGAAGTACGGCAGCTCCTCATTGACGAGGCAGTCGCTCAGGCCCATGGTGGTGGTACGGTTGCGGATGGCGCGCAGCTGGCGGTCCACATCCGCTCCGAAGGCGGCGCCCATGGCGGCAATGGAGGCGCCGGACATGGCGGCGAGCGTCTTGTCCGCGGCTTCCCCGGCCACGGCGCCGGTTTCAAGCGCGGGCATCACGGCGGCCAGGTCGCCGTTGGGGTTGGTGGCCTGGGGGTTGCGCTCCACAAAGGCGGCATCCACCATGCGGCCGCCGGCAATGCCGTTCGGGGTGTGTGCACCGCTAACCGTGCGGTAGAAATCATCGCGCATATCCACAAGCAGCGCGCCGTTTTCAATGCGGGCGTTGCGGTAGTACTTGTTGTACAGGTAGCCGTTGAGCAGCACGCGGCCCGTGTTGGAATCCTCCGCCCCCAGGTGGGCAAGGTAGAGGCCCTTGGTCTTGCCGTGGCCGTTCACAGCCATGGCCATGACGGAGTCATCCGCGGCATCCTGGTTGAGGATGATGGTGGTGCCGTCCAGGTTCAGGCCGGCGGCCTGAATCAGATTGGGCGCACCCGCCGTATCCAGGGTGGCCGCGCTGTTGATGGCGGACATGCCGGAGATGATGGTGCCGCCAACCAGCCGGGAAGCCTTGTCGAGCACCAGCGTGGCACCGCTGTTATCCTGCTGCGTGTTGTTGAGCATCAGCGTCATGCCGTCTGCATGCACGCCGTCGATGTGGCGCGTGCCGGCGTACAGCATGCGTACAGAGCCCCCGCCCGCGAGCGAGAGGCCCTCACCCGCTCCCAGAGTGGCATCTGCGCCACGCTGCACATCCACGGTGGAGCGGGCATAGGAGCCGGTGTAGCGGCTGCCGGTGCCCACAACGTGCACCGTACCGGAGAGCAGCGAACCGGTTGTACCGTTGAGCTGGTCCGTGGTCACATTGCCCTGAGCATCAAGAGAGCCTTCGGCATCCATGGTGATGCTGCCGGTGGTGAGAGATGAATTTTCCCGCACGGCGAGATCGCCGGCCAGGGTGGCCTTGGTCGCCGCCACATCGGTATGCTCCACACCGTCACCCACGGTGAAGTGTGCGCCACCGAAGACAGCCAGACCATTGGCGAGGTCCAGCGTGTTTTCTCCATGGACGTCAGCGTGTGCGCCGGAGTATACGGAGAGGAGGCTGGCACCGGCCATGCGGTCCAGGTTGATGCTACCGCTGTTGATTATCTGCACCCAGGCATCTGGGCCGGGCACCTTGCCGCCGGACCAGTTGGAAGCGGTTCCCCAGTCTGAATCACCGCCCACCCACACATAGTCGCCCGTGGAGATTTCCGCAGTGAGCACAATGGTGTGGTTGGCGGTATCATTGCCGATACGGTAGCTCAACTCCTCCCCCTCCCGGAAGATGCGCTCAGCGCCGTTCACCAGCAGCGCGGAGTAATCCTGCGCGACGCTTGCCAGCGTCACACTCTGGCCGTTTGCCAAGTGCAGCGCCTTCACCGCGTCCTCGTTCACCACAAAGTTGGTCTGCGCGGCCCCCAGGCGGTCTGCGAACAGGCTGTGCGAGCCAAGGGAGATGCTGTCCAGCGAGATGGTGGAGGAGTCAACGGTCCCGGTGGCATGCAGCGAGCCGGAGTCGGCAATCTCCAGCGAGCCAGCGGTCACGTTGGCAAGATTGACAGGGCCGTTCACCACCAGACTGCCCGAGAGGTTCACGTTGCCAGCCGTGCCGGAGGTGGAGGTGAGAGTGATGCCCCGGGCACCGCCCGTGAGGCTCTGCCCATCTGCAATCTCCAGGGAATCGATGTTCCCACCCTGCACGGCCACAATAGCACCCGTACCCTGAATGGCGAGCGCGCCGCCGCTGAGCTTGTTGATGGAGGAACCTGTGCCCACGTTCAGTTTAGAACCGTTGGTGAGGGTATCGGTAACGGTGAGCTTGGAGAACGTATTGACCGATCCCGTTTCCAGCTGCACATTCTTGGCCTGCACCACGCCACCGTTGGCAACGGCGTTGGTGAAGGTGACCTTGGCGTTGTCCGCCGCCAACAGGCCGGAGTTGTCGAGGGCGCTCACGCTGGTGTCGCGCATCAGATTGACCGTGCTGCCGCTGCCGATGACTGCGTTCAGCCCGGCACCACCGATGGCGGTGCCGATATTGGCTGTGGCGCCATCTGCAACAGTGAGCTTGGAAGCGATGGTGAGCGTGTGTCCGGTGGAAGCGAAGGTGTAGGAGGCGTTGCCCGTGACATCGAGGGCAGACACGGAGACATCCTGCGCGAGCGTAATGGTGCCGCCCAGCCCCGCCGCGGTAAAGTGCACCGCGCTGCCGGGTGTAAACGCCTGGCCCGCGGGGCCGCCGTCTGCGGTGGTCCAGTTGGCGGTGGAGGTGTCCCACGTGCCGCTTCCCAGGTTCGCGCCCCAGTACAGGTCCGCCGCTTTCTCATAGTGGCCGGCGTCCAGCGTGGGGGCAAAGGCGCCCGCCATGGCGGAGATGGCACCGGCAGCCACAGAGGAAGAGGTGGCATGCGCCACGGTCACGCCGTTGAGCGTTCCGGAGCTGCTTGCCAGCCCCTCGCCGATGAGCATGTCACCCAGCCACACATAGTAACCCTCCGTGCAGCCTGCGGGCAAGTCTGCAGAGGTTATGTAGGACACGCGCAGCGCATCCGCGTTCCGGGACATGTCTGCAGAATAGAGAATGGAGGAGCCCCACTGGATATACGCCTCGCTCACGTTGAGCGTTCCGGTCTTGCTGCCGTTGCCCAGGGTGAGGGAGAACACGTTGCCCGTCTCCCACGTGGAGGGCTGGCCAGGCGTGCCGCCGTCTCCCACCAGCAGGGAGGCGATATCCACGGTGTAGCTGCCGCTCACGGTGATTCCCGCCTCTGCCCAGGTCTTGGTGGTGCTGCCACTGGCGGGCACGGAGAGGTTCAAATCCGTAAAGGTGGCGGCGGCACGGCGAGAGAGGCCCATGGTACGGCCGCCGTAGCCCAGCCCCTTGGCCAGATTGCCGGCAATGATGAGCTCCCCCTGGTTGGAGGGATGCAGGCCATCACCAATGAACATACCCTGGATGCCCGTATTCTCCTTGGCATCCGCCAGTGCAATAAGCCCCGTGTTGATGTTCACCACGGTGATATTCTCCGCGTTGGACTTGGAGGCTGCCCAATCGCGCAGCTTCAGGTTGAAGTCCACAAACTTGTCGAAGTCGCTCTGCTCGGCGTGCGTGGCACCGCTGGTGCGGTAGCCGTACCACGTTGGCATGTCCAGTATCACAATCTCTGCATCCGCATTGCTCTTCACCATGGACGACATGATGACATCGAACGTGCCGCTGGTGCCGTCGAACGCTCCGTTTTGGTAGCCGAAGACGGTTTTCAGCACCCCTGCATACTGAGCGTCCGTGAGCGTGCCGGAGATATCGGACAGCAGGTCGTTGGTGCCGAGCAACATGAAGTAGGTATCCGGCGCGTCGGCCCCCGTGAAGGTGGGGCCGGAGTATGTTCCACCGGTGGTAGTGGAGGTGGACTGGCCGAGCCAGTTCTTGATGTTGGTGTTGTCGAAACGTCCGCCGCTCTTGGTGCCGGCCACCTCATAGGAGCGTGCGGAGGCCTTGGAGCTGTGGTTGTTCTGGAAAGTGACGCCCCGATACTCCGCCGTGGTGATTTTGCCGGAGGTCTGCGTGTGGGAGTAGTAGCCCTCCTCGTTCTGGGTCACGCCCACATCCGTGAGGATCTTGAAGAACGCATAGCGCCAGGATGCCTGGGTGCTCACACCGTCCGTCACGGAGTCTCCCACGTACATCACGTTGCCCAAATCGTTCTTGGCCATGGCCTGCACCGGGGTGAACGTGAGGTTGAGCTTACCGCCGTCCGCCTTGAGCGTGGCGTTGTAACCTGCAGGGGCAATGTTGTTCGTCAGCTTGACCTCGCTCAAATGCGCCTTGTCAATGCTGCCGGAGGCGGTTGCCAGCGTAATGTCATGGTGCGAGGTGAGCACGAAGTTCGAAATGTCGATGCCCGCGCCCTTGGCGAGCGAGATGTCATTGGCAGTAATCATCTCCGCACCAGCCGGGTGCAGCATGGCACCGTCGTCCATGGAGAAGTTGCCGCCGGAAAGGCTTTTCTCCAGCCACAGGTCGCCGGAATGCACGCTCAGGTTGCCGGCGAACGTGCTGGCGGCGGTAATGTGCACGTTACCCTCGCCGCCGAGCGTGAGGGTCTTGCCTCCGGCCACGTTCAAGCTGCCCACGGTAATGGAGTAGCCCTCTTCCACGCTCCACGTCTGGGAGTCGTTCGCCACCATGGAGGAGTTGACAACGAGGTCGGCCTCGTGTGTCTCGATACCCGCGGAGCCGAGGGAGATGGTGCCGCCGTTGATGGTGACGCACTCCTTGTACGCACCGTTGATGGTGATACCCTTGGCTTGGAGCGTGGCGCCGCTGCCAATATAGTTGCCGTAGCCCGCCGCAGCAATGGCTTTGCTGGGCGTGCTCACGGACGAGATGTCCCACTCCAGCACGGTGGAGGCATCCGGTGCGGTGTTGTTCCACCAGGCCGCGGCATCTGTGAGCGCCACCTGGTCGTTGCTGCCGCGCACCTGCCCCACGTTGATACCGTTCTGCACGGCGAAGGCGTAGGCGTAGCGCGCGCCGATGGTGATTTGGGACTCACCGTTGTAGTGTACGCCCATGCCGTCACCGGGGTTGATTTTCTCCAAATCGCGGGTATAGACGAAGCCTATGTCATCACTGGAGGCGGCCAGGCTCTCCAGCTGCGTGCGGGTATCGCCCGCATTGCTCTCGTCGCCCAGCGAAGTGTCGCTCTGGTGCCAGGATGCAGGCTCGCCAAGCACGCTGTTGTTGCGGAAGAGGATGGCATCGGCGGGAATACCCGCCGCAAGCAGGTCCGCACGCAGGTTGTCCAGAAACGCCGTGTAATTGGTTTGCACGGCGGTGCCGCCGTGGGTGTTGCTCTCTCCCTGCAGGTACATCAAGCCGTCAACAACCACCTTTTCATAGCCCTGCGCCACGGCTGCATTGTAGGCGTCCTTCACCGACTGCACGATGAGCGCGTAGTTGCCGTGGCCGCCGCCCTTCACCCAGTACTCGTCGCCGCCGCCGTCAAGGGATGCCTTGATGACGCCGAGGGTGTCGCCCTCGTTCATGAGCCAGCCCTTCTGCTGCATCATGTAGGAGAAGCCGTATTCCGGGCCCATGCAGTTGTTGCCGCTGTAGGCGGGGAGCTGCGGGGCCACGGTCTGCCAGGAGGGGGAGGTTACGACCAGCCCGCCGTCCTTGTTCATGTTGCCGTTCCACAGAAGGCCCGTGGACTTGTACTTCTCGCGCATCGCAGCGGGGGCGGGGTCGCCCTTCACCGCGCCCAGGGAGTTGGACTGGCCCGTGAGGATGTATGCATGGAAGACCTTGCCGGCGGGCGTGGGCCCACTGCCACCCGTGGTAGCCGTGAGCGAGATGTTGCTGATGAGGTTTTCCTCATTCGCCCCGCCATTGCCGCGGATGATGGCCAGGATTTCATAGCTGTCCTTCCAGCTTTCGATGTTCTGGATGGTGAGGGATTCCGTGGTGCCGTTGGCGGTCATCGCCGGGCTCACGAGGCATACCTGCTCAGCCATTGACTCATCCGTCCAGGTCACGAAATTCTGCGTTGCCGTGTCCAGCACCGCCAGGCCCAGCGTCACGTTGAACGAGGTGCTTTCGCGAGTGGCGGTGAACGTGATGGCATCCACCGTCATGCCCGCTGTCAGCTCAGAGGGGTCCGTCAGGTAGAACACGGTCTCGCCGCCCTTGCCGCTGCGGCCGTAGAAGCGGCTGATGGCGTACACGCCCTTCCCTGTCTCCTCCGTCAGGGCCTCCGTATCCGCATAGGCCACCACGCCGTTGTTGGTGGCCAAATAGGAAGCAGGCTCGTAGGCAACGTGATTGGTCCCGATGAAGTTGGAGAACGCAGCCTCCATGTTGCCGCCGGCGGCCACGTTGGTACCGCCCTGGTCATGCAGAGCCGTGGGCTTGCCGGTCTGCAGGTTGATGGTGATGGTCTGCTGCTCAGCAAAAGCCACACCGGGCAGTGTGAGACCAATCAAGGCGCATGCCGCCAGCACGGCGGCCCTGAGTCCATGGGGGAGGTGCAATTTCATATCGCAAGTTGATTACAGGTTGATTTTGCGGGAACTATGGAGGAGACACACTGTTCCCGCCTTGTTTTGGGAGTATAGCAAATTCAGGGGGGGGATTCAAGGGAAAAAGCGCACCGCAAGGCTGGAATCCAAGCACGGTTTTTTTGCAAAAATCGCACCTAGTCATTACTTTGCGCTGGGCGCAGGGTAATGAGGGTGATTTCCGAGGGGCAGAGGAGGCGGATGGGCATGCCGGACCAGAGGCTGGTGCCGGGGGAGACGTAGAGCTGCATGCGGTTGATTTGGTAGAGGCCTTCTACAAAGCCGGCGTTGTAGTCTGCCACAATGCGGGAGAGGATGGGGAACATGCCGCCGTGGGTGTGGCCGGAGAGCTGGAGGGCTACGCGGGTGTCCTGCGCTATTTGCGGTGCCAGTGCGGGCTGGTGGGCCAGCAGCACCACGGGTAGGCCCGCCGGGGCGCCTTGCAGGGCTTGGGCGAGGTTGGGGCCTTGCTCATCCTCTCTCTCTGCAGCGGGGTCTGCCACACCGGCCAGCACAATGCCCTGCCCCAGCGGCGCATGGGCATTCGGCAGCATGCGGATGCCGCAGCGGGCAAAGAAATCCATCCAGTCGGCGTAGCCGGAGGGGTAGTCGTGGTTGCCGGGCACGCCGAAGACGCCGAGCGGGGCGCGCAAATCCGCCAAGGGAGCCAAATCCCGCCCGTGGTCTGCCACGGTGCCGTCCACAAAATCACCGCAGATGGCGATGGCATCCGCGTGCAGGGCGTTCACCTGCTCCACGAGCCTGCGGAAATAGGGCTCCCGCTTCACGGTATCGGCGTGCAGGTCTGCGAGCAGGGCGAGGGTGACAGGGGGTGCGTCCGCGGGCATGCGGGGCAGAGTGATATCCATGTGGCGCACCCGCGGCATAGAGTAGGCGTTGTACATGCCCACGCTCGTGGCGAGCGCCGCCAGTGCAGCGAGGGCCAGGTTCACCGCGTTCCGGAACCGCGCGCGCACGAAAAACCAGGCCGCCAGGCGCGGCAGCTCCGCAAGCAGCAGGAGCACGGAGAGCAGGATGACAAAGATGTTCAGCCAGGAGAGCGGCAGCAGCAGGGCGGCATCCACCTCCGGCGCAAAGTAGCGGCCGGCCGGGTTGAGCCAGTGCAGGATGCTGAATTTGAACGCCCCCAGGGCCAGCAGGAGCAGCACCGGCACCCTCCATGCCCATTTCACGCGCAGCGGCCACCCGCCGCCGCTACGCTTCCGTCTTCGCAAAGCTTCGCCGAGACAAGCCGGCGTGGCAAGCCCCAGCCGCAGGGCGATGTAGAGCCACATGGCGGCATAGAGGATAAAGACGGTGCGCATGCGCCCATGTTATGCTCTCGTAGGCAAATTGGCAAGGCCGAAGCGCAAAAAAGCCCGCCGAAAGGCGGGCTTTATGCAATACAGGCTACAAGATTCGAACTTGTGACCCCATCCGTGTGAAGGATGTGCTCTACCACTGAGCTAAGCCTGCGTGTTCTGTGATTTTGCCCTGCGGAACAGGTGCGGGGGGATTCTAGCGTTTTTTTTGCGGGAAGGCAAGACTTTTTTTGCGGGTGGGGAAAAATAAGTGGGAAAAGGTGGCGGCAGGGGTCATTCGCCGGGCATTTGCATGCGGGTTGCATGCGGGTCCACTTGCCGCTTGGCATGGGGGCGTGAATGTGCTAGGATGGCGGCTGTATGATACGCAAGCTGACGGTGGAGGGCGTGACGGTGTTTCCGGAGAGGGAATCCTTTTCCTTTGT
>JAZUGI010000051.1:0-6463 GCA_045641125.1 Akkermansia sp.
GCCCCGTCAATGAGGGCCTTGAGGTATTCGAGCTGGTCGCCAGCGATACCTGCGCACTTCGGGTGCGTCAGGATGGGTTCGTCCACCACCGTGACATCGAGCGTGCTCTTGAATCCCTTGAGCTGCTCGCTGCCTTCCTCCTCCTCGTCCTCTCCGCTTTCCGAGCGGCTGCCGTCCTTGCTGTCCTCCTCCTCGTCCTCGTCGTCCGTGGGCTCCGGCTTCCCATAGGTGAGCTTCACGGACGCAATGCCCGCCGTGCCCGGTGTCGTGGTCGTCTTGATGAGCACCACCCCGGCCAGCAGGTCGGTGCGGCTCCCCATGGCGGGTTGCGAGGAAAGCGCGTTCTCCTCCGGCACCTCATAGGTGATTTCCACCACGTTGCCCGTGTTGACATCACGGTTCCGCTCAATCGTGATGCCTGTCACCGTGTGCTGGTAGTTCCCGTAGCAGATGCGCCGAATGCCGTCTCCTCGCCATATCTTCGCCGTTTCCATACACCCACGGCGCGGGTGTCAAAAAAAAGCGCTAAGCAACCACCCCGCATGGCTCACAGCCAGGCGGGGCGGGAAGATATACAAGTCTTGAAGCTAATTCTGCCTATTTACGTCGTACTGGCAGATACACGAATCCTTCTGCCGTCTCATACCCATTTAACGTTAGGTGCCAATCAATATCAATCTCTACGTGCCCAGAGAAGCCCCTACTTTCATCGAGATTGATTTTAACGTGATTCCTTTTACACTCCGCGTCCCAGTCTTCATCTGGAGTGCGAGCATTATCTACACGAAAAGGGTATAGGTAGCGTTTATCTTCATTTTTTTGAATTAGGTTTGCATCACCTTTGACCCCGGTATGGATGGGTAAAAAAATAGTACTCATAAGCTGAACGTATACGTTTGCTGATTGTGTGTCAAGCTAAATATTTTTTAATATATTCCAAAGGTTGCAACATTCGCGTCACCGCCCAATCACGGCCTCCACGTTCCCGCTGACCTGAACCGTGGGCTTCTGCGAAGTCGCCACCTTGATGGCCTCCAGCAGCTTTGTGTGCTTCTTCGTTTCCGTCACCAGCGGGCCACCGATGAGGATAGACCGCCCGCCGCCGCCCACGGACGCGAGCGAGGATGAAATGCGGGTGCCGGAGTCTCGCCCGCGTCCGGTGTTGGAATTGTCACGGCGGGCGCGGCGGTCTTCGGCTTGCATCTCCAAGGCCACCATACGCTTGGCTGCGGCCTCGGCATCGGCCAGCCCCTCGCGCTGGTACTGGAGCGTCAACTCGGTGATGCGCTGCTGGGCCTTGAGTATTTGGAGCTTCTGCTCATTGCCGGAAATCTCGGCGCGCAGGATTTTGACCTTCATGTCGTACTCCTGCTGATTGATTGCGACCTCCTGCCGCCGTTTGGCGGCTTCCTCCCCGCGCTTGCGCTCCTCCTCCCCGGCCTTGCGGGTTTCCTCGGCATCCTTGTGCTTGAGGTCAATGAGCTTGTTGTAGACGGCGCACAGCTTCTCATAGCGCGCCTCGTCTCCCAGCTTGAACTTCCCGCCCAGCTTCTCCAGCCGGGCAATCTCCCGCTCCAAGTCCTCCATGGTCTTGAACCCGGCATCCGACAGGCGCATGTCAATCTCCATCTGCCTATCGTCCAGCCCGGACAGGAACGCCTCGCGCCCGTGCTCGTGCTGCTTCGCCACAAGGTCGTCCATCTTCTTGCGCGCATCTTCCAGCTTCTTCTCCAGCTCCGCAGCCTCCTCGGCCTGGCGGCGCAGCTCCTCCGTGCGCTTCTGCTCCTCCTGCGCCGCCTGAATCTGCAGGGGCAGGATGCGCTGGTAGCGGGCGCGCTGCTCCTCTAGCTCGTCAACCTGGGCGGCAAGCTGTTCCGCGCGCTCGTCCTCGCCCCCGGCGGCGGCATCGTCACGCTGCCCCTGCAACTCGTCAATGCGGTCTTGCAGGTTCTCCATGAAAGAAGCGTACTGTTCCTGCGTCTTGACATTCCCTGCCTGACGCTCCATCCTTTGCAGGGATTGCTCGAACTCGCGGGCGGAGGCGGCGGCTTCCTTGGCGGCGTCGGCGTTGCCCATGAACCAGTTGTACAAGGCTCCCAGGGCCTCCCCGATACCCACGAGGATGAGGCCGATGCCCGTGCTCACAATGGCGGTCTTGACCGCCAGCATGGAAGCCCGGACAACGGATGCCATGGTGGCCCATGCCGCGCTCCACACGCCGCGCATGCTGGCGAGCGTGGAGGAGAGCACGCCGCGCATGCCCGCCATAGCCGCCTTGAACGCGGAGCCCACGGAAGCCCATGAAAGCCCGCGCAGGGTGGCGGAGAGAGACGCGACCGATGCCCACAGCGAGAAGGTGGAAGCGGTTGCGGCCTTGGTGTTGGCCGACATGAGCAGCAACCCAGCGGCCACCGAAGCGACCACGGTCTTCATGCCGCCAAGCGCGGACACCACGGAGCCGATGCCCGAAGCAAGCGGGCCGATGGTTTCGACCGCACCGGAGAGCACGGACGCGAGCGTCTGCCCGAACTCGCGGACGGCGGGCGTCACGGAGTCCACGTAGGCCGTGAGGTCGGCCAGCACGGGCAGGAGCGCGGCGTTGACAGGCGTGCCCAGCTCCACGGCCAGGGCGGTGAAGCCGTCCGTGAGCGTGCTCAACGCGCCGGAAAAGGTTTGGGATTGGAGCTTCGTCATGTTCTCCAGAAGCCCGCCCGACCCGGTGAGCCTGTCCAAGGCGGCATCGAGGTCGTCCAGGTTGAACTGGCGCTTGGATATGCCCTTGAAAACGTCCTCGAACGTGATGCCCTTCATCTCGGCAATGAGCTTTCTGATGGGCACGCCCTGCATTTCAAGCGACTCCGCCACCTCGTTGCTCAGCCCGGAGTTCTGGACCTTCGCGTACAGGAAAGCCAGCTCGCGCAGGGGCTTGCCGGAGACGGACGCGATGTCGCCCAGCTTGCGGATGACCTCAATGCTCTTGTCCGCCGCCGTTCCCATGGAGAGCAGCGTCTTTCCGGCATCTGAAATGTCCCCGAACTCAAAGGGAGTCTCGGCGGCGTAGACCCGCAACTTGTCCACGTACTCGGCTGCCGCCTCGGCGTCGCGCATCATCACCCGGAATGCGAGCGCGGTCTGCTCCATGCGGGCGGCCTCGGAGGAGATGTTGCCGATGGTGGAGAAGGCTCCCTTAACCGTGGCAATGGCGGTGCCGATGGCCGCGAAAGCAGCGGTGAACTGCCCGGCAAGGCCCTTGACCGACTCTCGGGCCTTGCCGATCTCGTCCTTGATGCCCTTGAGCGCATCCTGTAGGTTGGACGTGTCTCCCGTGAATGTGAAAGTTACGTCAGCCATCAGCGTGTCAGGTATTTCAAGCGTTCAAAGAGGATGCCCGCATCGTGCGCCTCCTCCTCGGAATCGGAGCGCCAGGCGGTGGCAAGCCCGTCCGACACCCACGCGGCGTGCATGTATTGCAGGGCCTTCCTCAACGGCATCCAGATAATGTAGTCTTCAGTCCACCCCGTCGCTTTCGCTATGGTGAACACCACCGTGGCGTTCAGCGCGGGGTTGGCGCGTTTTTTGAGCCATCTCCGGAATCGTCCTCGGCAGGTACGGCACCCGCCGCCTGAATGGCCGAACAATCGGAGGAGAGCGCGGCGGCAATTCCCCGCAGGTCTGCGGGGGAGATGTCCATAGCGAACTCGGCCACCTTGCGCGCCACCTGCTCCGGGTGGTTGTAGACGGCCTCCAGCACGTCCTGCACCGGGGCGGCATGCACCCAGATGTATTCCGTGAGGGTGTGGGGTTCCAGCGCGTCCGGGGCTGCGCTTCCTGTGGCGAGAGCGTTGCCCATCTGCCGCAGCAGCTCCAGGGAACCCAGCGAAAGCGGGCGCAGCTTGAGCCCGGCCACCTCGGCGGAAGGCTTCACGATGGAGCGGTTGTTCTCGTCTTGTCTTGTTTGGATGTTGATAGCCATGATGTCAATTCTTGGTGAACTTGTTGATAAGGAGCCCGAGTTGGGCTTCCGGCACGCCCTCCGGCACCACCAGCACCTTGCGACCGCGCTTCACAAGCTCCACCGCCGGGGCCTGCCCGATGTGGTGGCGGATGAGGGTTTTGAGGTTACGCATGGCCGCCGCAAGGTAGGCGAGCGGGTGCTCGTTGTCCTCCCGGGCAATCCAAGCCTTGTCGTTCCAGCGGGCGATGCACTCGGATGCCCGGTGCTTCCCATCGGGAGAGCTCTCGTCAAAGAGCCAGTTGACCACGGGCTGCGTGTCGCCGCGTACCGAAAACGCCGGGCGTTCTGAGAACGGAATGCCCAGCGCCGTGAGGGAGGCGGCCAGCATGAGGGCGTCCAAGTCGCCGTCCTCCTGCCGGATGAAGTTGATTGCCTGTGCTGTGTCCTTGCTCACGCCGTGAAGTCGTAGATGGTGGAGGTCACCTCGAAGGTGGCCAGGTCCTCGTTCTTCAAGCCAATCTTGATGCCCGTGACCACGTTGGTTCCCGTGCCGGAGTTGGACAGCCCGTAGGAGGGCGCGGCGTTGGCCAGCGTCAATGTCTGGGCCACGCGAATATCCGTGGGGTTCTCCCGGGGGATGTAGCCCTTCATGGAAATATCGGTCTGGTCGTCATAAAAGATGATGCCGACCTTCACACCGCGATAGTCGCGCTGCACCTTCGTATCGGGCTTGTAGTCGATGTCTTGACTCTCCAGCAGGATGCCCTGCTGGTCCTCCTCAAACCCGAATACGCCCACTGTTCCAAGTATCGTTGCCATACTTGGTGGGGCGTGTCAAAAATGAAAAGGGCTACCCGGATTTCTCCGGGCAGCCCCCCAATAACATCAAACCGAAATGAGATTACGACTTCTTTCGAGTTTGGGATTTTTTGTCGCCTTACTTCTTGCGGCGGCGGGCGCAGAGGCCAGCCAGAGCAAGCAGGGAAAGGGTGCCTGTGGTGGGTTCGGGTACAGGCGTGACCTTAGTCAGATGAGCTGCGGCCAAAACTTGCTCCTGCGTAAGCGCGCCGTTGAGAATCTGGAACTCTGCCATTGACCCAGCAAACGTGTCTTGGTCACGGTGCGTAGACCCTGCTCCGATATAGGAACACTGGCCTCCAGGATTATTGAACATACCACTTCCATTCAATCCTGTCAGTGTCGCAGTCTCAACACCGTTGATGTATGCCACGGCTTTTCCCGTTGAGCTGTCGTATGTAATGGCAAAATTATACCAAGTCCCCGTACTCAAAGTTAAGGCCGATGTAATATCGTGGTGCGCTTTGCTCTTTGCCAAAAGGTCAATTTTATTATTGTTCAATACAAAAGCAAGACCTGAACCATTAGAATCGCCAGTGCCAAAAAGGTATACTTCCCCAGAAGTGGAGGTCAGGTTCACCCACGTCATCAGGGTGTAGCTATTGGGGGCATCTTGGCCTATGGCGAGCATTCCATTCCCGTTAGCCCAATATGCTACATTTTTCATCTTTATGTATTGGCCATCAGTCAGCGTAATAGCCTTACCCATATCCTGAGTCAGCTCGTAATCGCCAAATACAGCGCCCTTTTTCAGGTTCGAATCTGTATATGTGGGGGATGGCGTTTGACCTGTCACGTTAACATCAATGTACTCGTATTGGAGACTGCTGTCTGGGTTAGTTTTTGGGGCAAGGGTATTCTCAAAGGTCCATACCGCATCTTTAAGTTCAGCCATAGCCGTACCAGAAATGGCAAGGAGAGCTATAAGTGTCTTTTTCATAAGTTCGTAATTTGTTGGTTGTTAAGTATCTAGCGAAGAGAAACGCTGCTTCGTCTTTGGAACAGCAGTCCTCCCTTCGCGTAGAGCGGGGGTATTCTACAGTATTCGCAATGCTGTAGCCTTTCAGGCCATCATAAGGCTTTGATTTTAGACAACATGGCCACGTCTCTGTCATCCTGGCGAATTGTACGCGTGTTTGGCAAGAATGCCCCCGAAGGAGTAAAATAAACTTTTTCTAACTTTTGGGCTTGCGTAAGTATTGCGAAAACTGTAAGCGTCCACCCCGCCTCAAAACTGCACGACGGCCAAGAACTCCGCGCGCTGGATGAAGGAATCGTCCTGCACCTCGGCAGGGGAGAGGGAGGAGAGCTTGAGGGAGTACAGGTAAAAATCCTCCGCCACCTCGTTGAGAGCCTTGCGCGCCCCGGCGGCGCAGAGAGCCTGCACCACGTCCGCGCCGGAATACCGGGCCTCCTCGCCGTCCTGCTCGTGGGCGTTCGTGTGGAGCTCCAGCGACACGGACATCTCCCAAGTGCCGTTGCCCGGCACGCGCTCGGAATCGGCGGTCCCCTCCACCAGGGCATAGGGGAGCAGGAGCTCGCCGTTGTCCAGCGGGGTGTGGACGGCAAGGCCGGGAAGCCGCTCCACCAAGTGGCGGCGCAGCGTCTCTGTAAGCGAGTGGGGGTTCATCTCATGGAGCGGATGAGCTT
>JAZUGI010000052.1:0-15120 GCA_045641125.1 Akkermansia sp.
CGAGGACGGCGGCCCAGCGTGCGCAGAGCCCGTCTTCGTTGGTGGCGGGCTCGTAGCGGCGGCAGCGCGGGCACATGGCGTAGCCGCTCTTGTGGGCGGCGGCGGCCAGGGTGTCTCCCGTGGTCACGTTTACATCTGCCACAATGAAGAACTCCTTGGCGAACTCCTTGTCCTGCAGCAGGGCGGCCACGGTGGGCGCCTCGTCCGCAGGGATGGTGAGATCCACCACGGCCTCGTTGTTCTTGTTGAATTCCTTGGCTTTGATTTGGGCCTCAATGGCGACCTGGATGATGCCCTTGATTTGCTGGAGGCGGTCGAAGTCTGCGATGATGCGGTCCTCTTCCGGCGTGGCGGGCAGCGCTTCCGGGAAGTCCTGCTCATGCACGGAATCCGTGTGTCCGGCGTGCTCCCAGGCTTCGTCGCAGGTGTAGGCAAGGATGGGGGCGAGGAGTTTCACGAGCGTATCGAACACGCAGGCGATGGCGTGCTGCTTGCTGATGCGGCGCGGGGAATTGGCGGCATCGCAGTAGAGGCTGTCCTTGGTGATGTCAATGTAGAGTGCGGAGAGGTCGTTCGTGCAGAACTGGTTGATGGCCATGAAGACCTTGCGGAACTCGTAGGCGTCGTACGCGGCGCGAACCTCGCGCACCAGCGCGTTGGCGCGGGCCAGGATCCACTTGTCCAGCGGTTCCGGGGCGGCGGGTTTCTCCCCGTTGTAGCCTTTCATGTTGGCCAGGAGGATGCGCAGGGTGTTGCGCAGGCGGCGGTAGGGATCGGTGACCTGCTTGAAGAGGTCCTCGCCGAAGGGCACCTCGTTCTGCCAGTCCACGCTGCTGACCCAGAGGCGCACGATGTCCGCGCCGTATTTCTCATAGAAGTATTTTGCATTGGTGGGCTTCTGGTAGGTGCCCTGGGCGCTCTTGGAAATCTTGGAGCGGTCCTGGTTCACCACGAAGGCGTGGGTGAGCACCTGCTTGTACGGGGCGGTGCCGCGCCAGGCGCAGGAGAGCATGAGCGAGCTCTGAAACCAGCCGCGGTGCTGGTCCGTGGCCTCCAGATACACATCGCACGGGGCCTGCAGTTCCGGGTGGTTCTCCAGCACGGCCACGTGGGAGCAGCCGGAGTCGATCCACACGTCCAGCGTGTCCTTGCCCTTGCGCAGCCCGGCGGGCAGCCCCAGCTTCTCGCAGAGCTCGGCATCGGAGAGCTCGAACCAGATGTTCGTGCCGTGCTCCTCCACCAGGTCCGCCACCTTGCGGACGATATCCGCCTGCAGCACGGGCTTGTCCTGTGCATCGTAGAAGACGGGCAGGGGAACGCCCCAGGTGCGCTGGCGGCTGATGCACCAGTCCGGGCGGGCCTCCACGGTGGAGTAGATGCGGTTCTCACCCCAGGCGGGCAGCCACTTGGTCTGCTTGATCTGCTCCAGGGCCATGGGGCGCAGCTTCTCCATGCTGATGAAGAACTGCTTGACGGCGCGGAAGATGATGGGGGTCTTGGAGCGCCAGCAGTGCGGGTACTGGTGCGTGAACTCCTCACGTCCCAGCAGACGGTCGCGCTCCACCAGCATGGTGATGACATCCTCGTTGGAGTCGAACACGTGCTTGCCCACAAGTGCGGGCACGCCGCATTCCGCGGTGTACTTGCCGTCGTCATCCACCGGGGAGAGGATGGGCAGGCCGTACTGCATGCCGGCAATGTAGTCGTCCATACCGTGGCCGGGTGCAATGTGCACGGCGCCGGTGCCGGTGTCCACGGTCACATACTGGGCGTTGATGATGAGGGAATCCCTGTCCAGGAAGGGATGGCGGGCCTTCTTGCCCTCCAGCTCGCTTCCCTTGAGCGTGCCGAGCTCCTTCTGCAGGGCCCAGCCGGTCTTTTCCGTGAAGGTTCCTATCAGTTCGCGCACCACAATGAAGTTGCGTTCGCGGCCCTCCTTGGCGTAGGTGCCCAGCACATAGGTGAAATCCGGGTGCAGGGCCACGGCCAGGTTGCTCGGCAGGGTCCACGGCGTGGTGGTCCAGATGGTCATCTCGCACTCTGTGCCCAGCACGGGCTCCACCATGGGGAACGCCACAAAGATGGATGTGGCGGTGTCCTCCATGTATTCCACCTCTGCCTCTGCCAGCGCGGTGTGGTGCGCGTAGCTCCACTGCACGGGCTTGAGGGACTGGTACACGGCTCCCTGCTCCACGAGCTTGGCGAACACGCGCAGGATGTGGCTTTCGTACTTGGGTTCCATGGTGATGTACGGGTGGAACCAGTCTCCGAAGACGCCGAGACGGCGGAAGGATGCGCGCTGCTGGTCGATGTAGCCGAGGGCGAATTCAGCGCAGCGGCGGCGAATTTCCGCGGGCTCCAGGCCCTGCGCCTCCTTCACCACCTTGGCCTCGATGGGCAGGCCGTGGCAGTCCCAACCGGGGATGAACGGCGCGTAGTGGCCGGCCATGGTCTTGCTCTTCACTATGAAATCCTTGAGCACCTTGTTCAGCCCGGTGCCCATGTGCACGTCGCCGTTGGCGAAGGGAGGCCCGTCGTGCAGGATGAAACGCGGGGCGTTCTGCGCCTTGCGGCGCGCGGTAATTCGCTCGTAAAGCTTGCCGTTCTCCCATTTTTCCAGCCGCTGGGGCTCTTTCGTGGTCAGGTCGCCACGCATGGGAAACGTGGTGTCCGGCAGAAAGATGGTGTCCTTGTAGCTTTTGGCGTTCTCGCTCATAACGCGCGCAACTATACGCCCCATACCCCCAAAAGTCAACATAAACATGCACCGCGCACTCCAGAAATACGTGTGCCGCTCCATGCACTGCGGCAATTTGGGCTTGATTTTTTCGCGGTTTCGGTTTACCTTGCCGTGCCGCCTCCGGCGGAATTAACACAGATTCGTCACTATGGAAAACTCCAAGATTGAACGCGCCCTTCTTTCCGTCTCCGACAAGACCGGGCTCGACAAGTTCGCCAAGGGCCTGGTGGCCCAGAATGTACAGCTGATTTCCACAGGCGGCACCTGCCGCTACCTCAAGGAGCTCGGCCTCCCCGTCACGGAAATATCCGACTACACGGGTGCCCCGGAGCTCTTCGACGGCCGCGTGAAGACCCTTCATCCCAAGGTGCATGGCGGCCTGCTCCAGCGCCGTGATTTGGAAGAGCACCAGCAGCAGGCCAAGGACAACGATATCCCCACCATCGACCTCGTCTGCGTGAACCTCTATCCCTTCGAGGAGACCATCGCCAAGGAGGGCGTGACGCTCGCCGAAGCCATCGAGAAGATTGACATCGGTGGTCCGTCCATGCTGCGCTCCGCCGCCAAGAACTACGCCAGCGTCACCGTGGTGAGCGATCCTGCAGACTATGACACCGTGCTGGAGGAAATGGAGAGCCACGCCGGCAGCACCACGCTGAAGACGCGCGAGAAGCTGGCGGTGAAGGTGTTCATGCGCACCTCCGGGTATGACACGGCCATCTCCAACTACCTGGGCCACCGCGCGGAGGAATCCACGCGCAACAACTTCTCCCTCTCCCTGCCGTTCAACCAGACGCTGCGCTACGGTGACAACCCGCACCAGCCCAGCGTGCTCTACGGCAACTTTGATTCCATTTTCACCCAGCTGCAGGGCAAGGAGCTCTCCTACACCAACGTGCTGGACCTGGATGCCGCCGCTTCCCTCATCATGAACTTCCGCCGCCCCACGGTGGCCATCCTCAAGCACACCAACCCCTGCGGCGTGGGCCAGGACGACGAGGACCTCGTGGAAGCCTGGAAGCGCGCGTACCAGACGGATACGCAGGCTCCCTTCGGCGGTGTCATCGTCATGAACCGCCCGATGACGGAAGCCCTCGCCCGCATCGTGGGCGCCATCTTCACGGATGTCATCATCGCCCCGGACTATGAGCCGGAGGCCCGCGCCATCCTGCAGAAGAAGAAGAACTGCCGCATCATGAAGATAGACCTGGATGCGTGGAAGGAATTCTGCAAGCTGCCCATGGTGCGCACCGCTCCCGGCGGCATCATGACCATGAAGCGCGACGACCTCGCCCAGGGGCTCGACAACCTGGAGGGCAAGGTAGTCACCAAGCGCGTGCCCACCGCAGAGGAGCTGGAGGCCATGCGCTTTGCCTGGCGCGTATGCAAGCAGGTGCACTCCAACGCCATCGTCTTCACGGACAAGAACGGCACGCTCGGTATCGGCGCAGGCCAGATGAGCCGCGTGGATTCCGCCAAGATTGCCGTGTGGAAGGCGGAGCAGGCCGGCTTGTCGCTCAAGGGCAGCGTGATTGCATCTGATGGCATGTTCCCGTTTGCAGACGGCCTGCAGACCGCCATTGATGCGGGTGCCACCGCGTGCATCCAGCCCGGCGGCTCCATCCGCGACGAGGAGGTGATTGCCGCTGCAGACGCAGCCGGCATTGCCATGGTGTTCACCGGTGCCCGCCACTTCCTGCATTAACATTCACCGCACCCGGGCGCGCATGAATTCTGCCGCCCGGGTGCCTTGTCTTTTCATCCCACCATATCCTCCACCACCATGCATCTCGGAGTCAATATCGACCACGTGGCTACGCTGCGCCAGGCGCGCTACGCCACCATGCTTCACCTGCCGAACTGCGAACCTTCCGTGCTGGATGCCGCGCGCGCGGCCATGCAGGGCGGTGCGGATTCCATCACGCTTCATGTGCGTGAGGACCGCCGCCACATGCAGGATGCGGATGCGCTTGCGGTGCGCCGCGAGATTGCACTGCCGCTCAACCTGGAGATGGGAGCCACGCCCGCCATGCTGGAGTTTGCGCTCTCCCTGAAACCGGACTATGTGTGCCTGGTGCCGGAACGCCGCCAGGAAATCACCACGGAGGGCGGGCTGGATGTTGCCGCGCGCATGGATGAGCTCAAGCCGCTCGTGGCCGCGCTCATGGCCAACGGCAGCCGCGTGAGCATGTTCATTGACCCCGATGTGGCGCAGGTGGAGGCGAGCGCAGCCATCGGCGCTCCCATGGTGGAGCTGCACACCGGGCGTTTCGCCAACACGCAGGGCGCAGAGCGCGCTGCGGAAACCGCGCGCCTTGTCACCGCAGCCACGCGCGCACATGAACTCGGCACGGAGGTGCATGCCGGCCACGGCATCCAAATCTCCAACCTGAAAGACCTCAACAGCGTTCCCTTCCTTACGGAACTCAACATCGGCCACACCATCATCGCGCGTGCAATCTTCATCGGATTGACCGCCGCCGTGCGTGAGATGAAGGACGCTATTTGCGCCCAGAAATGGTGATGTAAAGGCTTTTCTGCCCCATTTTTGCGCGTTTCCACCCATGGAAACGCGCTTTTTTTGCAATTTTTTGCGTTTTTTCCCGCTTTTCCTCTTGAAATGGGCGCATCCCGTGCTATTATGAAGCCCTATGAACAAGACTCAACTCGTTGACCTGATTCAGGCGAAACTTGGTAAGGAAGCGACGAAGAAGTGCGCCGAAGAGGCCCTTTCCGCTGTCCTCTGTGCTATCTCCACCGCTGTCAAGAAGGACAAGGTCCAGCTTGTCGGCTTTGGTACGTTTGAGATGAAGACCCGTGCTGCCCGCACCGGCCGCAATCCCCAGACTGGCGAGGCCATGAAGATTGCCGCTTCCACCACGCTTGCGTTCAAGCCCTCCTCCGTCTTCAAGAAGAAGAAGGGTTGCTGCAAGAAGAAGTAATCACCATTTCAACGAATGTTCACAAGCCGTCCGGCCTTCAGGCCGGGCGGCTTTTTCTGTACAGTTTGGGCACGTTTGCCCGGCAGCCCCGCCGCGCAGCTAAAGGAAAAGGCCGTCCGGTGGCAAACCGGGCGGCCTTTTGAAAATCGCGTGTGGATTTCTTAGATGATACCCAGCTCCTGGCCGGCCTTCTGGAAGGCGGCAATGGCGCGGTCCAGCTGCTCCGTGGTGTGGGCGGCGGAAATCTGGGTGCGGATGCGGGCCTGCTCCTTGGGCACCACCGGGTAGAAGAAGCCCATGGCGTACACGCCGAGCTCCAGCAGGCGGTTGCTCATCTTCTGGGAGAGGGCGGCATCACCGATCATCACGGGCACAATGGCGTGGCCGGCACCCGCCAGCTTGAAGCCGCACTGCTCCATTCCCTTGCGGAAGTAGGCAGCGTTGCCCTGCACGCGCTCCGTGAGCTCCGTGGAGGCCTCCAGCATGTCGATCACCTTGATGGTGGTGGCGGCAATGGCGGGCATCACGCTGTTGGAGAACAGGTACGGGCGGGCCTTCTGGCGCAGCACGTCGATGATTTCCTTCTTGGCGGATACATAGCCGCCGGAAGCGCCGCCCAGGGCCTTGCCGAAGGTGCCGCTCGTGATGTCAACCTTGCCGAAGAGACCGCAGTGCTCATGCGTGCCGCGGCCGCGCTTGCCCAGCACGCCCGTGGCGTGGGACTCGTCGAAGTGCACGAGCGCGCCGTACTTCTCTGCAAGCTCGTGAATCTTGTCCAGGCTGGCGATGATGCCGTCCATGGAGAACACACCGTCCGTGGAAATCATGATGGTGCGTGCACCGTTGGCCTTGGCCTCCTGCAGCTTGGCCTCCAGGTCCGCCATGTCGTTGTTGTTGTAGCGGTAGCGGGCAGCCTTGCACAGGCGCACACCGTCAATGATGGAAGCGTGGTTGAGGGCATCGGAGATGATGGCGTCCTCCTTGTCCAGCAGCGCGCCGAACAGGCCGCCGTTGGCATCGAAGCAGGAGCCGAAGAGGATAGTGTCCTCAGTGCCGAGGAAGTTGCTCAGGCGCTCTTCCAGCTGCTCGTGAAGAGTCTGCGTGCCGCAGATGAAACGCACGGAGGCCATGCCGAAGCCCCAGCGGTCGATGGCTTCCTTGGCCGCCTTTTCCAGCTCGGGATGGTTGGCGAGGCCCAGGTAGTTGTTGGCGCACATGTTGATGACCTTGCTGCCATCCTTCAGGCCCACCTCGGAATACTGCGGGGTGTCGATGTAGCGCTCCTGCTTGAACAGGCCGGCGGCCTTCAGGCCCTCCAGGTCTGTTACCAAACGGTTTTTGAATTCGGGATTGTACATAATAGGCAAAAATATTGTCCGCAGGAATTCTAACGCCGAAACCATCTGCGGTCAAGCCTATTCCTAGCGGCCCGCGCGCGCGGAATTTTGCCGGTAGCGGCGGATGTCCAAAGGCACAAGCCACGGGATAGTGGAGGCTCCCGCATGTTGCGGAATCCCCGCTCCGCCCTTCAATTCCCTTTCTTCTCCTCCTGCGGAGGCTCAGGCTTCTGGAGCAGGTCCTTCATCTCCACAAACTCGGCGTCCGGTCCCAGTCCGCCGAGCTCATCCAGGAGCTCGCGGCAGCGCATGTTGAGGCGCGCGTAGTCAATGGGGCCGGCCTGTTCCTCGCGCGAGCCGGGGAATACAAGGTAGGAGACGGTGAGATCTGAGATGGGGCGGGAGTATGAGGTGGCCTTGGGGTTCACGGTCTTGGCGAGCCGCAGGGATGCCTCACCGCACTTGTAGCGCGGGCCGTAGTCTCCCACAATGGCGGGGAACACGCGCTTGCCCACCACCACGGCGGCGTAGTCGCCAGGCTGCGGGCGGAAGGCGGCATCACGCCCCTCCTGCAGTGTGAGCGGGATGACGATGAAGGGATCGTACTCCGCCAAAAGGTAGCTGAAGGCCTTTAGGTCGTTGATCACGGCCTTGGCGTGGCTGATGGCGGAGGAAGAGGGGCGCGCGGCCTTGCGGAGCTTCTCCAGACGCTCCTGCCAGGGTTTGAGCAGGGGGTTGGGGGTGGTGCCCAGCTTCTTCCAGCGGTAGGAGGTGGTGGGCTGGTAGTAGTCGCTCTTGAGCACCTTGTCCGGCATGGTGGGCAGGCGGTCGCCGTCGGAGCCGTCGGATACCACATCCATGTCTGCCTGCATCCACAGGACCTTGCGCGCGGTGTTGGGCGCGGTGATTTCCAGCAGGGTGTCGGTATCGTAGAAGTTGTGGCGGTCCAGCAGCTTGGAGAGGGTTCCCGCGTTCTTGCGGATTTCGTTCTGCTTGTGCAGCATGAACGGCGCCCACCAGTGGGAGACCTTGGCGGTGGCCATGAGGGCATCGTACTGCGGCAGAACCTTCTTCAGGGCGGGGTTGGCGGCTGCCAGCTCTGCGCCGTTCGCGGCGTGCGGCAGGTAGAGGCTCATGCTCAGGTGCACCAGGTAGGCATCCTTCTGCTTGCGGTCGTGGGATGCCGTGCCGCCGGGGCGGAACTCCACCATGGAGCGCATGTTGATGCCGCTCATCAGCTTGGTGAAGTGGGAGAAGGAGCCCTCCATGGCCTGCTCCGGCAGGGCGGGCGGGAAGGGCGGCAGCGTGATGGCGGGCATGCTGAAGCTGTCTGCCGGGTGCCACGGCGCGGCGCTTGGTGTTGGCTGCACGGGCGGTGCCGCGGGTGCGGGTTGTTCGTTTGGGGTGGGGGCGGGTTGGTACACCACCACCTCGCGCACCACTTCTCGCGGGGGCTGGGTGCCCCCTCCGCGCAGGGCCTGCACCAGACGCGCCGGGCCGCTGGTGTACAGCGAGCCCGCCCCCAGGAGCAGTACCCCCAACAGGCACCAGCGGTACACGTGCCAACGGCGTTTCCTTTCCTTCATCATCATGATTCTTCCTTGGGTTCTGCGGCGGCGCGGCGGGGACGGAACCCCATGGCCAGGCGCAGCACGGGCAGCGGCATCATGCGCAGGAACCATGCGCACAGGCGTATCTTAAGGGATGGGTAGTAGCGCGCGCGGCCCTTGATGAGCGCCTTGAGCGAGCCTTCCACCACCACGGGAATGGGCGTGTAGAACCACTTCTTGAACGGCACGTCGCCGCTGCCGTGGCCCTCCCGCCGCGCTACGTCCCCGAACCCCGTGTGCACCGGCCCCGGGCACACTGCCAGCACGGGCACGCCGTATTCCTTCATCTCCAGGCGCAGGGCCTCGCTGAACGATGCCACATAGGCCTTGGAGGCCGCGTAGATGGCGAAATCCGGGATGGGCAGCTCCGCCGCGAGCGAGGCGATATTGATAATGCCGCCGCCCTGTTCCATGAGTTTGGGCAGCAGCGCGCGGGAAAGCTCCGTGAGGGCGCAGATGTTCACCTGCAGCATCTCGCGGTTGCGCTCAGGCGTGCTGCCGGCCAGGTCGCCGTGGTCGCCCAGCCCGGCATTGTTGATGAGCATGGTCTCCCCCTTGTCCAGCGTGGAGAACGCCTGAATCAGGCGCTCGCGCTGGGCGGGGTCTGCCAGGTCGCACGGGGCGGTGGCCACTTCCAGCCCCGGGTGCGCGGTGCGCAGCTGGGTGGCCAGGGCCTCCAGCTTTCCTTCACGCCGCGCCACCAGAACCATCTGCTTGCACGCGCCCGCCAGGCGGCGTGCATACGCCTCCCCAAAACCGGATGATGCACCCGTGATGATGACCTGATCGCAAATCATGCCACCATTGTACACAAGTGCGCCGCGGAATGCAAAGTGTTATTTCGCCTGCGTGCGGGCTGTAACAGAAAAGCCTTTGCAGAAGGCGCGATATGTGCATAATGTGCGCATGCATGAATTCCTGAACTTTTGTATGCAGTGCATCCAGGACTGGGGTTACTGGGGTGTGACACTGCTGATGGCCATGGAGAGCTCCATCCTGCCTGTGCCGAGCGAGGTGGTGGTGCCGCCGGCGGCCATTGCAGCCTCCCAGGAGGGTTCCTCCATGTGTTTCTGGGGCGTGGTGCTGGCGGGCACGGTGGGCTCCTACCTGGGGTCCTGCTGCATGTACGTTGTCTCCCTGCTGCTGGGGCGCCCCGTCATCCACAAGTGGGGCAAGTACTTCTTCATGCCGCCGCACAAGGTGGAAACGGCGGAGCAGTTTATGCGCGACTACGCCACGGCGGGCATCTTCTTTGCGCGTTTCCTGCCGGTGGTGCGCCACCTTATTTCCATTCCGGCGGGCCTTTCCCGCGTGAACTTCCTCACTTTCAGCCTGGCCACCATCACCGGCTCCGCCATTTGGTGCTGGGTGCTCGCCTGGTTCGGTGACAAGGTTGGCTCGGAGAACCCGGGTATCATGGATTCACCGGAGAACCTGATAGCCGCCGTGAAGGGCGAATCCCACTTGGTGATTCTGGGCGTGCTCCTGCTGGCGGTGCTCTACGCCATCATGAAGTACATGACCCGCAAGAAGAAGGCGGATGATTCCCCCGCCGAATAGCCCGGCGGTGCACCGTGTATAAAAAGAGGCGGGCAACCTGCATGGTTGCCCGCCTGAAATTTGGGGTTCTCCCCTTGCTTTACCAGAAGATGTAGTAGAGCAGCAGGGTGGCGAAGATGACCAGCACGCCGCACACCTTCGCGCGGGCGGAGGTCTTCATCTCGATGACGTTCTTGTCCTCCAGCACCACGCGCTCGCCGTTGCGCAGCTTGTTCACGATGGTGAGGATGAGACCCACCAGCACCACGGCAATCAGGGACACGGCCATGCGGTTGATGTAGGACTCGTCCGGCATGATGGCCCACTTGAGCGCGGCGTAGATGACCACGGCCAGCACAATGCCGAGCCAGCCGAACACGCGCGGGCAGCGCGGCACGAAGAAGCCGAACAGGAACACCGCCAGCACGCCCGGGCTAAGGAAGGCCTGGAACTCCTGGATGAAGGTGAAGATGCCGCCGAACGCAGGGTTGTCCAGGAACGGGGCAATCACCGTGGCGATGATGGCGCACACCAGCACGCCGATCTTGCCCACGGTCACCAGCGTGGTCGGCGTGGCGGGCTTGCCCATGACCTGGCGGGTCTTGTTGTAGATATCCATGGTGAACAGCGTGGAGGCGGAGTTCAGCATGGAGGCCAGGGAGCTCACCACAGCCCCGAACAGGGCGGCCAGAACGAACCAGCCCAGGCCCGTGCCCGGCATCAGGTTCTTCAGCAGCGTGGCGAAGGAGAAGTCGTACTGGTAGCCGCTCATGGAGGCGCTCTCCAGGTACTTGGCGTCATCCGCGCGCTCGTTGGCCGTCACAATCTTGTCAATGGCCATAATCTTGTCCGCCACGGCGGCGCGTTTTGCCACCTCGGCGTTCGGGATGGCGGCAAGCTCCGCCTGGGCGGCGTTCTGCACGCGAGTCACGGCCTCGGGGGTAACGCCGTCCTTGAACGCATCACCGAACTTGGGCTCGTTCTTCAGGGCCTTGATCTCTTCGTCGGTCAGGCCGGCGGCCAGACCAACCTCCAGGTTGTGGCTGAGCCACTTGGCGGCTTCATCGGCGGAGTTCATGCGGATAAGGCGGCTGGAATCCACCGTGTACAGGTAGGGCAGATTGGCCTTTGCGGCAGCCGCTTCCACCTTGGCGATCACGGCCTTGGCGTTGCTGTCGGCCTTGGCGGCCAGGTCATCGCGGTACAGGTTGTAGGCAAGGATGCCGGGAATCACCACGATGAACGGAATGAGCAGCTTGAGGAACGCGGCGAACACCACGCCCAGCTGGCCTTCCTCCAGGCTCTTGGCGGCCAGGGTGCGCTGCATGATGTACTGGTTGAGGCCCCAGTAGAAGAAGTTCGGAATCCACAGGCCCAGCAGGTACACCGTCCAGGGCATTTCCGGGTCGGAGATATCGCGCATCATGTGCAGCTTGCCGCCCACGCCGTTCACGGCGGAGGTGGCGTCGCCGCTGTTGAGCGTCCACATGCGGGAGAGGCCGTCCATGAAGGCGGAGCCGGAGCTCTGCATGTGCTCGGCGGTGGCGCCGGAGGCCACGGAGGCGGTCTCAAGCACCTCCTTGCCGGCAGCGCTGGCCATGTCTATGTTGCCCAGGGCGCAGATGGCCAGGTAGGCCACCACGCCGCCGCCCAGCACCAGGGCCGTGCCCCAGATGAGGTCCGTCCACGCGCAGGCCTTCAGGCCGCCCACATACACGTACACGGTGGCGCACACCGCAATGATGATGCAGCCTTGCCACACCGGCAGGGAGAAGTAGCCGGATACCACCGTGGCACCGGCAAAGATGACTGCAGCGGTGGGCACGCCCACCAGGATCACCAGGTTCACGATGGCCATCGTCACGCGGGAGATGCCGTCGAATCGGGCCTCAAGGAACTCCGGGATGGTGGTGACACCGCGCTTGAGCAGCATGGGCAGGAAGGTGAAGGCCACAATGACCAGCACAATGGCGGCCAGCCACTCGAAACCGGCAATGGCGAAGCCCAGCCAGTCTGCCGCCTTGCCGCCCTGGCCCACGAACTGCTCCGTGGAGATGTTGGCGGCCAGCAGGGAGAAGCCGATGAGCCACCAGCTCAGGCCGCGGCCCGCCAGGAAGTAGTCTTCGGCGCCCTTTTCCTTCTTTTCTTCCTCTGTTTCAGTGGGGTCTCCGGATTTCCAGATGCCGAGTCCGATGACTCCGACCACCACGATACAGAACACCACCATTTCCCACACCTCGAGCGGGAAGGTATCGGTGGTGGCTTCCGCAGCGGCCTCCTGTGCAAAGGCGCTGCACGGTAAGAGCGCCAGGGCGCCCATCAGCGTTATGAGTTTCTTCATAATCGTTTTTGTCTTGGTTTGAGTTTATGCTTGGTAAAGGATGCGGGCACCGGCTCCGGGGCGGGTGATCAGGTAGGCGGTCTCAATGCCCAGGGTCTCGCGGTAGGCATCCAGCATCTCCTGCGCCACCTGCTGCACGGCATCGCTCTTCACCAGCGCCACTATGCAGCCGCCGAATCCGCCCCCCGTCATGCGGGCTCCGTACACGGCTGCCGCAGAGGGTATGGTGTCCGTCAGGCTCACCAGCGTGTCCACCTCTGCGCAGGAGACCTCGAAGTCGTCCCGCAGGGAGGCGTGCGAACCGCGCATGGCGCGCCCCGCGGCATCCCAGTCGCTCGCGGCCAATGCGGCGGCAAACTCGTGTACGCGCAGGTTCTCACCCACCACATGGCGGGCGCGGCGGTAGCAGAGGTCGCCCAGCTTGTCCTTGGCGGCATCCAACTGTTCGAGCGTGGCCTCGCGCAGCGAGTGTACGCCCAGAATGGCGCAGGCGTCCTCGCAGTTCTTGCGGCGCGCGGCGTATCCGCCGTCCGCCAGGGAATGCTTTACGGCGGAATCAATCACCAGCACGCTCACGGAGGGATCCGTCATGGGAATCAGCTTGTAGGAAAGGTCCTTGCAGTCCAGCATCAGCGCGTGGTCCTTCTGGCCGTTCGCGGAGATGAACTGGTCCATGATGCCGCAGGGCACGTTCACAAACTCGTGCTCTGTGGCCTGGCCGATAAGTGCGCGCTCCGTCGGGGTTACATCCGCACCGCAAAGCGCGGCCAGCGCCGTACACGTGGCCACCTCGAACGCCGCGCTGCTGGAAAGGCCGCCGCCGCGCGGCACGTTGGAATCAATGAGCATATCCACCGCCGGCACCTGGATGCCGCGGCGCTCCAGCATGCAGATCACGCCGCGAACATAGTTGCTCCAGAACGGGTCGCCTACCTTGTCCGCATCCGCCGGATCGATTTCCAGTATCTCGTCGCCAATGGCTCCCACCCAGCGGTGCTTGCCAGTGGGGGAGGGCGCCACCGCCACCACGTTGATCTTGTTCAACGCCATCGGCAGTACAAAGCCCTCGTTGTAGTCCGTATGTTCGCCTATCAGGTTCACGCGCCCGGGGGACGCCGCTATCACCTGCGGCTTGTGCCCAAAACATTTTTCAAAGTGCGGAGCAATGGTCTCCGCGCTGATTTCACGTTCGTCTAAGTCCATGATGCGGGCATCATACCACATCGTCCCGCGCGCGTGAAGCAAAAAACTACGCCCAAGGCATTTTCCCCGCTTTTCGGTGCGTTTTTATTTTGAGGCATTGCGATTACGGTTCGTCGCCGTATTGCGCACCATGCTTCTTCAAGAGCTGCACACACTCCCAGGACCCCGTGGACAGATCCAGAGGGGTTTTGCCATCCTTGTCCTTCGCGTTGATATCGGCGCCCTTTTCGATGAGGAGGTTAGCGGTATCGGTCCGGCCGCTTTTAGCCGCCCAGTGCAGCGGGGTGGAGCCGTTTTCGTTCTTGGCATGGATATTGGCACCCTTCTCGATGAGGAGACGGGCTGTGTCCGTGTTCCCCTTGAGTGCGGCACAGTGCAGAGGAGTGGTGCCGTTACAGGTCTGCCAGGTGGTGCCCCCATCGTTCATAGCGTTGACATCGGCACCCTTGTCGATGAGAAGGTGGGCAACATCTGTGCGGCCATTCTCGGCAGCGGAATGCAGCGGGGTGGAGCCTTGCTTGTTTTTGGCGTGGATATCGGCGTCATTCTCGATGAGGAGACGGGCAATATCTGCATTGGCAGCCACGAACAGCGGTGCACCGTATATTTCGTTCATAGCGTTGACATCGGCACCCGCATCCAGCAGCAAGCTCACTTTCTTCAGGTCGCCCTCATAGGCACGGGTCCACAGAGCGTGATTATACTGCTCGGGCGCGAGTTCCATGCTCTTGATTTCCCAGTACCGTTCCGCTGTCAACATCCGTATGTCCCTGGGCAATTCCTCAACCCTTGCACACTCATCCTTGGCGAGCGATATCCTGTAATACTCCGGCGTTTCCTGTCCGTTGACTCCGATATAGAAGGCATCTTTGGTTTCTCCTATAGCGTGAATGCCGAGACAATCGAAAAAGGCATTTTCTTCCGGTTTGGAACTGTGCAGAAAGTACCACAACTTGTCATCCAGATAGCACCTTGTCAGTTTATACGTTGGAGTAAAGGATACATCTTTCTCACAGGACGGCATGCACAGTAAAAGCAGCGCAATCAGGCCCCACGTAAAAGTTGACGTTTTTTTGACTGGAAGTTCTACAGTTCTCATCATTGCCATCCCTTTGAGGGACGAAGTTGAGGTTAAAGGGAGCCTATCAGTTCTGGTTTGGATTGACAAGCTTATTGTTCAACGTTGCGACCTTGGGATGGCATACCGTGGCGATGGAAACGATGTGCGCTGCAGGCCGCGCGCTGGGCACATGGCTGTTTTTGATGTGGAATTCAATGTCGGATATCACTGCCGTCCCATATGCAATGACAGTAACCACGCCCAGAGATAGATGGATGTGAGACGCCAACCACCCGCCCATAGGGCGGGTTCGGTACAGAGGCGTGCTACCGTGGACATTCCCCATCC
>JAZUGI010000053.1:0-33884 GCA_045641125.1 Akkermansia sp.
GCTTCCCTGGTGAGCGGGTTCGACACCACCTGGGACGACAACCTCAAGACTTCCTCCACGCTGTTGCGCGCCTCCTTCATCGTGCCGGCCATCTGCTTTGCGGTGGTGCTGGTGTACAGCCTTATCTTCCGCAAGCCCGCCACGCCGCAGGCCGAGGAAAAGTAACCCCTCTCTTTATCCATTCCAACCCATAATCCATACGATATTATGAAATACGATACACTGCCGACCATCGGCATTCGCCCCACGATTGACGGCCGCCGCCTCGGCGTCCGCGAATCCCTGGAAGACCAGACCATGAACATGGCCAAGGCCGCTGCCGCCCTCATCGAGGCAAACGTGAAGCACGCCAACGGCCAGCCCGTCAAGTGCGTTATCGCCGACACCTGCATCGGCGGTCCCGCAGAGGCTGCCGCCGCCAACCAGAAGTTTGCGGAGAACAACGTGGGCTGCTCGCTCATCGTCACCCCCTGTTGGTGCTACATCACGGAGACCTTCGAGACGGACAACCGCATCCCCAAGGCCATCTGGGGCTTCAACGGCACGGAGCGCCCCGGCGCCGTTTACCTGGCCGCCGCCCTGGCCGCCTACGCCCAGAAGGGCGTGCCCGCCTTCTCCATCTACGGCCATGATGTGCAGGACGCAGACGACACCTCCATCCCGGAGGATGTGGCGGAGAAGATTCTGCGCTTCGCCCGCGCCGGTATCGCCGTGGCCACGCTCAAGGGCAAGGGCTACCTCTCCATCGGCGGCTGCGCCATGGGCATTGCCGGCTCCATCCTGGACCAGCCGTTCTGGGAGGACTACCTGGGCATGCGCGTGCAGCCCGTGGATATGACCGAGGTGAAGCGCCGCATGGAGCTCAAGATCTACGACGAGAAGGAATTCGAGCTCGCCATGGAGTGGGCCAAGCGCTACGTCCACATCGGCCCGGAGCGCAACCGCCCGGATCTCATCCTCTCCCCGGAGGACAAGGAGCGCACGCTGCGTGAGAGCATCCTCATGATGATCATCTTCCGCGACATGATGCACGGCAACCCCTACCTCAAGACCATCGACCGCGAGGAGGAGGGCCTGGGCTTCAATGCCATCTGCGGCGGATTCCAGGGCCAGCGCCACTGGACGGATTTCTACCCGAACGGCGACATGGCGGAATCCCTCATCAACAGCACCTTCGACTGGAACGGCCCGCGCGAGGCCATTCCCTTCGCCACGGAGAACGATGCCATGAACGGCGTGTGCATGCTCCTGCTGCACCAGCTCACCGGCCAGGCCGCCTGCTTCTCCGATATCCGCACCTACTGGTCTCCCGCCGCCGTGAAGCGCGTGACGGGTTACACCATGGAGGGCCACGCCGCCAACGGTATCATGCACCTCATCAACTCCGGCTCCACCGCCCTGGATGGCAACATGTACTCCACCGACAAGGACGGCAAGCCCTGCATGAAGAAGACCGGAGAGACCACCCAGGCGGACATCGACGCCATGATGGACAACTCCTGCTGGTGCCCCGCCAACCGCGAGTACTTCCGCGGCGGCGGCTACTCCCTGCACTTCGTCTCCAAGGGTGATGTGCCCGTCACCATGATCCGCATGAACCTGGTCAAGGGCCAGGGCCCCGTGCTGGTGATTGCCGAGGGCTACACCTGCTCCCTGCCGGAGGAGGTCAACAAGACCCTCGACGAGCGCACCGATCCGGGTTGGCCCACCACCTGGTTCGCCCCGCGCCTCACCGGAAAGGGCGCCTTCAAGGACGTCTACTCCGTCATGGCCAACATGGGTGCCAACCATGGTGCCTGGACCTACGGCCACATCGGTGCAGATATCATCACCCTGGCTTCCATGCTGCGCATCCCCGTGTACGCCCACAACGTGCCGGAGGAGGACATCTACCGTCCCGCCGCCTGGAACCTCTTCGGCACCGCAGACCCGGAGGGTGCAGACTTCCGCGCCTGCAAAAACTTCGGCCCCATCTACGGCAAGTACAACGGCTGAAGGTAAGTACCGGGTACTATTTTCAAGGCCCGTCCGGCGTTCTGCCGGGCGGGCCTTCTGCAGCCTTCAGAATGCGCGTCAATCCGTGCGGTTCATTCCACCACCACGGAAACCGGGCAGTGGTCGGACCCCGTGACATCCGGGTGGATTTCCGCGCTCTTCACCCGCGGCATCAGCGTTTCCGACACGCAGAAATAATCGATGCGCCAGCCCACGTTGCGGGCGCGCGCACCGCCGCGGAAACTCCACCAGGAGTAGGCATCCCGCGTGTCGGGGTGCAGGCGGCGGAAGGTGTCTGCAAAGCCCGCCTCCAGCAGCCGGGTGAATCCCGCGCGCTCCTCATCGGAGAAGCCCGCGCTGAAATGGTTCGTATCCGGGCGGGCGATATCAATCTCCTCGTGCGCCACGTTCAGGTCTCCGCAGAACACCACGGGCTTCTTCTCTGCCAGGGTGCACACATAATGGCGGAAGGCGGTATCCCAATCCTGGCGGTAGGGCAGGCGCGCCAGCTCGTTCTGGGAGTTCGGCGTGTAGCAGCAAACCACGTAGAAATCTGCAAACTCCATGGTGGCCACGCGGCCCTCCGTATCGTGCTCCGGCACGCCTATGCCCACGGTGGTGCTCAGCGGCGCCACCTTGGAAAGGATGAGTACGCCGGAATAACCGGGGCGCTGCGCCGGGTTCCACAGCGCATGCGGCCAAGATGCCAACCACAAATCCGCCACCTGCTCCGGCCGCGCCTTGATTTCCTGCAGGCAGAGCACATCCGCTCCCAGTGCATCCATCTTCTCCGCCAGGCCCTTGCCCAGCGTGGCCCGCAACCCGTTCACGTTCCAGCTCACCAGTTTCATGCCCTCATCATACTGGCTCCCGCCTGCTGAGTCAATGCGTTTTCATGCGCGCTAACGCCAGACTAAGAATCCTTGCCGCGCGTGCTGCATGCGGGTGGACAAAAAAATGCGGGTAGGACGGCAATTTGGCTTGCAAAGCCGCTCCTATTTTTGTATAATTCTCGAGAACACGTGTGCGCACACTCTGCCCAGCGTAACCTAGTAATCCACATCAAGCAAACAAAGCAAACAACTTACAAAGAATGAAACTGCACCTTCCCAAGAAGTTCCAGACAGCCCTCATGGCGGCTTTCGCCACGGTCTCCTTCACGACCGTGAGCACTGCCTCTCTCGGCGCTGCGGTCTTTGCCTTCGCAGGCTACCAGGCCGCTGCAGAAGAGGCGACCACCACAGAACAATCCGAGGCTGACAAGGAGGGACAGGAGGAAATCCGCGACAATATCCGCTTCCTTCAGGAGAAGCAGGACGAGGAAAACGAGCGCGATTTCACCGTGGACCCCGTGGACTGGGATGTCATGGAGCGACGCGCCAAAAACCTCGAGCGCGAGGGCGACGCCGCAGCGAGCGGTCTGGCCAAAGAGGCCTATGAGCAAATGGAGGCAGAGATTTTCAACCCAGCAGCCACCTCCGCTGCCCCTGAGCAGCCGCCGGCTTCCGCCGGCTCCGGCGAGCTCCCCTCCGATGACCTGGGCTTCACCACGAACCCCTACGCCACCTCCACCGGCAATTCCGAGCCGGTCTTCGAGGTGACCCCCGCCGCTCCCGCTGCTGATTTCCTGCTGGAAACCTCCACTGAGCAAGAGAGCACCAGCCCCTCCTCCTCCGGCAGCTCCTCCCCGGCTTCCGCTTCCTCCTCCGGTTTCGGCGGCTCTGCTGACAGCGGCTACGTTCCCTTTGGTCATGTTTCCGCCAACAGCATCCCCCTTGGTGTCAGCTCCATTCCCGCTGCCGCTAACGGCACACCCCAGCTTGCCCCGCTCGGCGCCGCTGTGGCCAACGCCACGAATCTCATTTGGGAAGGTGATGGCGATAGCAAGGGCACATGGAAAGTTGGCGGCGATGATCCTTCTTCCCCTTGGAGATTCACCCCGGAGGCCAGTGCTCCAGAGCCCAAAGCATTCAAAGACGGTGATTACGCCCAATTCACAAAGAATGCAGAAGTTACTGTAGAAGGCTCTGTCCACGCAGGCAGTTTGCAGATTGACGCAGGAACCGAGAGCGCTCCTATCGAGGTGACCATCCACACGCCTGAAAACACCACGCTGACCGCTGATCACGTGGTTTCCCTTGACTACTACGAGGAAGGCAAAGGCTACACCAACAAAATCGTTAAGACTGGAGACGGCGCGGTCGACTTCGGCGTGGATGACCCGAACTTCAAAACCCAGCTCGACATCCAGGCGGGTTCTGCGACTATCAATTTCAATCAACTCTCAGAGCAGCAAAACTACAGGCTCTACACCCATTTGACTGCTGAAGACGCAGCCGATGTTACCCTGAATGTCAATGGTGCCGGCGCCACCAATTCTGTTTATTTTGCCAGTGAAGCCTCTATAAGCGGTGTTGACAAGTTCATAGTTAAGGAAGGCCTCAAATTGCACGTCGATACCAGCGAGAAGCTCGGCGGTGCGTTCAACCTGGACCAGGCCAATACCACCATCCGGTTGGGCAGCACGGAATCAGCCGCCCAGTTTGAGGCTGCTGAAACAGCATTGTCTGCCCAGCACCTGGAAGTGACGGGCAACGGCGATGCAACTTTCCACACGCTCTACTGGGAGACCACCGACACCACCGATCACGCCATCAGCGGCACGGTTGCCACGACGGTTGAGAATCTCTACTACTACGGCGATGTTGCCACCACTGCCGTAGATGACGGTTCTTCTCTGGAGATTACCAATCTGTACATGAATCAGAATGCCGCTCATGAGAACAAATTCTACCATGCGTTCCAGAATGGAGGAGAAGACCCCCAGGTTCTCAATGTTACAACCTTGTATGTCGGAAACGATACAGCCTATCTCGGTGCCGCCTCCAGTAATCAGGGCGCCAAAGAGGGCTATCAGGAAGCCGGCACGGTCAATGTGTCCAAGATCGTCGGCAGCGGCACCCTGGTGCTGGAGAACAATGTGGAGGTGGTCAACGACCCGAATCAAGGTCTGACCGAGGTATTCAATCTCGATCGCAACGGCAGCGGATACGGAAACCTCGCAGCAATTCGCCTTGCTGCGGCAAACGACGGTACGGCAGACAGGAGGAAGGAGGTTGTCGTGGACTTCCAATACGCATTCACGCTTTACAGCCAAGGCAATTTGGAATTGCAGGCCGATGCCGACTATACCGATTACAAGGTTTTTATTAGCGATTCTCGCGGCTTCGGCGGCAACGGCATCGAGGATGTGGCCGGGCATGAAATCAAAGACAACAGCACGGCCATGATCTACTCCGGCGTTGAAGGAAAGCGGATTACGGTTCAGCTGTACGCTGCCACTGAGAATATTCGTTACGAATCCTCCTTCGGCATGTCCAGCGGTCTCGACATTGACATGTCGGGTAAAGGTTCTCAAACTTTCAAGGGTGATTTCTCCGATTTCTACGGAGACGTGATTGTGGGCGGAACCAACCCTGGTACACACCTGAACATCCTCAATCAAAAGGCCTCGCTGCACATTGAAGACCTCACGATTAAAAGCGGGACCGAGTTTAATGTTAAGGATCAGAACAACGCGGATCAGCTTTCCGAGGTCTCGGGAACGTTGCTGGCTACGGGCTACCAGGACTCGGTCTTGGACGGCAACCTCAAGATGCTGGAGGGCTCCACATATGATGTATCTGCCTCTTATGGAGACGGCGGCTTGGATCTGCGCGGCTCTCTCACCTTCGATCAGGGAGCCCAGCTGTCGGAAGGAGACATGTACTGGATTAACAAGATGCCTATTGGTGACAAGTACGACCTTGCGTTCAATGTCACCTCTCTCTTCGGTTCCGCAGAAGAGAGCGGCTGGACAGAGGACGGCAAGATGATCGGCAATCCCATTGATGCTTCCACCATATTCACCGGCCAGTTCTGGAAGGGCGAATACTACATCTGCTACAGCGGGCTTAATCAGGAGGGCGGCTATGGCGGCAACGTGGGTACCGTATACCTGTACCACGCGCTTCCGGAGCCGACGACCGGCACGCTGAGCCTGCTGGCCCTTGCAGCCTTGGCCGCACGCCGCCGCAGAAAGTAACACCGCAGAGAGAAAGTTTCGAGAACCCCGTTTGTGTGTTTGTTTCGGGGGGGGCGAAACCGAGGCCGCTTGGGAGCGCGAAGCCCAAGCGGCCTCACGTTTTTTACTGGGGAGGCGGGTTTTGAACCATCCCCAGGCGCACCTCTCGCCATAAGAGGGAAATTCCTGTCGGCTGTAGGGAATTTTGTCCTTATTATGCTTGACTCAAGACACGAAATCAGGTAGAATTCCAACGGAATCGTTTTGTTTTCCCCAGCGGCTCACCGTCTGGCTGGAACAAGAAAAAACTCCTAACAAACGACATGAAATTACATATACCGACTATGCTCCTCACAGCCCTGCTGGCTGTGCAGGCTACATATACCGCCAAGGCAGATACCATTTACTCCGGCCACTACTACGACAACGGCAAGGAGATGTGCAGCTCCCTGCCTAAGCCTGACTCTGGAGAAGAAGTCCGCAGCCACTACGACGATTATTACTGCTGGGCGAATGCAGCCTCCAATTTGGTGCAGTACTGGCAGGATACGGAAGCGCACTTGAATTTGGCAAACAATCCAGACTCGACCCCCAACGGCACAGACTCTGCAAAGCCCACTGTATCGCCCTACGGCACCTCTTACTTGGATGTATATACGGATTTCCTGAATAGCACATACAACACCGAGGATTCCGACACGAGTGCGTACCAGAGCGCGCTGCTGGAATGGTACTTCAGAGGAACACCCATCACAAACATTACGGACACCAGCAAGCAAGATCTCGGAGGTTATTACACGGGTGCGTTCGTTCAGAATCCCTCTTATACAACCCAGGGGCCCGACTCTACCGACGCATCTGGGGCTCAAGTGATGAGAAGAGCGAATTTCGACAATTTTATTAAGACTAATATTGATAAGGCAGGCGGCTCTGTGGGTATTGATGTCAATCGAAAAAATCCCGATGGACAGCAGAACAAAGCGCACGCCATCACCTGCGTGGGCTACGAAATTGGCGCCGATGGCAAGATTTCCAGCATCATTGTCACCGACTCTGATGACAAATATTTTGGTACTTTCAAACTTCAAGTCAAGGAAGATACTAATGGTTATGTCGCATTGTTGACTGACAACAAGGTCTTGAAGCAAGATGCTGGCGACGAGGTTTATTTCTTGGGCCGCGACTACTTGGAGGCCAAGAACTATGTGTATAACCTGACAGCCATTGCGACTCCCGGCGGTGGGACAAAGGCTGAAGATGCCCATACCGAAATCGGTGGCTCCAAGGAGGTCATGGAGAATACGCGCCTGTCAAACAGCCAGGAATTGAACGGAAGCGTGACGGTGGGCGATGGCAATACCGTGGTTGTGCTCACTACGGATTCCGGCAAAAAACTCACTATCGGGGGAAATGAAAAGGGCAATCCTGCCCTTGATATCACGCGTGGCGCCTTGGTGTCCGTGGATTCCCTGGAGGTGAAGAACAGCGCTGATGGCGGTGTTCGTGCCGTTGGCAACCTGCATGTCGGTGGCAACGCCGCGAGCGGGGATACGGCAACATTCACGGACAACGCAACCTCCGGCAACGGCGGTGCCATAGAGAATAAATCCTTTGTCGATATCTCCGGCAACGATACAGTGGTGTTCGAAGGCAACCATGCCGATGGCATGGGCGGCGCCATCTACAGTCAGGGAACCGACAACAATCCGCAGACCTACGACAACACGACGGTTTCCATCCGCGGCAACGGCTCCGTTACCTTCACCGGCAACACAGCCTTACTGGGCAATGACATTTATGTCGGCAAGGGCTCTTTCTTGAACATTGCCGATAATGGTTCTGTGCTCTTCCAAGGAACAGACAGCAACGAAGCTGCTATTGTGAACAGAGGCGAAGTTTATCTGGAAGGCCGCGAGTATAAAGAAACAATAACCTTTGATAACTGCTCTATTGATTCAATGGGGGGGACAGTGTATATCGGTTATGACATCAACAAGTCTGGCGGACAGAAGGCACTTGCAGGCTATGGCTGGGCACCCGTCGTTTTCACGGACGGCACAAATACTCTCAACGTCTATACTTTGCAGAATTGTGGCCCTGTGACATTTGAAAACGTCATAATCAAAGACACTGGCGTGTACGGGGAAAGTGCAGCCAAGTCTCTCGTGTCTAACATGCATACTGATACGGAAAGTTCCGACTATGTTCTCGAGAATCTGACGCTTGATACAACTAGCCACCTTGGTGAGTTTGATGCAGAAAACACCATCACCTTGAACAATGTGAATATTGCATTGGGCGAGGGCGATTTTGACAAAGATCACACCTTTGATATCAGCTCTCTGTTCCAGACCACGACGAACTTCAATGGAGCCATCACCTTTGATGCATCCAGTCTCGGGCTCAAACCCGAAGAACTGCCTGAAGAAATGCTGGTGCAGCTGAAGAACGATGTGATTGGAGCATTGGAGGAGGATAAGAAACTCATCAAGTTTATCACGGGCGGTTACGAGTACGAATTCCTTGGGGCGCAAGGTAGTATCATGAAATTCGGCAATGCGCAGCCGGTTGTTCCTGAGCCGACGACGGGCACGCTGAGCCTGCTGGCACTGGCTGGCTTGGCTGCCCGCCGCCGCAGGAAAGGCTGAGTGATAAATCAAAGAATTCTAGGGCCCATCCGGCATGCCGCCGGGTGGGCCTTGCTTTAGGTTGCCAAGCAATTCTGCCCTGTGTGTACATGCATGGCAGGAGTCTTGACAGGGGCAGCGCGGGAGGGTATGATTCGCCCCAATGATGAACACGTACAAGATTGCAGTGTTGGCCGGCGACGGCATTGGACCGGAGGTGATGGAGCAGGCGCTCCGCGTGCTGGATGCCGTGGAGGCGAAATTCGGTTTTGCCACGGAGCGCACGGCGTGCTATGTGGGCGGTGCCGGTATCGACAACTGCGGCAAGGCCCTGCCGGCGGAAACGCTGGCGGCGTGCGAGGCGGCGGATGCCATCTTGTTTGGTTCCGTGGGCGGCCCCAAGTGGGATTCCCTGCCGCCGGACGAGCGCCCGGAGCGCGGGGCGCTGCTGCCGCTCAGAAAGCATTTCTCCCTGTACGCGAACCTGCGCCCGGGCATTTGCATGCCGGAGCTGGTGGGGGCCTCTCCGCTGAAGGATTCGCTGATTCCCGGCGGGTTTGATATCCTGTGCGTTCGCGAGCTCACGGGCGGCATGTACTTTGGCGAGCCCAAGTTCTACGGCGAGCGCAACGGCGAGACGATGGCGCTGGATACCCTGGTGTACAAGAAGAGCGAGGTGGAGCGCATTGCCCACGTGGCTTTCCAGGCTGCGCGCGGCCGCCGCAAGAAGCTTTGCAGCGTGGACAAGGCAAACGTGCTGTCCTCCTCTGTGATGTGGCGCGATGTGATGAACGCCGTGGCCCCGCAGTATCCGGATGTGCAGCTCACCCACATGTACGTGGACAATGCCGCCATGCAGCTGGTGCGCAACCCGCAGCAGTTCGATGTGATGGTCACGGAAAACACCTTCGGTGATATCCTGACGGATGAGATGGCCATGATTTGCGGCTCCCTGGGCATGCTGCCCAGCGCATCCCTGTGCCAGGGCAACGGAGAGAGCTTCTTCGGCCTGTACGAGCCCTCCGGCGGCTCCGCTCCGGATATTGCGGGGCAGGGCATTGCCAACCCCATTGCACAAATCCTCTCCATGGGCATGCTGCTGCGCTACACTTGCCGTGAAACCGCCGCTGCCGATGCCGTGGACAACGCCGTGCGCCGCGTGATTGCCGCCGGCTACCGCACGGGCGACCTGGCCACCGGTGCCGCCGGTGAAACCAAGGTGGGCACTGCGGGCATGGGCGATGCCATTATCGCCGCGCTCAGCACAGTTGACCCCAAGATTTAGAAGGGGAGGAAAGCCGCCTGCGGCGGCAATTAGGATTTGTAAATCAAAGCGCCCTGCAAATTTCCTCCACCATGAGGTCTTCCTCCACCAGGCGGCCCTTGCCGGTGGTGCCGCATGCCAGGGTGCCCTCTGCAGGGCCGATGATGCGGTGCAGGGGGCGTGCGGCGAGGATGCGGGCGTTCTCCTGCGTGGCGGGATGCTCCCACATGGCGCAGTTCATGGCGGGGAAGATGAGCACCGGGCCGCGGTAGGCCAGGTACATGCTGGTGAGGGCGTTGGGGGCCAGGCCGTGCGCCATGCAGGCCATGGTGTTGGCGGTGGCGGGAAGAACGGCCAGCACATCCGCCTTTTCCGCCAGCTGGATATGCACGGGCACCCAGCCCTCCGTCTCGTCCTCGAACGTGGTGACCACGGGGTTGCGGGAGAGGGTCATGAGGGTGAGCGGTGTCACGAACTGCAGCGCGGTGGGGGTGCACACGCAGTGCACATCATGCCCCAGGCGCACCAGGCGGGAAACCACGCCCGCCGCCTTGAACGCGGCGATGGAGCCCGTGATGCCGATGACGATGCTGGCCATGCTTTTGTTTATCCTGCGGCGGGTACCGCCGGGCACCCGCCGCAGGGAAACGGGGTTAGAGTTTGGAGGGGTCGAACTCAACAATCATGTTGATTTCCACAGCCACGCCCAGCGGCAGGCTCGCCACGCTCACCGCGGAGCGGGAGTGCGCCGCGGCCGGGCCCAGCAGCTCCACCAGCAGGTCGGATGCGCCGTTGATCACCTTCGCCTGGTCCGTGAATTCCGGCACGCTGTTCACAAAGCCGTTCACGGCCACAATCTTGGTGAGGGCATCAAAGGAGCCGCCCAGTTCCTCCTTGACGACGGCGAGGCGGTTGAGGATGCTGGCGGCGGCGGCCTTCTGGCCTTCCTCCACGGAGACATCCTTGCCGAGCTTGCCGTAGAAGGCATCCTCACCGTTGATAGAGATGCCGCCGGAAAGGTGCAGGCAGTTGCCGGTGCGCACGCATTGCACATAAGAACCCACGGGCTTGGGCACGGGATTGAGCTTGAGCCCCTTCTTCTCCAAAAGTTCGTAATTGAATTCCATGCCCCCAGCTTACACCATTTGCGCCGCGCTGCAAGCAAAATAACAGGCGGCCCGCATATTGCAGGCCGCCTGTGAAAAATCCGGAATCCCGTTTATTCCCACTCGATGCTTGCCGGGGGCTTGGTGCTTACATCGTACAGCACGCGGTTGATGCCCTTCACCTCGTTGAGTATGCGGTTGGAGGCCTCCCGCAGCAGGTCGTACGGCAGCTGCACCCAGTCCGCGGTCATGGCGTCCTCGGAGATGATGGCGCGCAGGTTGGTGGCGAACTCGTAGGAGCGCTCGTCTCCCTTCACGCCCACGGTCTTCACCGGAATGAGCCCGGCGTAGGCCTGCCAGCACTTGTCGTACCACTCCCACTTGCGCAGGGTGCCGATGAAGATGGCATCGCACTCGCGGATGATGTCCAGGCGGTCCTTGGTGACCTCTCCAGGGCAGCGCACGGCCAGGCCGGGGCCGGGGAAGGGGTGGCGCCACAGGATATCGTGCGGGATGCCCATGGAGGCACCCAGCTCGCGCACCTCGTCCTTGAAGAGGAAGGCGAGCGGCTCAATGACCTTGCCCTGGGCCTGCATCTCCAGCACGCGTTCCACGCGGTTGTGGTGGGTCTTGATGACGGAGGCCTTGCTCTTGGCGTTGGATGCGCTTTCGATGACATCCGGGTAGAGGGTGCCCTGGGCGAGCATCTCCGCATCGCCGACGGCGTCCCAGAACACATCAATAAAGAGGTTGCCGATGATGCGGCGCTTCTTCTCCGGTGCGGGTTCGCCCTTCAGGGCCTCCAGGAAGCGCTCGGAGGCATCCACGGTTTCAATCTCCACGCCCATGCGGCGGAAGTTTTCCTGCACCTCCCTGGCCTCGTCCTTGCGCAGCAGGCCGTTGTCCACAAAGATGCAGCGGGCGTTCACGCCGGCCTCGTGCAGCAGCACGGCCAGCACGGTGCTGTCCACACCGCCGGAAACGCCGCAAACCACCTGCTTGCTGCCCACTTTCTCGCGGATTTCCTCGATGAGCTGGCGCTTGAAGTCGCCGATGTCGAACTTGGCCAAATCCGTGGCGTAGGAGAGGAAGTTTTTCAGGATGGTGCGTCCCTCGTGGGAGTGGGTGACCTCCGGGTGGAACTGGATGCCGAACATGCGCTCTCCCCACTGCAGGGAGACGGGCACGCCCTCGCTGTTGCGGGCAATGACCTTGCAGTTGTCCGCCAGGTGGTCCACGGTGTCGGAGTGGCTCATCCACACCTGGGAGGAGGGGGACATGCCGGCGTAGAGTCCCTCCAGCTTCTCCGGGATAAGGGCTGCGGGGCCGTACTCGCGCTTGTTGCTCTTGCGCACGGTGCCGCCGGTCTTCATGTTGAGCAGCTGCATGCCGTAGCACACGCCCAGCACCGGCACGTTGAACGCCGTGAGCCACGCAAAGTCGATATCCGGTGCATCCGGCTCCTGCGTGCTGCGCGGGCCGCCGGAAAGGATGATGGCGCCGGGTTTGCTGATTTCATGCAGGTCTTCCAGCGCGTAAAGCTTGGCGAGGTATCCCAGCTCACGCACACGCCGCACGATGAGCTGCGTGTACTGTGAGCCGTAATCGATGACGGCTACAATGTTCTCGGGTGTCATGTTGCGGGGATTCTAACATGCACCCGCCCGCTTTTCAAGGAAATTGGCACGCCCGGCGGGAATTTCGCAAGACTTGAAATGCCAATGGCTCAAACGGGTTGTTGCGGCCAGGCCAAAAGGCCCCCGGAATTTTTTTTGCACAGATTTTGAACACTTTTACCCCCTCCCGTGTCTACCCGTTATAAGCCCTGAGTGGGGCAAGGTTGTAGAGACCGTTTTTTTCATGTAGTTTGTTTTTTGTTTGGCCGGCGGACGTTGAGAAACGTCCGCCGGTTTTTTTGGGGGGTGCGCGCGCCGCATGTGTCCCGATGATAGAATTCCTGTTTTGCAACGCGTGGAAGAGTATCGTCTTGCACTCCCCCTCCAAAAAACACCCCTGATTTCTGCATGTGTACGCGTGCCTGCGAAAAATGAGCTTGATATGTGGCGGCGTAAGAGTATACTGCTAGCATGCACATGAAATTGCGTAAGAATTTCCCGAGAAAACACCGCTTGGCCAAGCGCAAGGGCTTTGCGCTGATAGCCACGCTCACGCTCATGATGCTGCTGGCTCTGCTGGCGGTGGGCGTGCTGGCCATGGCGTCTTCCCAGAACCGCATTTCCATGCAGGCCGTGCTGCAGGCGCACGCGCGCCAGCAGGCGCTGGTGGGCCTGGATGCTGCCGTGGCACAGCTGCAGATTGAGCTGGGCCCGGACCGCCGTGTGAGCGCCAACTCCTCTATCCTTAACAGCGATGACGGTGCCCCCGGCGGCCACCTGCTGGGCGTGTGGGACAGCTGGGACGGCCCCATCTACGGCTCCAGCATGACCAGGGGTGCCAAAATCCAATCCACCTATGTGCAGGGGCGCTCGAACATGTTCCGCCGCTGGCTCATTTCGGCCGTCAAGCCGGAAGACACGCGCGCCATCGGAGCGGCCTCCCGCCTGAGCAACCGCAGGCCCGGTGAGCGCATCTGCCTGGTGGGCGAGGGTACGCTCGGCAGGTCCGTTTCCCCCACCCATTACGTGTATGCGGATATGGTGCCGCTGCCCCCGCTGAGCGCGAACGACCCGAACACCGGCTGCTTTGCCTGGTGGGTGGGCGGTGAAAACCAGAAGGCCAAGGTGGCCATCAAGGAGCAGGAGAAGACCAATGACCCCATTGAGGTTCTCCACCGCACCTGGAACACGCCCGTGGCACGGTTCAGCCCGGAAACAGGCTTGGATTTCCTGCCGGACAACCAGGACCGCCCGGAGCGCGTGATCACCATGCCCAGCCTGCCGCTGCTCAGCGGTGGCACCGCTCCCGCAGGCATGCCCTATTTCTTTGATGCCACCGTCAATTCCTACTCCCTGCCGGTCAATGTGCGCACCGGCGGCTTGAAGCAGGACCTCTGCCTGCTGCTGGACAAGGAGAGCCTGACGGGAACGGAGTTTGCCTGCCGCAGCAGCCAGGACTGCCCCATTGCAGAGGGCAACGATGTGCCCAAGGGTACGGAGGCCTCCATGCCCATCGGCTCCTGGCAGAACATGTACGCCTACTACAACGCCTGGCCCGACGGCAGCCGTTCCGACGATGCCTTTGCCGCTCGCGTGCAGGGCAACCTGGGCAGCGAGCTCTACACCCGCATGTCCGGCAGCGGTGCGGATATTTCCGGCGGCTCCCTCAAGAGCCCGGATACCGGGGGGAAGATGTCCTTCTACGATTCCCGCTCCATGATGGATTCGGGCAATCCCTCCGCAGGGTATGCCAGAACCCCGGGCATGCTCGCCTTTGTGAGCAACTACGCCTTGTTCTCCCAACCGGCGAATGACAGCAAGGACGACCCCAAGTTCAACCTCTGCATGGCCTATGCGCCCATGGTGCTGTGGTGGAACCCGTACAACATCCCCATGCGCATTTCCGGCCACAAGCTTTGGTCCTTCTCTGCCCCGTACCGCCAGATTTGGTTGCGCAAGTTTAATGGTATTCCGGATAACAGGGATCCCGGCTGGCAGGAGCTCGTGCGCCAGACGGCGGACCAGTTCGAATTCTCGTTCGGCCGTGACAGTGGCGACTTTTTCGAGGCTGTAGGTGGAGGTAAGGGCGAAATTGTCTTCCAGCCTGGCGAAATCCTTTTCTTCTCTCCCTCGAAAGGTCGTTCTTTGGCCGAGAAACAGCTTGTCAGAACCAACCCTTGGCAGATTGGGTATACTCCCAATGCCGTGAACGGGTACTACATGCGCTTGTACTCAAATGTTGACACCAAGGAGGGTAGCGGCAGATACATAGGTGGCTTCAGTACGGAGCTGGCTATTGGTTCCGGAGAGTTCATGTCTGGCAAGGTGGATGCCACAAACCTTCCTGCCGACCCGCACGGTTGGACGCTTGTTCCTGGGCGCGCTGATTGCTATACCATTGTGGCAGGATTCGGCGGTATGGAGGAAACGGAAACCCCGGATGCCTCAGACGAATCAGCCCTGAACGACAAGGGGGGCATTTCCCCGCAGCGCATGCTGCTGGGGTGGGTTGACCCAAATGATGCGGAAACGGAAAGCAATCCTGACCCGGATGAGAAAATCATCAAGAAACACTTCTCCGTGAGCGAGCGTTTCTCCTGGGGGGAGGATATGAACGACTCGTCCATGCCCTTCTTCTTCTGCTCGCTGGGCGTGGCTGCCAAGTCATCCAACCAGAGGATTGATACCAAGGTGTACCCCAACAAGGATTTCCGCACCAAGATATGGCAGCACTCCAGCCCTGCGTTCTGGGGCTCTGCCATTCTGGACCCGGATGACCAGACCCGCCGCTACCACCCCTACCAGCTGGCCACCCTCAACGTGGGCAGTGGTCTCACCACGTCTCCCATCGACAGCATCGGCAACAACGGTATCCTGGGTATCACGGGTGATGGTGAGCAGGTATCCTTCGCCTCCGTGATGGAGATACCCGTGCACCCGCCGTTCTCACTGGCCGGCTTTGCGGGTATGCGCCTGCAGCCGGGTTGGTACAGAACTTCCGGCGGTGACCGCGGCGGTATTTCCCTGCTGCGCCGCATGCAGTACCAGGCCGGCGTGCCCGGCGTGGGTATCGGCAACGCCTTTGCGGACCCCTGCCTGCCGCCGGGGGATGTGTACACCTACTTTGAGCAGCGCGAGCTGGGCATGAGCGTGACGGGCAACACCCACATCTTCGGTGATTTCTTCGACCACGGCCTTCTCATCAACGATGCACTCTGGGACCGCTGGTTCTGCTCCTCCGTTTCCGATATGCCCGGCAGGAGCGGCACGGTGAAAGCGGAGACCACCCTGCAGAAGTTCATGAAGGGAACGGAGCCGCTGCCTGTGGCCCGCTACAAGAAGGCCAACACTCCCTACCGCGATGAGCAGGTTGTGGAACAGCTCATGAACAACGACGGCTGGATGCATATTGCGGAATACCTCATGATTGAGGGCGGCTTCAACATCAACTCCACTTCCGTGGAGGCCTGGAAGGCCACCCTCATGGGCCTGGCACAGCGCAAGCTCGTGGCCATCAAGGACAACCGCCTCGTCCTCGTGGAGCAGGGCAAGGGGGATGACGAGGTGCTCTTCTCCCGCTTCATGGCTTCCACCTCGGACAAGAGCTTGGATTCCCTCGGCGGGTACAATGTGATGCAGGGCTCCAGCGCCCTCCGCTCCGGTGGCGGCGGCATGCTTTCCGCCTGGGGCGAAGTACGCATGCTCCAGCCGGAGACCATCGCCCGCCTCGCAGAGGAAATCGTCAAGCAGGTACGCAAGCGCGGACCCTTCCTGAACATGTCGGACTTCATCAACCGCCGCCTGGATGCCGGTGGCGGCGAGAATGCGCTCAAGGGTGCGCTGCAGGCCGCCATTGATGCCACGGATGTCAACGAGGAGTTCTTCAACGAGGTTCTCCTGGACTCCCCCGGCGGTGGCCGTCTCTTCAAGTTCCCGGAGGCGGACAAGGGCTCGCTGCACACGGCGGCCCCCGGCTACCTCATCCAGAGTGATGTGCTGGCCTCCCTGGGCAACATCCTGACCGTGCGCGACGATACGTTTACCGTGCGTGCCTACGGCTGCGTGCGCGGCAAGGACGGCGCAGTGCTCGCCCAAGCCTGGTGCGAGGCCACCGTGCAGCGCTGCATTGAATACGTTTGCCCCGTGAACGCCCCGCAGGAGGCGGAGTTCCAGCCGGACGGCACCCGCGGCGGCTCCAACATGGCGGAGGTAAACCGCCTGCTGGGCCGCAAGATGCGCGTGGTGGCCTTCAAGTGGATGGACCCGTGGGACATCTAGGATTTACGATTTACAATTGACGATTTACGATTTGGGAAGTTCCCCGCGCCTTGCGGCGCGGGGAAATTTTCCATATTCCAAATCCGAAATTCCAAATCCCAAATTCAAAATAGTACATCGTACATAGTACTTCGTACGTCTTATTTGCCTTGCTTTTCCCATTCTCCCCTGTATGATGGGTGTATGCTCAAGGTGCGTACGCTCGCAGTTGTTTGTTCCCTGATTTTCGGTATGGCTGCCCTTGGCGCGGAAGCGCCGGCGGGAGGCAAGCCGAATATTATCCTGGTGCTGGTGGACGATATGGGATGGGGTGATTTGTCCTTCTGCCCGGACATGACGGGCAAGGGCCCGCAGATACCCACGCCGCGGCTGGCGGACCTGGCGAAGAAGGGAGCCCTGCTGAGCCGCCACTACACGGCGGCGCCGGTGTGCGCGCCGGCACGCGCCTCCCTGTTCTCCGGCGTGCACCAGGGGCATGCGGAGGTGGTGCGCAACAACAGTTTTGATGCCGCGCTGGAAAACTCCCACACGCTGGCGAGCGTGCTGCGTGAGGCCGGCTACGCCACGGCCCTGGTGGGCAAGTGGGGTATCGGCGGCGGCGCAGAGGGCGGCGGCACGCCGCAGACTGCCGCCGCCTGGCCCACCAAGCGCGGGTTCGACTACTTCTTCGGCTACCACAACCACATTGCCGGGCACCGCCACTACCCCAAGGAGGAGAGCAACGCAGACCCGGATATGCATGCCAACGCCATCTGGGACCAAGATGAGATGATCACCAAGGACCTGGACAATTGCTACAGCACGGACCTCTTCACCGCACGCGCCAAGAAGTGGATACAGGACCACCACGCCGCCCACCCCAAGCAGCCTTTCTTCCTGGCGCTCACGCTCATTGCACCGCATGCCCGCCTGGCCATTCCCGCCGGGCCGTATCCCAAGGGTGGTGTCAAGTGGCTCGGCACGCCCGGCCAGATGATCAACACCGCCAAGGGTGATTGGGACTCCTTCATCGATCCCCGCGTGAAACGCGCCGCCGACACTGCGGAGTGGCGAGACCGCGCAGCCTCCCTGGGGGATGCCGCCTCCATCCTGCAGGCGGAGCAGCGCCACGCCACCATGATTGCCCGCGTGGACGATGCCATGGGCGACCTGGTGGATACCTGCCGCAAGCTGCAGATTGACAAGAACACCTTTATCGTCTTCCTGAGCGACAACGGTCCGCACAACGAGCCCGGTGCCGCCGGAACCTCCCCCGGCCACCCCTCTCCCGCCCAGAATCCCGCCTTCTTCCGCAGTTACGGCGGGGCGGACGGTATCAAGCGCGATGTGTGGGACGGCGGCCTGCGCGTGCCTTGCCTGGTGTACGCCCCCGGTATCATCAAGGGCGGCTTGAAGGACAAGACCCCCAGCCAGTTCCACGATTGGATGGCCACCTTTGCCGAGCTTGCGGGCGTGCCCAGCCCCATGCGCTGCGATGGTGTTTCCCTGCTGCCCGTGCTCAAGGGCAAGAAGAAGGCCGCGCAGCTGCACACCGTCTACACGGAATACAACTTCGGCGGCGGCATGCCCGTTTACCCGGATTATGCGGACAACAAGCGCAACCGCCAGCGCGGCGAGCAGCAGGTACTCTTCTTCCAGGCCCCCGGCGGCAAGACCCTCAAGGCCATCCGCTGCAACATCTCCTCCGGCAACGAGGACTTTGAAATCTACGACACCGTGGCGGACCCGCACGAGGAGCACAACCTTGCCCCGCGCATGGCCCAGCTCCAGCCCAGGCTCAAGGCCCTGGTGCTCCAGAACCGCCGCGCATACGACTACACGCGCGACAGCTCCGCCGGCCACCGCAACAACGCCTGCAACGGCTCCCGCTCCTATGATGCCCTGAACGTGCCTGCCGATACGGTTCAACCCGCCGCTTCCGGTCTTCAGTGCCGCCGCGTGGAGAACTGCAGCTGCCCCTGGGTGCCGGAGTTCGATACCCTGCCGCACCCCACCCTGGCCGCAGCCGTGAAATCCACCGTGCCCAACCCCGGCAAGGAGGAACTGCCCGCCAAGAGCATCACCAACTTCAAGGGTTACCTCAACATCCCCGCAGAGGGCGTGTGGCATTTCTACCTCACCCTGGACCAGGTGGATGGCTCCAAGGCCTACCTGCGCATGCACCGTTTCCAGTTGGTTGATGCGGATTTCTCCTACAAGCCCGGCACCACCGTGAACGAATCCGCCGCCATCAATGCGGAGGAAGCCGTGGCCGCATCCACCGGCAAGCGCGGCATCCCCCTGGCCGCCGGCCCCCACGCCATCGATTTCACCATCGTCCAAGGCGAATCCGCCCCTGGTAAAGTCAAGCTGGAATGGGAGGGCCCCAACACCCCGCGCCAGGAAATCCCGGATGAGGCCTTCCTTGCAGAATAGCGCCACATTGACGCTCATCCAAGAAGGGTGGAAAGAGCGCGCTTTGCGCGCAGGACTAGGCGTGGGAACGTGCCCGGCGGGCGCGCTAACTCATTCTAATCTAATCTTAATTCCTCCATCCCGCCCATCTATCCCTGGGCGTGCCCGCTCCTAACCCATCAGCGCGATGGAATGCCGGCATCCACATGTGTCCCAAAGATTGAGTTTGTCTTTTTCTACGCATTGATAGGCAATCGTTAGGAAAATCGCCCAAAATTGAAGCCCCCTCCTTTGAATTTTGTCAGTATAGGCGGCTTGAAACGTGCCACCGGAGACGTCATCCACCCCGCAGAGCGGGGTTCGGTACGGAGACGTTTGGATGGTGGTTACCCCCAGCGCTTCCGCGCTGGGCTAACTTTGAGTCGCCATCGGAATGGCTCCACATATAGCGCGCCCTGCGGGCGCGTTTCTACGTTATGCCCCGCTTTGCGGGGCGTGCGCTGGCGCGTGCTTGAAGCATCCTTTCATATGGCGCAGCCCATTACTGTTGCAGCCATGCGAACGTGCTTTGCTCCCCGCCTTGAGCGGGGTGCTTTCCTTTAATAGAGCCACGGGTGTAAACCCGTGGGATAACGAGCGTACAAGTGTCTCCGCCGGGGAACCCCGCCTCGTCACGCCGGCCTGTCTCGGCGTAGCTTTAGCGAAGACGGAAGCGTAGCGGAGGCGGACGTATGGCGGGGCGGCTCCGCTATCCGGTTGCAAGTTGCAGAACCACCAAGATGCGCCTTGCGTATCATCTCCCCCACCACCCGAATTCATAGGTTTCCGAAATTCTTTGTTCCTCCTCAACTTTTTTTCTCTTTTTTGCTTGCGGAACGGGGGGGCTTTGGTATACTGACAGGGTAAATCTTGGGAGAACTGTGTTCCCCCACTGTATGTAGACATCTCTAACCAAACAAAATTACAACGTATGAAATTACATCTCCCCACAGGACTCCGCGCGGCCCTCATCGCCGCTCTCACTGCCGTCGGCTCTTTTGCTCAAGCGGCCATCACCACGTATGATGTTACAAAATGGGACTCGTACAGTTCGACCGCAGGGGCGGCTGTGGTGGGTCACGGCACCGCCCAGACGTTCGACTACACCCAGCAGTTTAACACCGACTGGAGTTTCGTTGTGACGGTAAAAGCAGATTCCATTAAGGATGATAGTGCTCTTACGCTGCTCGCGCTTTCCTTGCAGCAGACTGGTGGTACCGGGTTAGCTGAGGGTATCACACTCGCCAATAACGGCAGCCAAACGGCCACCCTGACATCCTGGAGCTCTGCTGCGGCGGGTGGCGCGAAGGCGCTGGATCTCACCGGAGTAACCGACCTGACATTCGTGTTGACGCGTACCACGGACAAAAACGTAACGATGAACGTGTACGCCGACGACGATTTCAGTAGTGCCATTGCCACGGCAACTCAGGGGGGACAGAGTTTCTCCAGTACCACTGTGGATCACATTGCCCTGGGCGGCATGGGTGGCATGACCAGGTACAACCACACCGCAAATCAGGTCGTTTTCCCGGCCGATACTGACACTGGTACTTTTGAAATCACCAAGGCAGGCTACCTCTTCAATGCTGCTATCACAGCGAATGACCTGGCCAAGTACTACAACCCGTCCGCCGCGCTGCTGTGGCATAGCACTAGCTCTCCCACATGGGATTTGAGCACCGCCAACTGGGTGGCTGAGGGCGACACAACACCGATTCCGTTTGCGGACTATGCGAGCGCCGTGTTTGGTAGCGACTCCACTCTGGTGAAGAATATCGAGGTAAGCGGTGCGATAAATGTGGATGAGATGAACGTGCAGGCGGACTACACGTTCACAGTGGGCAGTGGCTCCTCTCTGGGAGTGGCTGCGCTCAACGTGGCTGAGGGCAAGACGACAACCTTTGCCGGCTCTGGCAACATTACAACCGCTAGCCTGGCTGGAGCCGGCGATTTGGTGTACGGCAGCACGGGAGTGATGACACTCAACGGAGAAAACACGGCTTTCACGGGTGATGTCACCATCAGCAATGGCACGTTGAAGCTGGGGCATAAAAAGGCATTGGGCGAGTACAATGCCACTAGCGGCAGAACGATTACTATCTCTGCCGGTGGCGTCATCGATTTGAACGGCACCCCGGATGCCAACTACGCCTACACATTGAATGGCGGCACCCTTACAAACACCGGTAGGGCTCTTACGCACGGAGAGTCCCAGACGGTGCGCCTTGACCTGCTTGCCGATTCCACAGTGCAGGTGGCGAACGGGCATGACCTCCGCCTCTTGGGGCCCGGCTATGCCGGCACGGCCCTGAATCTGAACGACAAGACGCTTGTGAAAACCGCCGACGGTCTTTTCGCCCTCAAGAATACAACCGTCAGCAGCGGTACCATAGAGGTGCAGGGTGGCGAGGTAAACTTTGACGGCGGTTCCAGCGCTGCAAATATCATTTTCAACGGCGGTAACATCACTGGTACGATGATTTTGTCCGGCAATGTGGCGTTGACCGCGCAGCAGGCTGGCCGCACCGCTGCCATCAACGCCAGCAGCAACGCCATCACCATTGATGGCGCGGGGACCCTGACCGTTGGCGGCACTATCAGCAACGCCGCTTCCATCACGAAAAAGGGTGACGGCACCGCAATCATAGAGAGCGCTATTGCCAATACTCCGACAATTGATGTGCAGCAAGGCACGCTTAAGGCTACCGTGGCGAATGCTCTCGGCACTGGTGCTGTTGACGTGGATGCAGCCGGCACGCTGGATTTGGCCGTTGGCAATGCCCTTGGCAGCACGCAGGCTGTGACCAACGCCGGCAATGTGGTTTTGCATGAAACCCTGACTTCTGGTTCCATCACGGGCGGTACGGTAACCGTAGACATGGAAAGCACCGGCGGTCTTGAGGATGCAGATGGTTCCCGGGATACCGGCAATGGCTTCTCTCTGGGTGGTGCTGTGACAGTGCGCTCGGCAACGGCCAGTATCACGAATCTGGACACCATGATGTTTGGTGGCAAGGATTGCCTCAGTCAGTATAACTACGATACCGGTATTTTGACCTTGGGAGAGGAAGACTGGACCATCTACCAGCTGAACGTGTACAACGACGCACAGCCTGCCCTAGCTGCCATTCAGGCAAAATCTGCGGCCAAGGGAAAGAGCCTCGTTTCTATTTCCGTCGGTGGCACGGAGGAGGTCCTGCTCTTACAGAACGATACTACCGACGGGAGCGCCAAGACCTCTCTCTTTACGGGAAGCAACTTGGCCAATCTGTATGTTATGGCGGGGGATAATTCCGTCATGGTGGTGGATGCCGACTTTGCCGGAAGCATATTGTCTGATTATACCTTGCCGGGTTCCACTGCCACGGTGCGTTTGACAGAGAGCGGCAAGAACGTGCAAGGCATCTCGGCTCAGTCAATGGATGAAGTGAACACAATCAAGATTGAGGGATCCGGGAAATCGGTCAACGTGGCGGAAATGACTGCGTCCTTGGGAGAAATCCAGATACTGGACGGTGTAACGGTCAACGCGACATCCGTCATTCTGGGTGGTGGCACAGGTACTCAGCTTGCCGTCAAGGCCGGCGCCAAATTGAGCACTGCGGCTGTTGATATCGAATCTGTGGATGGCAGTGCCGATGCTGTCATGACGAGTACGTTCCCGTTTGGATCTGAAGAAGACTACGAATTGAGCAGCACCGACTATTCCTTGGCCAATGCCAAGCTGACAGTGAACAGCGCGACAGACGTGACGCTGGGCAATGCCCGTACCGGCAAGACCTCTCTGGTGAATGCCGGCACTGGCAAGGTGACAGACAGCGCGGCTGCCGTTACCGCATACGAGGTGCTGAATGCCGATGGCGGAGACATTGCCTTGGCTGGCAAGAGCGGCGTGACGGTGGGAGCTTTGACGCTTGCAGACGGACGCACGGTGACATCCGACAGTGCCGTTACGGTGACGGGAACGGCCACGTTTGGCAGCGGCACTGCGGTGATTTCCGCTCTCACATTCAACAACGGCTCAACCCTTGATGAGAAGGGCGGTGTCGTATCATTGGGGGACAACGACCTCACCTTGGTGAGCAGCATCACCTTGGGCGATACGCTCAAGAGCGCCTTGGACTCCATTTCTTCGAGCAGCCCCTTGACGCTGTTCTCTGGTGTCTCCTCCCTGACACTCGGGGGCGGGGCGTACTCCGATCCTGTTGATGCCGCCACCATTTTCTCCGGCCTGACAGCCAACAAGTACCTTCTGAGCCTTGAATCGGACAACACCGTCATCATCAGCAAGAGCCAAAACACCGACCGCTACTGGAAGAAGGACCAGGGCAGCGGCACTTGGAACTACAGCAGCGCATACTGGACGGAGGAGGACGGCACTGGTGACGGGATTGTATTCGAGCCTGACTTAAACGCCCACTTCACTGCAGAGGGCAAGGGTGGTGAAATCACCTTGGGCGAAAGCGTGACCGCAGCCAGCATCACCGTTTCCGGCGCGGATTACACCTTCAATCCCGGTGGCTTCACCCTGACGGTGACGGATTCCGTGGAGGTGACGGATGCGCACACGGCCACGTTCAACATGGCACTGAGCGGCGCAGAGAAGCTGACGCTCAGCGCCAAGAACGGCGGCACGCTCGTTCTCAATCAGGGAGGCGCCGTGAAGTCTGCGGAGATTGGCAGCGGCAGCACCATGAGAGTGGCTGCGTCCAAATCGTTGACCGCAGGCAGCGTAACGAACAACGGTACACTGGAGGTGAACGGCACAGGCACTGTTGCCAGTCTCACCCTGGGCGATGGCTCCAGCGTTTCGGGTAGCGGTACCCTGACTGTAAGCGGTACCACCACAGTAGGCGGCGCAGCCACTTTGACGGGCAGCCTCACCACGGGAACCCTGACCGGGGGCCCGCTCGCAGTTAGTGGCGGGAACCTTACCCTTGCCGGCGGCAGTCTGGGTCTCGTACAGTTCGTCGGCACCAGCAGTCTCACCTCAACCGGTACCGTCAGCCTTGACCAGGCCTTGGGCAATGTCGGCACCCTCACCCTCGCCGGCACATACAACGCGAGCAACCTCGGCACCGCCAAGAGCGATCCCAAGTACGTGGAGGGCGTCACAACCGGCAACGGTTTTGAGCAGGCGCGCCTGACGCTCACCATCGTGGACGGCGGCACCACCAGCGCCAGTGGAGCCACCATCCTCTACAGGGACAGGACCCTGACCGAGAAGGTGGAAGCCAACGGCAAGGTGACCTTTGACGGCGATATCAACTACACCAAGTTCTATGTGAACACCGGCTCCGAGCTCGCCAGCACGGCACTGGAGAATGCCAGTCAGAAGCTTGGCACCTTTGAGCTGGCCGACAACACTACGCTGGAGGTGGACAAGAACATCTCCATGAGTATGGTGAACGTGGCTGCCGATAAGTCTGCCACCATGCAGATTGACAGCGGCTCCACCGTGACCACGGACGGTACGACCAAGGCACTGACGCTGAAGGGCGCCGGCACGCTGGCGGTGGATGCAGGCAAGGCCACCACGGGTGTGACGCTGGACAACACTTGGACCGGCACGGTCTCCTTCAAGGAGGCAGAGCTGGCCACGCTTGACGGCGCCTGGAAGTCCGGCTCCACCGTGAGCCTTACCGGTGTTACCGGCAGCCTGGGCAGCACCCCGATTGAGGCCGCCATCATCCTGAACAAGGGCACGGACGACTGGGGCTTCGGCCAGACCGCCGCTGGAACTCAGGTTGTGACGCTGAACGGCGCCATTACCGGTGACGGCAACCTGGGTGTGAAGAGCAGTATCGACGACAGCGCCTTCAACCTGAACGGCAACATCGACGGCTGGAGCGGCAACTTCATCGCAAATGCCGATACGCGGCTGACCCTAGGCGGCAGCAGTGCCAAGACCGTGAACGGCACTGTGAGCGGTACCGATCTGAAGGTGATTGTGAACGCAGACACCACCTTCAACGGCGCACTGAACGTCGAGAATCTCGTTATGGGCACCTCCAAGGTGGCCACGCTGCAGGCTGACAGCACCGTGGACGAGGTGAATGCCTCTTCCGGCACCCTGAAGGTGGCCGCCGGCAAGAAGCTGACCGTGATCGTCAATGCACACCCGGAGGGCATCAAGCTGGGCGTGGGCTCCAGCATTATCCTGAAAGACGATGCCTACATGGGCGGTAATGACTACGGCTATTACGGCGGTACCGTTGCGAACGGAACAGACCTCGAGCAGGCCATGGACATCAACAACGCCGGCATTACCGTGACAGACACCACGCTGGGAACGACTGGTAACACCGCATTCTCCGTTCACAACAATCTGGTGAATGCCTCGTTCTTTACCCTGAACGAGTTGCAGAAGGCAGTGGAGCTGGCCAACGTGAAGGATTCCCTGGAGATAGTCGGCGACCTGGCCATCGGTGCCACCGGTTCCCTGAAGGTGGCCGACGGCGATGCGAAGCAGGATGTGAACATCAGCTCTGCTTCCTCGCTCATTACGGCTGCGGGAGCCCAGATGGATGCGAACCTCATCATCAACAACGGTGTGACCGCCAACATGGGGGGAGCGCTCGATATGAACGGAGGCGCGCTCACTCTCATCCAGAGTGCCACGCTGACGGGTAACCTGTACGATCAGATTGCAGCCCTGGAGGGCGGCGATGATAGCGGCAAGGCCGTGAATCTGTTCACGGAAGTTTCCGCGCTCACGCTGGGCAATACCGGGTACAGCGAACCGGTGAGAGCGATGCTCTACTTCTCGAACCTGGAAGATCTGGACGAAAAGGGCGACTACTGGCTGGAATACGACGCCGGCACGGACATCGTTTCCATCCGCTTCGAGTCCACCTCCGCCCACACACTCACGTGGAACGGCACGGCAACGGAGCACCGCTGGGTGCAGGATATCGATACCGTGACAGACTGGTTGGAGGGTAATCCCGCCGCTTCCGCCTACTTCCAGGCCGGAGACAACGCCAAGTTCACGGCGGATGCCGCCGAGAAGACGGTGACGATTGTGCAGGATATCACGGCACGCAACATCACCATCGACAGCCCCGACTGCTACACCTTCGAGAACAGCGATGACTACTCCATTACGGCTCAAAAGTTCGAGATGACAGGTCATGACGGCCTTGCCAAGACCGGTGAGGGCAAGCTCACGCTTGACATTATCGGAGACGTTTCCCTGACCGAGTCGGCACTCATGGTGCAGGAAGGCAGCCTGGAAATCGGCACGGCCGCAAAATCCGGCAAGCTCGACCTGCAGGCTTCCGCGCTGGAAATTGCGGAGGACGCAGAGCTCTCCGTGGCTTCCATCGAGGGAGACGGCACCTCCTCGATTGAGCTGGCCGGCACCATGACCGTGAGTGAGGGCACCGTGAGCAATCTCACTGCCACTGAGGGCAGCCTCCTGAAGATTGCCGACCTGGGCCAGACCACGGCCGGCACGCTCTCCGTGAAAACGGACACCACGCTGTACGGCTTGGAGAACGGCGGCACGCTGGACCTGGGCAACAAGACCCTCAATCTCATGGAGCAGACGGAGCAGGGCGGCAATGTGACCGCCGGCAAGCTCAACCTGGCGGAGAACGGCAACGAGTTCAAAGAACTCGGTACCAACAGGGTCACATACGCCTACGGCTCCGAGGGAAGCGGCCAGCTTGATGCAGACGCCCCCAACCTGGTGGTGGACAGCATTGCGCCCACAATGGTGATTCCCTCGATTGCGCTGGATGTGACCGAGGCAATGGGTGACGGCGGCTCCCTGGGTGCCATCAACCGCCTGGGTGACGAGGTGACCTACACGCTCATCCATGCGAACAATCAAGCGCTTGTTGCCGGCGGCTTCACGCTGGTCGGTGAGGCGCTGCTCATTCAGAACGGTTTGCTGCACGCAGAAAGCGGCCTGTGGAGCGATGGCAACAACCTGAACCTGACCGTGGGTGGCCTGGACCTCACCTGGTACACGTCCAATGACGAGACGGAATGGGGCTATCAGGTGATGAGCGGCGATGCTCTGACCGACGGCGCGAACACGCTCAACGGCGTGCAGCACGTGCTGGTGGATGAAGACCGCACGGTGGATGTGACAGGCGTGGGCAGCGAGCCCGGCCTGCGCGTGCGCAACCTTGCCGGCCTGGATGGCAGCACCATCACCTTCTCCGGTGAGGAGGGCGACACCGTGAACCTCATCACCACGGAGGAAACCGCCAGCAACGTGAACCTGGCCGCAGAGAACATCACCGTGAAGGTGGGCCTGGACGAGCTGGACGGCATGGACCCTGAGGACTACAAGGACCTGCGCGTGGGTGATGTGGACCTCACCGGTGCCACGCTCGCCGTGCACTCCTACGAGGACCTGGATGCCGCCTTCACCGTGAACACCCTGAGCGGCGATGACGAGTCCACGCTCAAGGGCCGGGTGATTGTGGAAGGCCAGGGCGGCGAGTACTTCGGCGGCTACGAGAACGCCTATGTGATCCTGCATGAAAATGCGGAGCAGACGCTTGCCGCCGGCGAGGGGCTCACCGTTGCCGGCCTGGGTGCGGCCAAGCTCGCCTACGTCGGCCCGGAGACCCACATGGATGGCATTGAGGGCATCAACATGACGGTGACGCTCAACGACCCGAAGCAGGACAACAGCGGCGCCACGCTGGTGCTGGACAAGCCCTCCTGGCTGGTTGACGGCACCATCATCTCCGGCATGTCCGCCATCAAGAGCGGCGCCACCCTGGATACGGCGGAAGCGCCCAACCTGATTCAGGCCGCCGGCCTGAACCTGGACGGCACCACCATCATCCTCAACCAGGATGCCGCGGATGACTCCGCCCTGGCCATGACCGTGAACGCCCTCGGCAAGACCAAGGGTCTCTACCTCGCCCACCTGGGTGCGGAGGACTCCAACACGGACCGCGTGCTGCTCAACGGCTACCTGTACAACAAGTACTACCAGAACGCCCGCCTGGAGCGCGGCATGCTGCTTGTGGACCGCCGTGATGCCTTCTTCACGGAGGATGTGGTGCGTCCCACCACGGTGAACGGCCGTGCCGGCGCCGGCATGCTGGATGACGCCCTGCTGGAAATCAACCCGCAGGCCACCAACCCGCAGGGTGACCTGGCCGCCGTGATGACCGCGCTGGAGACGAACGCCGTGGCCAACCCGGACCGCGTGGCGGCCGCCGTGGCCGGTGCCTCCGCCGCTGCCCTGGGCCATGCCTTCAACAACGATGTGCAGCGCCAGCTGCGCGCCATCCGCAACCGTACCACCACCATGGGCCTGGCCGAATGCGTCAAGCATGAGGGCCTGCCCTATGTGAACGCCTGGGTGAACGCGGAGGGCGACTACCGCAAGCTGGATGCCGACGGCACGCTGGCCGGCTACACGCTCTCCAGCTGGGGCGGCACCATCGGTTGCGATGTGGACCTCACCGGGCGCCTGACCGTGGGCGCGGCCTTCACCGTGCTGCACGGCGAGTTCACCTCCCACTCCGCAGATATGTGCGAGGGTGACCTGGACCGCGACTACGTGAGCCTCTTCGCCCGCTACGGCTACCGCGCCTGGACCCACACCTTCGTGGCCACCCTCGGCTTCGCCAAGAGCAAGGTGGACCGCACGGTGAACTACGGCACGGGCAGCTACACCACCAGGGGTGATTCGGACGGCAACGCCTTCGGCTTCCTGTACGAGGTGGGCTACACCAAGGCCCTGAACGAGGATGCCAGCACCTGCCTGCAGCCCATCTTCAATGTGAACTACCGCCACAGCAGCCTGGGCGGCTACACGGAGAAGGGTGGCAGCGATGCCGCGCTCAGCGTGGGCAGCGCAGACATGGATGCCGTCACCTTCGGCCTCGGCGCCCGCCTGCAGAGCATTGTGGGTACCAGCGTGTACAACCGCGCCACCCTCTTCGAGGGCCGCGTGCTCGCCAAGCTGGATGCCGGTGACCGCGACTGCACCACAAACTCCTCCCTCATCGGTGTGAGCGCCAAGCGCTCCGTCAAGAGCGCGGAAGTGGGCGCCTTCGGCGTGGAGGTCGGTGCAGGCCTCACCATCCCCGTGGGTGAAACCGGTGGCTCCATCTTCATGGATGTCACAGGCGACTTCCGCTCCGGCTACACCGAGTTCAACGGCACGGTCGGTTACCGCTTCAGCTTCTGATGGGGTAACACCAAGCCCAAATATTTCAAGCCCCGCCCCGGGTTCCCCGGTGCGGGGCTTTTTGGGGCATCATGGAGGGTTGGAGTAGAGAGGGAGGGAGACGTCATCCACCCGCCCGGAGGGCGGGTTCGGTACAGAGACACGCCACCGTGGACCATCCCCAGGCTCCCGCCTGGGGCTATCCTTGAATCACCCGCCCAAGGGCGGGTTTAGGGCGTGCGCCTCCGGCGTGTGCAGAGGAAGATGGAACGCGCCAAAGGCGCGCTGATCCCAACCCGCCCAAGGGCGGGTGACTATATCTAGCCCCAGGCGGGAGCCTGGGGAACAACCCGCGTCCTAATGTCTCTGCACGCAACCCCGCTCTGCGGGGTGGATGCCCCCTCCCGCGTTTCCTTCTTGAACCCCGGCTTGCGGTATGGTACCATGTGGCGGTGAAGTACGGAACGCACATACTCCCTTTCCTGGCCGCTCTGGCCGCAGTGTGCGCCCCGGTGTTCGGGGCGGGCTGCGGCGTGTACCCCACACCACAGGTGGTGAAACTGGGGGAGCAGGCGGTGAAACCCACGCGCATTACAGTGGAGCTGCGCAATCCTGAGAGCCATGGCACCATTTGGGACAAGCTTCCCCCCGCCGCGTGCGGCGGCTACGGCATCACCATTGAGGCGGACGGCTCTGTGCTGGTGTGTGCAAACGACGAGGACGGCGTGTTCTATGCCAAGCAGACCATCAGCCAGCTGCTGCGCGGCGTGCCGGGGGCGGATAATGCCCAGCGGGACCCCTTTCCGGGGCTCGGCGTGCAGGAGGTGGCCATGCTGGGCGAGCTGCCGGTGGGCACCATTGTGGACTGGCCGGATGTTGCCACCCGCGGCGTGATTGAGGGCTTCTACGGCATACCGTGGAGCTTTGAGGCGCGCAAGTCCCAGTTCGAGTTCTACGGGCGCAACAAGATGAATTTCTACCTGTACGCGCCGAAGGACGACCCGCTGCACCACGGGCAGGGCTGCTATGAGCCCTACCCGCCGGAGAAGGCGGAGGAGCTGCGCCGGCTGGTGGCCGTGGCCCGCGCCAACCATGTGCGTTTCGTGTGGTCCATCCACCCTTCCAACACTGTCAACTGGAACGTGAACGACGGCCGCGACCAGCTGGACGCGCTCATCCGCAAGCTGGAGTCCATGTATGAAATCGGCGTGCGTGATTTCGGCGTGTCTGTGGATGACTCCTTTGGTGAAATCAGCCGTGCAGAGCGCCAGGTGCAGCTGTGCAACTACATTGTGGAGAACTTTATCCGCAAGCACCCGGATGTGAACCAGAGCATTGTGGTGTGCCCCACCGGGTACACCCGCCAGTGGGCCCGCCCGCAGGATTTGGCCACGCTGGGGCAGGGGCTGGCACCGGATGCCAAGGTGTTCTGGACGGGCGACGGCGTGGTGGGCGACATCACCCCGGAGGGGCAGCAGTGGGTGCGCAATGCGCTCAAGCGCCCCGCCTTTGTGTGGTGGAACTGGCCCTGCAATGATTTCAAGCCCGCGCGCCTCTCCATGGGCCGCACCTACGGCCTGGGGCAGGAACCGCAGATGCGCGACCTCTACTCCGGTTTCGCCGCCAATCCCATGGAGCGCGCAGAGGCCAGCAAGGTGGGCCTTTTCGGCGTGGCGGACTACACCTGGAACATTTGCGCCTTCCAGTCGGAAGAATCGTGGAAGAGCGGCATTTCGCGCCTGTACCCCGGCTGCGCGGAAGCCGTGCAGCTATTCTGCAACCACAATGCGGACCTGCTGCCCAACTGCCACAACTGGCCCAGGGAGGAATCCAAGGATGCCCGCCAAACCGTGAACCGCTTCCGCCAGTGCCTGGCGGAGGGGCAGCCGGATGCCGCCGCCTGTGCCGCCATGCGTGCGGAATTCTCCCGCGTGGCGCAGGCCGGGGAAACCCTCAAAACCGCGCCGGACGCAGCCTCGCTCAGCCAAGAGATTGAGCCGTGGATCAAACGCTTCACCATGACCGGAAACGCGGGGGTGCAGCTCATTGATGCCCTGCAGGGCGACACGGAGGCCCGTCTCGATGCCTTCCTGCGCGCCGGTGAGCTGGTGGAGGCCATGAACGGCATCTCCCGCGATGCCTGGCAGAACAACCAGGTAACGCGCGTGAAGGATGTGCAGGTGGGCGCCCGCGCCCTCACCCCGGCCCTCATGTCGGTGTACAACTACCTCAACGCCGGGCTCTACGCGGAGCTCTCCGGCTGCAATCTCCACACCATTATCCCGGAATTCACCAACAGCTACAGTGAGACCACCGATGCCGGAAACGTGCACGACCAAGACGGCGGCACCTTCTGGACCAGCCCCGTGCGCCAGCAATCCGGCGATTGGATTTGCCTGGATTTGGGTGTGCCCACCGTCATCCGCACCGTCAACCTGGCCATGGGCAGCGAGAACAGCCGCCTGGAGGTGGCCGCGGAGGGCCAGTTCGAGATTTCGCCGGACGGCAAGCTCTGGCAGGCGCTCGGCGATATCCAGAGCAAGCCGTCCATCAACTTGGACCTGCGGGAGACCCCCGTGACCGCGCGCATGATACGCTACCGCATCATACGCCCCAACCCGCGCCGCCTCACCGTCACGGAATTCGGCGTGAACCGCCCGCTGCCCGTCACCGTGCGCCAAACGCTCCAGGATATGCCGGGGATTGCCGCGTACAACGACAACTCATCCGTGGGCCTGGTGCGCGCCATGGAGGTCATCAAGGCCGTGCCCGGCAGCTACCTGGAGATACGCTTCGCCAGCCCCATCCTCACCACGGGCCTGAACATCAACCTGGACAACTCGCGCCTCGGCAAGTGGGGCCGCGTGGATTTGGTGCTGGACGACGGCAGCGTGGTATCGCCCTCCCTCCACCAGAAGGAGCGGGATTTCTTCCTGCCGGCAGAGAAGATGCCGCAGCACGGCGTGGTGGCCATGCGCCTCACCAACATCTCCGAGAACACGGAGGAAATCAAGCTCAACACCTTCATGCTCACCTACCCGTCCATAGACGACGATGTGATGGTGGAGAGCATGCGCGACCGCAATTTCGCCACCGCGTACAACTGCGGGCGCAAGGCGCTCAATATCTCCGTGGATGTACCCGCGGACCGCACGGAGCTGCTGGTGGTGGCCAATGCGGAATGCACGGTGGACGGCCAGAAATGCGCGGAGCGCAAGGGCCGCCTGCAGCTCTTCAAGCTCAAGCCCGGTACCGGCAAGATACGCCTGCGCGCCCCGCAGCAGCCCAACACCGGCATCTACGAAATCATCTTCCGATAACCCGTATCACTCACTATCATGGACCTTTCCCTTTTCCGTGAAGAATACCTGAAGGACACGCTGCACCGCAGCACCCTGGCGGATTCCCCTTTCCAGCAGTTCGACATCTGGTTCAAGCAGGCGCTCAAGGCGGAAATCCCGGAGCCCAACGCCATGAGCATTGCCACCACCACGCCGCAGGGCATGCCCTCCCTGCGCACGGTGCTGCTCAAGTACTACGACGACCGCGGCTACGTGTTTTTCACCAACTACACCAGCCGCAAGGCGCAGGAGATAGCCGCCAACCCTGAGGTGTGCATGCTGCTGCCCTGGGTCACCCTGGAGCGCCAAATCATCGTGTACGGCCGCGCAGAGAAAATCAGCCGCGCGGAAACGCTCAAGTACTTCCTCACCCGCCCCCGCGAATCACAGCTCGGCGCCTGGGTTTCCCACCAGAGCCAGGTCATTTCCACCAGGAAGCTCCTCATGATGAAGCTCCAGCAGCTCAAGGACAAGTTTGCCAACGGGGATGTGCCCCTGCCGGATTTTTGGGGCGGTTTCCGCATTGTGCCCCACCACATGGAGTTCTGGCAGGGCGGCCCCGGCCGCGTGCACGACCGCTTCATGTACGCCCTGCAGCAGGACGGCTCCTGGGATATCACCAGGCTTCAGCCCTGAGGTGCGGCAATTGTTGAATCATGCCGTGCGCATACATGCGGCATGGTGAAAAAACGCCCTGCCCGGAGTTGCCGGACAGGGCGTAAATGTTTTTCTCTCGCGGCTGGAGATTAGAAGTTCCAGCGGAAGGCCGTGGTGAACTCCCAGCCGTTGTAGCAGTCGGAGCCACCCTTGCGGGCCGTGGCGTATTCCGCGCCGAACATCAGCTTGGCCGCATTCTTGTCCTTGGCAGAGGCGTACACGTCCACGCCCACGTAGAAGGTGTGGATGCTGTCCACCCAGCTGGCGGCTGTTGTCTGCGTGCAGATGTAGCGGTCTGCGGCCAGCTTGCAGGAGTTGTGGCCGGTCATGCCCGCGTAGCGGAAGATGAGGTCG
>JAZUGI010000054.1:0-13493 GCA_045641125.1 Akkermansia sp.
GGAAGCCGCCCGCCTTTTTCTTCCTTCCAATCCCCGGCTACATCCCAAAGAACCCCGCCGCAGCCTCCACACTCTCCCTCCCAGCGTAAATATACCGCGTGAGCAGCAGAGAGGAATCCTGGTGCCCCATCTTTTGCTGCAGGGCAGGGAAGTTCCGGTAGAAGGCCGCATGGTAGGTGGCAAAGGTGTGGCGGCAAACATCCTGCCGCCAGAGGCGGGCGTGATATCGTAGTACTCCGCCACGCCATCCGGCGTGCAGACCGCATGGGCCATGTAGTCGAAGTAGTGAACCTTGTGAGCCTCGTAGTATCCGTAGTTCGGGGCAGAGGGAAAGTGTTCCCGCGGAAGATGGCGCTGTTTTTCGCTCTGGCGAAACGACAGCTCTCTATGAGCATAGAGTCGCTGGCGAATAGCCTTTTATGATTGGCGTTGCGCATTGCCTCAACAATCGGGACGCACACCGTCTTTACCGTCTTCTACATGGATTTCCTGCGCTCGTAGTAGTTGCGCTGCGTGCCCACTCTGGCGGCAAGCTATATAAATAGCTTTCCCTTTCTATGCCAAGGTAGGATTGCTGCTGCGAGAGTTCCATGATTTCCTAGCCCGACGCCTTCGGGCTGGGATCGCACCGCAGTAGATTGCCGCTTGTGGAAAATTGCAGGGGAAACCGCTAAAAAATCGTTATAGTTGGTTTTTGGCCGCCATTATGCCAGGCATTATTCGTTACTGCAAACTCATTAGGTTGGGCACCAAAGCATAGTGCGACCTTTCTATTTGCCTTTCTTTGCGATTTTTTCGCATTTTTTTAATTCTTCCAAGCGGATATTAAGTTGACTCTCACACTTTTTTCAGTATTATCTAACATATGGCTACAGATGCGAATAATGTTCAGCTAAAGGTTGGGCACAGCTCATGTTCAAGGAGAGACGCGCTTTGGCTCTGTTGGTTTGCAGGCTTGTTCGGCGCACACAGAGACTTGGCCGGCCGCAAGGGCGGCGGCGGCATTTTCTTGCTCTGTTGGTTTGTAGCACTGGTCTGCCTCTTCCTCTGCCCGCCCATCTTCTTCCTCTGGCTCGCTTTCTGTATTATCTGGTGGCTTGTAGACCTCGTCTCCCTGCTCTGCGGCAACTACCGGGACGGCGAGGGACGCCTTCTTTACACCACCGACAACGGCCACTATTCCCATGTGGATGTGTACACCATTCTTGCTAGCCCGTTCGGCATCCACAGGTTCTACGCTAGGCAAACAGGCTCCGCCACTGTAATGCTCATCGTCTCCCTGCTGGCGGTGGTCATCGTCATTGCGGAGCGCATCCTCCGCGCTATCATCAAGACACTGTTGAGCTTCATGAACAGCGATGCCGGAGATGCCGGCGCGGGAGCCTTGTCAACGCTCGGCACCATCGTCATCGGCTTTTTCCTTCTGCCCCTGCTGAAGGCCTATGAAGCTCTCTTTGTCCCCTTGGTCATCGGCTATATCGGATACATTGTCATGGCCATCTGGGCCTTCGTGGATTTCATCCGCAGCCTCTTCGGAAAAGTGCAGAACGGATACGGTAATGTGATGCTGGATGACCCAGAGGAGCTCTACCAGGTTCGCCTCAAGGATTGGAATGCCACTTTGGGTATTGCCGATTCTCCCATGGGAGCCAGCCCAGCACTCGCTGCAGCACCCTGCGCCCTACCGCATAAATCCGCACCGCCAGCGAAGCCCGCACCGCCAGCGAAGCCCGCACCGCAGGTTACGATTGCCCCGACAGAACCGCCCGAGGCTTCCCCTATGCCGCATAAGCCAAGCTCGGAAACAGATAGCACGCATGGTGATATAGCCAACCGCATCCACGGCAACACAACACACTGTTACTGGATTCTCCTTTCATTCCTGTGCTTCTTGTTGCTGTGCATCGTTGGCTGTTACTTGCACGCTGCACAACGGGGAAAAGATCGCGAGCTGGAGGATGCGCAGGAAGAAATCCAACGCATGCGCTCGGAACTGAAAAGAATGAAGGACACATCAAAGGATGACACCCTGTATCGGGAAGCCTCTGCGATACACGCGCGTCCCTCCTCATCTTCCTACTCTGCACCATCCTCTGCAGACGATACAGACTGTATGCCTATTGGAGACATCATCACCCAACTGAAGAAATACGCTGACCTAGGAAAACACAAAACCGGCCACGATATAGTATTCGGCACTGACGTATCATACATTGTGGGCGAAAAACTTCTACAGCATTATGACCTCATGAAAGATGGCCTAGAGACCATCCAGGATTATCCGTATCTGGCTGACATCCTGCACATCGCCTATAAGTACGGTCCCAATTCCCTGCCCAAGGACAAGTATATCAAATCGCTCCTCAAAGCCGGAGCCTCCATTGATGCTACATCTAAGGACGAGCTTGCTACAAGTCATGACGCCCTGTATTACGCTGTGCTTGGCGGCGATGCGGGCAGCTGTAAACTTCTTCTTGATAAAGGAGCAAGGCTCGGTATTGACAAAGCCCTGGCAGAAGCTGCCTCCTTGGACTGCCGCGGCAAAGGCGATTGCCTCAAATTGCTGGTGGAACACGGCGCGAATGTTAATATACCAAGCAATACGATAGGAGACCTTTTCCCATTAAACGTGGCGCTTCAGGAAGGAAACGCAGAAATATGCCTATTCCTAGTAGAGCACGGTGCGAATCTCGAAGCAGAACAAGGTGATTACGGCGCTTGTTTCCGCCCCCTGGAATTCGGAGCACGATTTGGACACGCGAACTGCTGTGCAATTCTCTTGGAGCATGGTGCCAATCCCAACGCGAGAAACAAGGAAGGCGAAACACCTTTGTTCACAGCCGTGAGAAAAAATGATGAGGGTACCTGCCGAGTATTGCTGGAGCATGGTGCCAATCCTAACGTGAAAAACAAGCAAGGCCAAACGCCTTTGCATAGAGCTGCAAAATACGGATATTCGGAAGTCTGCCAAGTGTTGTTGGAGCACGGGGCTGATGTGCATGCCACAGACAACGCCAAAAAAACGCCCCTAGCTCTCGCTGCGCAGAGTGAATATCACAAAGACACATGCAAACTACTGCGTGAGCACGCGGCAGGGTGTAGTCGCTCGACAACCACGTCCGCCGCAAATGTTCAAAAATACCTTGGGAAACAGCAATCGCCAGGCACGCCGTTGGCAATTTCCACACCAGCGCCGGCTCCCGCACCATCATACGGAAAATCCGGTGACCGCAGCGACTTGCAGCCGATGATAGACCGCATGGCGGCGCTCAAGTGCAAGCAGGAATCCTCCAAGCTCTACCAGAAGCGCCTGCTCATGCTGCTGCCCATGATACGCGACGGCGCGGATGTGAATACCACCACGGTGGAGACCAAGGGCAACACCGCGCTGCACTATGCCGTGGCCATCGGCAGCCTGAGCATCACCAAGTGGCTGCTGGAGCACGGCGCCAACCCCAACGCCGTCACCAACAAAGGTGCCAGCGTGTTGGACTGCGTGGGCTCGGACAACGGCAAGGCCATCCGCGCGCTGCTCAAGCAATATGGTGCAAATTGACGATGCTCCCGTGAAAGCGCTCATTCCCATTCTGATGCTGCTGGCATGCTTGTTCTGCTGTGCCCAGTGTGCGCCGCTTCCCCCTCAGGGGGAAGCGGCTCTGGACAACTCATCCGGCACCACGCGCCCGCTGGTGGTGCTGGATATCGGGCACCGTTTCGGGGATGAGGGCGCGGTCTCCCCGCGGGCGGTGGAGGGCAAGCGCCTCAAGGAAACCAGCTTCTGGTACGAGTACTGCCACTATACCAAGAAGGTGATTGAGGATGCCGGCTACCGCTGCATCGTCTGCAACCGCGGGGATGAACCTGCAGACCCGCGCATGCAGGGCTTCGCCAAGCGCGCCGGCGTGGTGCACCTGCACCAGAAACAGAAGAGCGGGCGCTATGCCTCCACCGTGCACCCGGACCGCTTCGCCGCCGGGCAGGTCAGCGCGGATTTCGCCATCCGCCAGGGTGCCGCCTGCGCCGTGTTCCTGCATCACAACGGCCTGGACGGCTGGTCCACGCGCGGTGAGAACTCGTCTATCCTCTACAACCAGTTCAATGGCAGGCAGCTCGCGGATTCCCTGTGCGCCGCCCTGAATGCGGAGGTCCTCAACCACGGCATGGACAACAAGGGCAAGCCCTGCACGCCCTCCGTGCGCCGCAAGGCCGCCGCGCCCTCCGCCGGCTGGATGAACGCGTGCGATGATTCCGGCATCCCTGCCGCCGTGATTGAGGCCGCCTACCTGAGCAACGCCAACCATGTGGCCTATCTGGTGAATGATGCCAACGCCCGCAAGTACGCGGAGTGCATAGGCCGCGGCATTGTGAGCTTCCTGAAATCTTCCCGCCCCACACCCCACCTGCGCGCGGACGACAGCGTGCCGGACGAGGGCTCCTTCGGACGCTCCATCAAGTATTGAAACATGAGCGATATCCTTTTGTGCTTTTTGTCCCAACGCGCATTCCGGAAGCCGCCCGCTTTTTCCTTGCGCGGGGCTTGGGAGGCGGGGTATAATGCGGGAAAGAACGAAGAACGAGCATGATTTCATTTTTGAGAGGAACGGTGGCGGAGGCGATGCCGCAATGCCTGGTGGTGGATGTGAACGGCGTGGGCTATGAGGTTCAGGTGCCGCTGTCCACGTTCGATGCGCTCAACCCTGCGGAGGGCGCGCCCATTATGCTCAAAATCCACATGCACGTGCGAGAGAACGCCCAGGTGCTCTATGGGTTCGCCACGGATGCGGAGCGGGATATTTTCCGGTTGCTTATCGACCGCGTGAGCGGCATCGGCCCCGCCACGGCCATCTCCATCTTGAGCGGGCTGAACGTGAGCACCTTCAAGGCCGCCGTGGTGAACGGGGATGTGCAGGCCATTGCCCGCGCCAAGGGCGTGGGCAAGCGCACCGCAGAGAGAATTGTGCTGGAGCTCAAGGACAAGGTGGGGCTGGCTTCCACCTGGGAGGCCCAGCAGCAGGGTACCACTTCCCAGGCTGCGGCGGATGCGGAGCTCGCGCTCATCGCCCTGGGCTTCAAGCAGGTGGAGGCTCGCAAGGCCATTGCCAATCTTCTCAAGGACAACCCGCAGGCCGGAACGGACGAGCTTATCCGCGGCGCCCTGCGCCATTTCTCCTGATTTTTTCCCCTCTCCATGGACCGCGCGCTGCTCAAAAGCGTTTCACGCTCGTTCTACCTGAGCATGGCCTGGCTGCCGCCCGCCATGCGGCATTCCGTGGCGCTCGGCTACATGTTGGCACGCGCCACGGACAGCGTGGCGGATACCTCCAATGCCGCTGTGCAGGAGCGCGCGGACGTGCTGCGCCAAATGGCGCGCGCCGTGGCAGGGGAGGAGAACCCCGCCGCCCTTTGCGATACCCTGGCGGGCAGCATGGCTCCCGCGCAGGACAAGCCGGCGGAGGCCACGCTCCTGCGCCGGTTTGCGGAGTTCCTGCAGGAGCTGGAGGCCACGCCGGAGGCGGAGCGCGCGCTCATCCGCCGCGTGCTCGCCACCATTGTGGAAGGCCAGCTCTGGGATCTCACCTATTTCTCCCCGGATTGCACCGCCGTGGCGGATGATGCCATGACGGATCTCTACGCCTACCGCGTGGCCGGCTGCGTGGGCGAGTTCTGGACCCGCCTGGGCCGCACCGCCATGGGGGATGGGTTCTGCCCCGCCGAGCGGGAGGAAATCATGTGCGAGGCCGCCGTGCGCTACGGCAAGGGTCTGCAGCTCATCAACATTCTGCGCGATATGCAGGAGGACGCCGCGCGGGGCCGCAGCTACCTGTGCTCCGCCCCAGCCGTGTGGATTGAGCGCGCGGAGCGCTACCTGGCGGACGGCATCGACTACTCGCTGCGGCTCCGCGGGTTTCGCCTGCGCTTTGCATCCATGCTGCCGGCGCTCATCGGCCGCAAGACCCTGCGGCTCATCCGCGCCCGCCAGGGTACGGAGCGCGTGAAAATCCCGCGCCGCGCCGTGTACGCCTGCATGCTACAGGCCGCCTGGCGGTCCTGCTCATAAAAAAAATGCGGCATCATGCCATTTTTTCTAGCCATTTCTGCCCGCAACCTGCTTAATAGGATAGAGAAGCTTATGAAATACCAACCATACGGATACATATTGGCCTGCGCCTTGCCGCTGTTTGCCGCCCAGTGTTCAGGCGGTCAGGTTCCCGATGCCCCGAGGGTGAATGACCGCTATGTGCGCCAGGGGCACTATACGCCTGCGGAGGATGCGGAAAAGGCGCGTTCAAGCCGCAAGTTCGTGGACAATCTGCAGGTGCTCGCACGCTCTTGCACGGATGTGAGACTCGTCTTCAGCGGTTTAACTTCCTCCGGCCCCGCTGAGAGGGAGGTTCCGCTCTCCCAAGCGGAGAAGGCGGAACTGCTCAGCCTCATCCTCAAAATAGAGCCCGTGAAGGACGACAATTGCGCTCATTTCGACCCTGCATTCACCATACATATACTTTTCACCATGCCGGATGGAGCCGTGCAGGGTGTTCCCTACCCCGGAGTCACCGCGCGCAGCCGTGTCAGCTCGGACGGCTATGCCTTTATGTGCTGGTGCGCCCTGCCGGATGCCGACGCCGCGCGTTGGCACGCCCTCGCCAAGTATGATTGGATTCTGGGGCAGCTGCAGAGGGGCGGGAAAAAGTAAGAGGCGCTATCTCCACTGGGCGAGGCGCTGGAGCTTCTTCTTGAGCGTGATTTTGGCGGCGGAGGAGACGCGGTCCGTGAAGAGGAAGCCATCCAAGTGGTCGCACTCGTGCTGCAGGCAGCGTGCGAGCAGGCCGCCGCAGTCAATCTCCAGCACCTGGCCGTCCAGGGTGTGGAGGGTGGCCTTCACATGGTCCGGGCGGCACACGTTGGAGCGGATGTCGTGCACGCTCAGGCAGCCCTCTGTGAAGAGCTTTTTCTTGCCGTAGGGCTCCAGCTGCGGGTTGATGAAGACGAGCGGCATGATATCGGCAACGGGGCGGAGTTCGCCGTTGACAGTGGCGGTTTCCGGCTCCTCGCCCTCCTCGGGTTCGTCCTCCTGGGTGTCGATGACGACGAGGCGGAGGTTGACGCCGACCTGCGGCGCGGCGAGGCCGATGCCGTTGGCCTCGTACATGGTTTCGAGCATGTTGGCGGCGAGCTCGCGCAGGGAGTCGTCCACCTGTTCCACGGGCTGGCTCACGGCGCGCAGCACGGGGTCTCCGTATTGTTTGATATCAAGCAGCATGGCGGGGGATTCGGTAAGGGGTTATTGTTGTGCAGGGGCGAACACGGGCGGGGGCAGCTTGGCGGCTGCGTCCTCCTTGCCTCCCACCATGTCGCCCACGTCCTTGAAGGTGACATAGAGGAAGAAGGAGAAGAGGATGAAGAGGAAGGCGGTCTGCACCCAGTCCAGGATTCTGCCGCTCACGGGGCGGCCCAGGATAAGCTCTGCGAAACCCAGCACCACGTGCCCGCCGTCCACGATGGGTAGGGGCAGGATGTTGAGCACGGCCAGGTTCACGTTGATGACCACGGCGAACCACAGGAAGAGCAGCCAGCCGTATTCCGCGGTGAGCATCTTGTACAGGTAGTTGCCGATACCCACGGGACCGGAGAGGTGCTCCATGCCCACGCTGCTGCCGGGCGCGGCCACCTTGGCCAGGGTGTCTCCCATCCACTTGAGGCTCTGGTTGACCTGGGCCTGCGGGGTGGGGTGCTCCAGGCGAATGGCGGCATCCGGGTCACCCCAGCTGAAGCCGAGGATGGGTTGCGCGCCTTCCTGTTCCTTCCAGTTTTCCGGCAGGGCTGCGGTGATATGAACGCTCTGGGAGGAGCCGTCCTTGTTGGCGAGGACGAGCTGGATTTCCTGCCCCTTGGCGGCCTCCTGGATGATGGCGAAGGGAGTGAAGACGCGGTTGCCGTTGAGGTGGGTGATAACCTGCCCCTGCTGCAGCCCGGCGGCATCTGCGGGAGAGCCGGGAATCACCTTGCCCACAATGCAGGGCACGGCGGGCATAATGCCCACCTGGCGCATGCCGCCGCGCTGCCACCAGCCGGTTTCCGGCAGGCGGTAGGCGCACTGCAGCTGCAGGTGCTGCACGGTGCCGTCCTCTGCGGTGCGGTCAATGTCGAAGGTGATGGTTTCATGCTCGCTGAGGGCCACGAGCTCGCGCACGCCCTCCATGTTGCCGGCCCATTTGTGCACGGGCGTTCCGTCCACCGCGGTGATGACATCCCCCGGCAGGATGCCGGCCTGCGCGGCGGGGGCATCCGGCGGCACCATGCCCACCATCGTGGTGTCGATATCGCCCACGGGCTTGCCCGTGCACCACACGATCACGGCGAACACATACGCCAGCAGCAGGGAGAAGACGGGACCCGCGGCGGCAATGATAATCTTGTCCAGCGCCTTGAGGGGCTTCAGGTCGCGCGGGGCGTTGGCCTGCCCCTCAATGGCCTGCATGTCCTCCAGCTGGGGCAGGGAGACGAATCCGCCTGCGGGAATCCAGCCGAGGCCGTACTGCACGCCGCCGATGGTCTTTTTCCAGATGGGTTTGCCGAACCAGATTTGGAAGCGGTCAATGTGCGCGCCGCGCCATTTGCCGGCCAGGAAGTGCCCGAGCTCGTGCACGAAAATCATCACGTTGAAGAACATGACGACCATGAAGATGAGCCAGGCGGTGTTCAGGTAGGAAAGGAAGGTGTCCAACATAGGTGTGAAAGCATCATACCCGCCCCTGCGTGCGCGTGCAAGGGCGGGTCATGACATAATGCGGGGCAGCAGCTTGCGGATATTGGAGCGCAGGGAATGGGAGGCGGGGTCGTCTGCCGGTTGTTGCTCCGCCTTTTTCACCTCCTTTTTCTTCGGCTCTTCGTCACTCGTGTCCTTGGGCGCGGTTACGGAGATGTCCGCCTCCAGGTTGGCGGAATAGGGTTGCACGTTGTAGCAGCGGCGCAGCAGCAGGCGGCGCGGGTGCGTGGTGTCGTCCGGCGCGAACCAGAGCTCCACCGCCACGCCGATATACTGGCCGCCCTTGTCCTCCAGCAGCACAAAGAGCGGTATGTTCTTGCCGAAGATGTTGTTGAGCTTGTTGTGGGCGCGCTCCCAATCGCTCTGGGAGCCGGGAAGGTCATGCCGGAAGAGCTCGTTCTCCTTGTCGGAGTACCGTGCGGGAATGGTAAAGGTGCGCAGGGTGACTCCGTCCTCCAGGCGGCGGAAGAATATTTGCAGGGTGCCGGCCTCATGCGGGTTGACGTAGAATTCAGCCTGGTAGCAACCCTCTTGGGCAGGCGGGGAGCAGAGGCGCATTTCCGGGGTCTTGCCGGGAATGGTCTTGTTGAGGTCCAGCATGCGCAGCACGGTTTCGTGCGTGGGGTTTTCCGCCAGCGGCTTCATGCGCTCGTCCACGGCCTGGATAGCGGCGTTCACGGCTTTCACGGCCGTGTGCAGGTGGGGTGCGCCACGCCATGCGAGCAGCAGGAAGTGGTTCTTCCCCAAATCCAGGGCTACATCGGGTATCTGCTTGCCGTTCTCCACCGTACCGGCGGGAATGGCATCACCCGGCTTGAGCACCACGTACCCCTCCGGCAGCTTCTCTCCGCCCACCAGGCGGCGGAAAGCCACATGCACCAGCCCCGGGATGCCGGCACTGGTGGGCGGCATGAGTACCAGGTGCCCCGGCTTGGAGTGGAAGGTGTCATCGTCTTCCGCGGGCTGCCAGCGCGGGGAAAGCTCGATATAGCGCTTGAGGATGTTCTCATGCCCCTGCTCCAGGGATGTGAGATTGGGAGTGGGCAGCAGGCGGTCATTCGGCATGTCATCCGTGGAAATGTATCGGAGCAACCCGGACGGCCCGCGCAGGATATCGTTTGCGTTGTGCAGGATATCCGTGTCCTGGATCGGCTGCTCGCTCTGCGGCACGGCGGGTGGCGGCACATCCGCCAGCAGGGCCAGCAGCACGAATCCGCCGAAGGCGCAGCACCAGAGCAGCGCCCACAGGCTCAGCTGCCCGAGCGCCTGCAGGTTGTGCAGGCGCGCCAGCCTGACGCCCGCCGCAATGAGCATCACCACCAGGGAGAACAGCACAGATGCCAGAATGCCCGCTCCCAGATACGGGGTGGCAAATTCCGCCACGCTTTCCGGCAGCAGCCTGGGGAAGAGCAGGGGGATGCAGCAGAGCAGCGCCGCTGCGCCGCAGGCCACATGCAGGTGGTTGGGTACGATGATGCGGCGGCGGATGGAGCGGCGGGGGGTCATGGCTGCGGCGCGGCCTGCGGTGGCAGGGTCGCGGTCGGGAAGTATTCGTGATACTGTTGGAGAATATGGGAGATGATGCAGCGGCGCGGTGCCGGCTCGTCTATCTCCTCATAGCGGTAGCGCAGATTGAGGGCTTCATCCTCGTCCACGCAGAGGGCGCCGTCCTGGACCATGCTTTCCAGCATGGCGGCGTGGAGCGGGCAGGGGGTATCCGGCAGGTTGCGCATGCAATCTGCCGCGCGCAGGATGGCGGCGGGGGCCAAATCCTGCCAGCGGCCGTGGTATACGGCATCGTCCACGCGGTAGGCCTCTGCCAGCTTTTCCAGCGGGGTGGCGGGCTCTGCCTGCAGTTCCGGCAAGTGGTGCCCGCGCAGGTGCAGCAGCAGTTCCATGGCCGCGCACGCGGCATCGGGGTCGTATGCCTTGGCCAGGCGCTCCAGTTCCGGTTTGGCGCCGGGGCCCTCCTGATACACCAGCAGGTGCAGCAGCACGCGCACGGGGCGCGCCGCCGCGCAGTCAATCATGTCCTCCTTGCTGGCGGGCAGCATGGATGCCAGCTTGTCCAGCGCAGTGCGGATGTTCGCCACGTTCGGGGTCCAGCAGGTATCTTGCAGCGCTTTGAGAAGCGCGAGCGGCACGGGCTGCATCATCTGTTCCCCGTGCTGCCACAGCGGCAGGGAATCGATGAAGTCCGACGCCTTGTCCGCATCTGCCGCACGCATGACCGCCAAGGCATCCGCCAGCGCGGCGGTGTCATCCGCAGAAAGCTCGCTCTTCTGCAGCAGCTCCTCCACCAGCTCACAGCAGCGCGGGTAGGCGGGTTTGCAGTAGCGCTTGGAGAGGTATTCCAAGTTGCCGAGCGGGCTGCGCGTTTGTGCGGCGCGCAGGGAGATGTAGTGCAGGAATTCCTTGCGACCGGCGGGAATGCGTACGGCAAGCTCCGCAGGCAGCCTGGTTTCGCCGCGCAGTTCCTCCACAAGACCGGGGTGGGAATGCAGGTAGAAGAGGGCGTTGCAGCCCTGGTGGTTCTCCCGCAGCGGGTCTGCGCCGCCAGCCAGCAGCTGCCGCACCAGCTCCACCTGCGCCCGTATAGCCGCATCCGGCACGTTGGTGTCCCGGCCCAGCAGGGTGGCCAGGTGTATGGATGCACGGATGAGGGGAGTGTTGCCCTCGGCATCCACCTCCTCCGCAGTGGCGTGGACGGGAGACGGCGCCGCATTCTCCTGCGCGGCAACCCACGCAGGCCAGAGCAGCACCACCGCCGCACACACTGTGAACATTCCCTTCACGCCCCACCATACTGTAGAAAACACGCGCAAATGTCAATAAGATTTACAGTCGCCCTCCTCTGCCGTTCCTCTAAATGCGGCATTCAACCCGCCACCCAGGCAGGCGCGGGGATGTGCCCTGCCACCGCCCGCGATAAAAAATCTAGACTATACTCTAGATTTTTCTTGACAAGGCGGCGCAGGCATTATAGAATACCTGCGGATGCCGTGTGCATCCGCAAAAAAACACAGCTATGAGACCGCTAAACACCATCATTGCCTTGGCTATGGCAGCCGCACCGTTGTGGGGAGAGACAACCGCCCCTGCAAATGACAGCAGCAAGCAGTCCTTCCGGGATTTGCCGATGTTCTCCGCGCAGCGCTTCGACAGTTCGCTGACGGGAATGTACCGTTCGTTCTACTGGGGCCGCGGCTTGACGGCCACGCAGGAGGCCGAGCAGGGCGAGGGCGTTGAAACAATCGCTTTCAAGACCACGTATGATTTTGGGGAAAAGGGAGGCTGGACCTTCAGCAGCGCGGTGGCGTACTCCATCTTTTCTGCGGGACACTGCCTGTACGGCAATCCCCCCATGTCCCGCAGCGGCGCGCAGTACATCCTGCGTGAGCGCATCCCCGGCTTTGACCAGCTGCCCGCGGCCGCCCAGGAGAAGTACATCAGCTCCCTGGCCGGCAAGTCCATCAAGCAGTGCAACATGGAGAACGAGTTCGCCGTTGTCACCTCCCTCAACTATGCGCGAGAGAAGTGGAACGTCACCATCGGCCACGATTTCATTCACGGCGGTATCCTGGGCGTGATGGCCAAGCACTACCGCGACCAGGGAGCCTCCGTGGTGCACGAGTGCTTTATCACGCCGGAGTACACGCCGTACAAGTGGCTGAGCATGGGCTGCACCACGCGTTTCAGCTTTGTGGGCATCCGCGGCTGGTGGTTTGAGCCGTATGTGAACTTCCGCGCGCCCATCATCGGTTCCGCGGATGATATCGATAGCATCAAGATGCTGGCGATGGTGCAGTTCGGCATGTCCGCCACGGCAGACTACTTCCGCTCCCACTATTTCGCCTGCGAGAACGGTTCCCAGGGCTACTGGATCAAGCTATCCACGCCCTACTTCATCACCAAGAACCTGATTCTCACCCCGTCCGTCATCTTCAACTGGGCCGGCCGCGGCGCCATGAAGGCCAACACCAAGTCCGAGTTCAAGGCGCTCTCCGGCAAGAATACAGTGCCCTTCCGCGAGTTCGCCATCGTGAGCGATATTTCCCTCACCTACAAGTTCTGATAGGGAACACCGCCGCAACCACCGGCGATATGGAAACCGCCTGCCCCTGTTTCAGGGACAGGCGGTTTTTTCAGATGCTGCGCGAGCCGCGGGGAAGCCGCCGGAGGCTGATGTGCGGGGCATGCAGGGCGGCCTTGCGGAACCATTTGCGGCCTCCGCAGGATTGGGCTTCCTATCATGTGTGTCACAATAAATGGCTTCACGTTTTCCAACGATTTGATGGGCAATCGTCCAAGGTTGAAGCCCCCACTCTTGAAATTTTATCAGTAAAGGCAGCCAGAGATATGCAACCGGAGACGCCATCCACCCCGCGGAGCGGGGTTGCTTCGGGCGCGCCTCACGCGCCCTCACCCTGCGGGCAGCCGCTGCGCGGCTGGCTAACCGGCCTTACCGCCGTCGGCCGTTTTCGGTGTAGAGACGTTAGGACGGTGGTTATCCCCAGGCCTTCCGGCCTGGGCTAACTTTGAGTCGCCATCGGTATGGCTTCAGTTCTTGCGCGCGCTTCGCGCCCGGTCTCATCACCACCCTGCATTCGCAGGGTGACGTTTCCGCGCCCTCAAGGCTGCAACAGCAATGAACCGCGCTATATGAAAGGATGCTTCAAACACGCGTCAGCGCATGCCCCGCAAGGCGGGGCATGATGTAGGAACG
>JAZUGI010000055.1:0-16497 GCA_045641125.1 Akkermansia sp.
GCCAGACGTTGCGGGCGAGATAATGTCTTGCCAATAAGGGGCGGAGAGAGTAGAATACGCGCGCATGGCACGCAGACGCAGACGGGGGATATCTGCCCCTTCAAGTGAGAAACGGGGCGGCAAGGGAAAAATGCCGCGTCCCTTGGTGTACACATTGGCCGCGGTGGGCGGATTGCTGCTGCTGTTGCTGGTGCTGTACTTTTCCATCATGTCCTACCTTCAGGGGCGGGAGTTCCGGGACAATTTGTGCTATGACACGGCGGTGGAGCTGAGCGCGCAGGATGTCACGATGGAGGACAACCTGGATATCGACGGCCAGCGTGTGACGGAGCGCGGGTTGCAGGTATCCAACATGAAGGGAGTGCAGAGCATATCCCTGGGGCGCATGGAGGCCACGCTGGAGCGAGCCGCGCTGCTGAACCGCATTCTGCGCGTGAGCCGGCTGACGGTGGACAACGCCACGGTGGTGGTGGACCCGGAGGCGCAGGGTTCCACGGAGCGCCCGCCGCGCGACAAGAACGGGCTGATTGCGGCCATTTCCCCGCAAAAGGTGCAGGTGGACCGTGTGGAGTGCAAAAACGCCACGGCCACGCTGCGCTTGAAGGGCAGCGAGTTTTCCTACACGGGCGGGCGCGTTTCCGCGCGCCCCGCAAGCCGCACGCAGAATGATGCGTGGCAGGTGGAGTGCCTGAACGGGCGCATGCACACCTCCCTTTCCTTCCTGAAGGACTGCAGCGTGAAGAGCATGCAGCTGCATGCGGACACGCGCAACATCGATTTGACGGAGTGCCGGCTGATGCTTTCCCCCGGAGAGATGGCTTTCAAGGCGCACTACGGGCTGGAGAAGCAGACGTGGAACGCGGAGATGCAGGTGAACAAGGCGGATGTGGCCCGCATCCTGAAGGAGGATTGGAAGAAGCTCCTGACGGGGCAGCTGTTCGGCAAGCTGGTAATGAGCGGGAATGCGGATGGCATTGAGCTATCCGAGGGCAACCTGACGCTGCGCGAGGGTGTGCTGGAGGCGCTGCCCATCCTCTCGGAAATCACCGTGGGCAACACCAAGCCGTACCGCCGCCTGCCGCTGGAGCAGGCCGGCTGCCACATCTCCTACCCCTACGACGCGCCGGAGCACCACATCTCGGATGCCTGGCGGTTCGACAACATCGACGTGCGCGCCGCAGAGGGCCGCCTGCTCATCCGCGGGCATGTGGTCATCGGCAGTGATTCCGCGCTGCGCGGCACGCTGAACGTGGGCATTCCGCTGGAGATGGTGGCCAAGATACCGCTGGGCGTGGAGGCCGGGCTCATGGACGACCTGTTCAACGCCACCGGGGATCCCGGCTACGCGTGGGTCACCATCAACCTGAGCGGTACAACGGACAACCCGAAGGAGGACTTCAGCGTGCGCCTGAGCACGCTGCTGGGAGACAACCTGCCCAAGGCCCTGCTCAAGAAGGCGGGCGACACCTCGCGCGATTTCCTGAACCGCCTGACCGGCGGCAGCGCGGATGATGCGGAGGAGCCGGAGGAAGAGACGGAGGAAACGCCTTTCCCCGCGCCGGACCGCTTGGAGAAAAAATCCGCCGTTCCCTCCATCCCCGATATGAAGGACGTGCCCGGCGGCGATGTCATCAAGAAAGCAGGCGACACCGCGGGCGACCTCATCAACAAGGGCCTGAACACCTTCTTCTAAACCAATTCCATGGGCAGCACCTATCCATCCGAGTTCATCGACTGCATTTGCACCATCCGCGAGCGCTTTGCGCCCACGGCCTACCATGCGGAGCTGCCGAACGGCAAGCCCACGGTGGCTTTCGTGCAACGCCGTGAGGAGCCCCTGCTGCAACTCATCCGCCCCGGGGACCGCGTACGCGTCACCATCTCCCCTGCGGATTTCGACCGCGCCCGCATCCGCGAAATCGTTTCGGAAGCGTAACCCCCTTTCACACACCATGTATCCCTCCAGCAAGAACCTGTTTTCCAAGCTCTGCCCGTTTATCGACCTCGTCCTGGTCATCCTCTTCGCGTACTACTCGCCCATTGTCACCAACTGGGTGGCACCCGTGTTCGGCTGGGACGCCGGCCCGGACTTCAACATCTTCGAGGTCATCACAATCATTGCGTGGACGGCGGTCATCGCGGTTCCGTTCGTGTTGAACTTCGTGGGCTTCTACCGGAGGCAGAACCTGCAGCGCATCAGCAGTGCCGTGCGCCAGCTGTTCACCTTCGCCATGTACTACCTGTGCGCCATCGCCATCTACCAGAGCCTGGGTGAGAAGCACAGCGTCTTCTACAACCATGTGATTTTCGTGAACATCGTGGGCATTCCGCTGGTGCTTTTCCTGCGTTACTACCTCTCCCGCCAATGGACCCGCCACATTTCCACGGACAAGAACAAGCTGCGCCAAATCATCCTGGCCGGCACGGAGGAGAACATCGAGGCCGGTTGGAACAGGCTGCCCGCGTACTGGCGCGCCAATTTCAACGTGGTGGGCAAGGCGGTCACCGGCCAATACACGGAGCAGGAACTGGCCAATCTCATGGTGGAGAACAACGTGGCGCACCTCTTCGTGCTGGGCGGCCTCTCCTCCTACGGTGAGAACGCCACGGCCATCCACCTGGCGGAGGCCATGGGGCTGGATATCTACATTGCCCGCGCCCAGGACGCCAGCTCCCACATGCGCGTGGAGGTGCACAACGTGGACGGCAAGGCGCACATTCTCTCCCTGAGCTTCACGCCGGAATACTCCTTCCCGCGCGTCCTGAAGAGCATCTTCGATCGCGTGACCGCCCTGCTGGGCATCATCTGCAGCTTCCCGCTGTGGCTTGTGGCGGCCATCGGCATCAAGATCAGCGATCCCGCCGGCAAAATCTTCTACCGCCAGCAGCGTTCCGGCCTGTACGGCAAGCCCTTCGGCATGTGGAAATTCCGCTCCATGTACAGTGATGCGGACAAGCGCCTGGATGAAATCAAGGCCAAGTACGGCAACGAGATGGACGGCCCCATCTTCAAGCTGACAAACGACCCGCGCATCTTCCCCTTCGGCCACTTCATCCGCAAGACGTCCATAGACGAGCTGCCGCAGCTCATCAACGTGCTGTGCGGGGATATGAGCATTGTGGGCCCGCGCCCGCTGCCGACGTACGAGACGGAGGAGTTCCCGGACCTGGCGCACCGGCGCCGCCTGAGCGTGAAGCCGGGGCTCACCTGCTACTGGCAGATTGAGGACCGCAGCGACAGCGAGGAGAGCTACGCGAACATGATTACCAAGGACCTCAGGTACATCGACAACTGGAACCTGTGGACGGATGTGAAGCTCATCCTGCGCACCATACCGGCCGTGCTGCTGAGCAAGGGGGCCAAATAAGCGCGCACACGCTGCGGAGCCATGTTCAACATTGTCCTCTACCACCCGGAGATCCCGCACAACACCGGAGCCGCCGGGCGTCTGGCCGTGGCCACGGAATCCCGCCTGCACCTCATCACCCCGCTGGGCTTCAGCCTGGATGAGAAGCACCTGCGCCGCACCGGGCTGGACTACTGGAAGCATGTGGACCTGAAGCTGTGGGACAGCCTGGAGGAGCTGGAGCAATCCGCTGCGCCCGGCGCGCACTTCTGGTACCTTTCCACCAAGGCCACGCGCAGCATCTGGGATACTGCGCTGCCCCTGCAGGACGGGGACTACCTGGTGTTCGGCCCGGAATCCAAGGGCCTGCCGGAACGCTGGATCACGGAGCACCCGGACACCGCCCTCCGCATCCCCATGCCCGGGGAGCACGCACGCTCGCTGAACCTCTCCACCTCCGTGGCCATCATGCTCTATGAAGGGCTGCGCCGCACACTCCCGCCGGATACGCTATGAAAAACATCGTCTATTTTGATTTGGAAACGCGCCGCTCCGCCGCGCAGGTGGGCGGCTGGCATGAAACGGAGAAGATGGGCATCTCCGTGGCGGTCACCTTCTCCACGCGCGACAACGCCTACCACATCTACACGGAGGACCAGGCCGCGCAGCTGATAGAGGAGCTCTGCCAGGCGGACCTGGTGGTGGGGTACAACCACATCGGTTTCGACTACGGCGTGCTGCAGCCCCACTCCTTCTGGACGATTGCGGACCACACGCGCAACTGTGATATCTGCACCTATCTCACAGAGAAAATCGGGCACCGCCTGAAGCTGGATTCCGTGGCCAAGCCCACCCTGGGCGGCAATTCCAAAACCGCCGAGGGCACGGATGCCCTCAAGTGGTGGGCGGAGTATGAGAAAGAGGGAGACCCGCAAAAGCTGCTGGATATCGCCAAGTACTGCTGCTTTGACGTGAAAGTCACCATGGAGGTGTACAAGTTCGGTGCCACCAACGGCTATGTGCTCTATGAGGACAAGAACGGTGAACCCGTCAAGGTGGAGGTGGACTGGGAGTTGTGAGGATTGCAATACAGGGCCCGTTTCACTAATTATCCCTGTTTCTGTGGATAAACCCCTTGGTTTCGTTGATGGTTTTTTCCTGGTAGTCGCGGTAGTGGATGATTTCCGGTTCGGGCGCGTTTTCGCGGCGGGATTCCAGGTAGCCGTCCGGCCCGGCGTTGTTGTATCTGCTGCTGGTGGTGGCGTAGCGCAAATCACCCTGGGAGGAGGCGCGGCCCTCTGAACCGCTGCGCTTGGAATCATCGTTAAAGCGTGAGGAATGGCTGATGCCGTGGCTCTCGTTCATGAAGTCCGGCCGCATATCGGTGGAGGCCATGGCGCTCTCCTTGCGCCCGAATTCACGGTTGGTGCCGCTGAAGCTCTTACCTGCACCGGCGAACTTGTTGGAGATGGCATCGTAGCTCTTGGAGCCGCTGAAGCTCTTGGTGGCGAATTCCTTGTCAGAGCCGCTGCTGCGCGCTTCGTCGATATCCTTCTGGAAAGAGCTCACGCGGCTGGAGATGGATTGCGGCACGCCGGAGTCTCCCTTCTTCTCGCTGAAGGATTCGCCGAACTGCTTTTCAAAGTGGGAATAGAGGTCGGATTCGCGGCCGGGGGTCTTTTCCTCCACCACGTTGCCGTTGGCATCATACACCGTGCGCACGCTCTCGCACGCGCACAGGGAAAGAAGGAACAGCACTGGCAGCACGCGGCGCATCATCCCTGCAATTCCGCCACCGCCGCTTCCAGCGTGGCGGCATCCTGAATGGAAATCACGCGCGCGTCTGCGCAGATGCGCGCCATCATGCCGGCCAGGGTGTTGCCCGGGCCCATTTCAATGAAAAGGCGTTCGCCCTTGGCCACCAAGTCCTCCATGCAGGCCTGCCAACGCACGGAGCCGCACACCTGCTCGCCGAGCATGGCGCGCACATCCTCCGGCCCCTCCACGGGGCGCCCGCCGAAATTGCAGTACACCGGGAAGGCGGGGGCCTGCATGGGCGTGGCCTGCAGCTCCGGCAGGAGCGCGGTCTGCGCAGGCTTCATGTAGCGGCTGTGGTAGGCGCCCGCCACGTTGAGCTTGAGCCCGCGCTTGAATCCGGCGGCCTTGGCCCCCTCCACCGCTTTGTCGATGCCCTCCACGGAGCCTGAAAGCACAATCTGGCCGGGGCAGTTGAAGTTGGCCACGTCCACATCACACTCCTGCGCCAGTGCCACGGCGGCCTCCGGCGTGCCGGCAATGAGCGCGGCCATGCTGCCGGGTGCGGCGGCGCAGGCGTCCTCCATGAACGCGCCGCGCTTCTCCACCAGGCGCAATCCGTCCTCCATGGCGAAGGTGCCCGCCGCGGCATGCGCGGTGAACTCTCCCAGGGAAAGGCCGGCGGCCGCCACGGGCTCCACCTGCACGCGCTTTTGGAGCACGCTCCACAAGGCCAGGCCGTGCACATAGAGTGCGGGCTGGCAGTTGGATGTGCGCGTGAGCTCGGCATCCGGGCCGTTGAACATCACCTCCGTGAGCTTGCGGCCCAGCGCGGCATCCGCCGCATCCATGAGCGCGCGCGCCTCCGGGTAGGCCGCATATACATCCATACCCATGCCCACTTTCTGGGCACCTTGGCCGGGGAATAAGAGAACCGCCTTCATGGCTCCAGCATACCCCATGTCTCCCCGCCGTGGCAAGGAAAATCCACCGCATATTTTTTGCACGCAAACAGGAAATTCGAGTTGCCTTTTCATCTCAAACATGTTAAAATCGGGCGCTTTTTGCGAAGCATCCAAACCATACAAGAAAAATGAATCCCGAGACATTATTCTGGCTTGTGCCGCTCGCCTCGATTATCGCCCTGGCGTTTGCGGCGGTGTTCTTCTTCAACATGAAGAAGGCAGATGAAGGAACCGACCGCATGAAGGAGATTGCGGGCTATGTGCGCGAAGGCGCCATGGCCTACCTCAAGCAGCAGTACAAGGTCGTGGCCCTGGTGTTCGTCATCATCGCCATCATCTTCTGCGTCATGGCTGCGTTCGACATGCAGAACCACATTGTGCCCGTGGCCTTCCTGACCGGCGGCTTCTTCTCCGGCCTGGCAGGCTTCATCGGCATGAAGACGGCCACCTACGCCTCCGGCCGCGTGGCCCAGGCATGCCGCGACGAGGAGGACGGCCTGAACAAGGGCCTGAAGCTGGCATTCCGCTCCGGCGCGGTGCTGGGCCTCACGGTGGTTGGCTTCGGCCTGCTGGATATCTCCGGCTGGTACCTGATTCTGGACAACACGGGGCTCATTAAAGCGGAGGGTATCTCCAAGCTGGTGGAAATCACCACCATCATGCTGACCTTCGGCATGGGTGCCTCGCTGCAGGCCCTGTTCGCCCGCGTGGGCGGCGGCATCTACACCAAGGCTGCCGATGTGGGCGCCGACCTGGTGGGCAAGACCGAATACCACTTCAACGAGGATGATCCCCGCAACCCCGCCACCATCGCCGACAACGTGGGCGACAACGTGGGTGACGTGGCCGGCATGGGTGCCGACCTCTACGAGTCCTACGCCGGCTCCATCCTGGCCTCCGCCGCACTGGGTGCCGCCGCCGTGGCCGGCATGAACGGCACGTACGACGAGGGCCTGAAGATGGTGATGGCACCGATGATCATCGGTGCCGTGGGCGCCATCCTCTCCGTGCTGGGCATCTTCATTGTGCGCACCAAGCAGGGTGCCACGCAGAGCCAGCTCATGGCCGCGCTCAACCGCGGCATCAACTTCTCCGGCGTGCTTATCGCGCTGGCCGCCGCCGGCGTGCTCTACGCGCTGGGCATCGACAACTGGCTGGGCCTCTGGGGCTCCATCGTCATCGGCCTGGTGGTGGGTATCCTCATCGGCAAGGTGACGGAGTACTACACCTCCTTTGAGTACAAGCCCGTGAAGTTCATTGCGGAGAACGCCACCACCGGTCCCGCCACGGTCATCATCTCCGGCATCGGCGTGGGCATGATCTCCACCTGCTGGCCCGTTATCTTCATCGTGCTCGGTACCATCGGCGCCTACCTCTGCGCCGCCGGCGAATTCATGTTCACCGGTGAGAACATGAGCATGGGCCTCTACGGCATCGGCATCGCCGCCGTCGGTATGCTCTCCACCCTGGGTCTCACCCTGGCCACGGACGCCTACGGCCCCATCTCCGACAACGCCGGCGGCAACGCCGAGATGAGCGAGCTGGGCGAGAGCGTGCGCTCCCGCACGGATGCCCTGGACGCCCTGGGCAACACCACCGCCGCCACCGGCAAGGGCTTCGCCATCGGCTCCGCCGCGCTCACCGCGCTGGCCTTGCTGGCCTCCTACATCGAGGAAATCAAGATTGCCGCGCTGCGCTTCGGCGAGACCTTCTCCCCCAGCTTCTTCAGCACGGATGTCATCAACAGCGCCGAGCTGGCCAAGATGAACATTGCCCAGTTCATGGCCAAGTTCGACGTGACGCTCATGAACCCGAAGGTGCTTCTGGGCATCTTTGTGGGCGCCATGCTTTCCTTCCTGTTCTGCGGCCTCACCATGAACGCCGTGGGCCGTGCCGCCAAGAGCATGGTGGAGGAAGTGCGCCGCCAGCTGAGCGACAAGGATGTGTTCGAGGGCCGCAAGAAGGCGGATTACGCGCGCTGCGTGGGCATCTCCACCCAGGGAGCCCAGCGCGAGATGATTGTGCCCTCCATGATTGCGGTGATTGTTCCGATTGCCACGGGCCTGCTGCTGGGCGTACCCGGCGTGTTCGGCCTGCTTGCGGGCGGCCTGGCGGGCGGCTTTGTGCTGGCCGTGTTCATGGCCAACTCCGGCGGTGCGTGGGACAACGCCAAGAAGTTCATCGAGACGGGCGACGCCTCCTTCTGCGGCAAGCACACGCCTGTGCATGACGCATCCGTGGTGGGCGACACCGTGGGCGATCCCTTCAAGGACACCTCCGGCCCCTCCCTGAACATCCTCATCAAGCTCATGAGCATGGTCTCCATCGTGACCGCGGGCTTGAACGTGGCCTTCTCCCTGCTGTAAGCAGCGAAAGCCAGGAAAATCACAAGGCGCATCCGGCTATATGCCGGGTGCGCCTTTCTGCTGGCCACCGGGGTGCGGCCTAACCGCGAACACGGATGCCCGCCGCCTTGGCGGCGCAGAGCTGGGCGGGGGTGAGTGAATAGCCCTCCGCCGTAGCCAAAACCAGGGGAGCGGGCGGGGCCGCGGGTTTGCCGGTGACAATGCGCAGCAGCCAGTTGAGCAACCTCGCCACCCGCAGGTGCCGCATATACTCGCCCGCACGGCGGATGCACTTCTCCGGGCCGTCCGCATCCTCCACCGCAATCACCACGCCATCGCACACCACGGCGCAGCGGCCAATGCCCAGGCGGGCCGCCTCCTGCGCCATCAGGCGCGCGTGGGCCTCGTCGTCCTGCACCGCGTGGAGCGGCTGGGGCTCGCCGGGCGGGAGCTCCACGGCCTGCAGCGTGATACCGTTCCCTTGGCAAAGGCGCAGCACTTCCTCCTTGTCGAAAAGGATAGTGCGCCCGGCTTCGAAAACCACTTGTTTCACCCCGGCGGCCACGCAGTTGCGCAGCGTGGCGGCACCGATGCAGGGCACATCGAAACGCATGTCGTGCCCGGGTTTGGTGACCTTGCAGAGCGTGGTGGGGAAATCCCTGTTGCCGCCGCTGGCAATGCATTCGTTCGTGCCCTTGAACGCCTCCACGCAAACGGCGCGGGCACCGTGCATGATGATGCTCTGGCCGATATCCAGGCGTGCAATCTCGCGCGCCAGTCGCATGCCCTCTGCGGCTTCCTCACGCTGTTCCGGCGTGGGAGCCGGGCCGGCCAGCAGGCCGGCGGCGGGCAGGTACTCCTCCATAAAGGTGGTGGAGGGCAGCACGGTGATACCCTGCTCTGCAAAATAATCACACAGTGCACCGAACATGGTGTGCGCGTTGCGCCGGTCCAGCCCCGCCAGTAGGCGGCGCACCGTGGCATCCGGCCAAAACGTGTAGATGCAGGAGGGTTTCACCTGGCCGCAAAGCATCAGCTCCGTCACGCCCTGCGCCCTGGCAAACCGCATGCCCTCCTCCAGCGCGCCCACGCGGAATTCGGCATAGGCATCCGCCAACCCGCGCAAGTGCTTGTCTGCTGCGCCCTTCAAGGCCATGCAGACCACGCGCACCCCGGCGCGGCGTGCGCCTTCCATCACCATGCGCGGGTAATCTCCCGCTCCGGCGATGATCCCCAGTGTCCGTTGTGCCGCGTCCTGTGCCATTCCTGCCTTTGCGGTTGCAATGAGCGGAGAGAGAGGGATTCGAACCCTCGGTGACATCTCTGCCACGCTCGATTTCGAGTCGAGTGCCTTAGACCAACTCAGCCATCTCTCCGAGACGCAGGGGATTGTGCCTGTGCAGGGCGCTTGTGTCAAGTTCAATTCCCGCTACGGGCGGAAAAATTAGCTTGTATGGCGGCGGGCGGCATGATACATTTCCCTGCATGAAACACGCTTTGCGCATGATGGCCGCCGCGCTCCTGCTGCTCCTTGCGGGAACGGCACAGGCTTTGCAGATTAAGGATATCCGCACCAACCTTACCCGCGTGCAGGCGGATGCGGAGCTCACCAAGGATTACAAGTACCGCGTGCTGCAGGACATGGCGGTGCGCCGCACCTGGATGATTGGCGACAAGTGCCGCGTGAGCCTGGATTTCGACACGGGCAACGGCAAGCTCATCTACGTGCTGGTGGAGTACAAGGGCGGCGTGGACCGCGACCGCGTGGACGATGACACCGAGTCCATCCTGGGCGATTCCGGGCTCAAATGGAAGAAGCTCGCCAAGAACAAGCAGGGCAAGTACGGCGTGAAAAACGCCCGCGTGGCCAAGGCCAACAACGGTTTCTACATCTTCCAGGAGTACAACAAGAAGAAGAAGTGCGTGCGCCTCATGATGACCGCCGCGCACCCGGAGGAGAACCGCCGCAACATGCAGGACGCCTCCGAGACCAACCGCGTGACCGCCTTGGGCAGCACCGCCGGCGGTAGCGCCGTGAAGCTTATCAAGCAGGAAGAGGAGCGCCGCCTGCGCACCCCCAACAAGCACTCCAAGGCCGCTCCCGAACCCAAGATGGAGAATCCCAAGCCCTCTGTGCAGGAACCCGCCAAGCCCGATCCCATGGAGCCCCTGGATGCCGACGAGGAGGACGATGGCGATGACGGCGACGACGGCGTGCTCGTGAGCGAGAAGTTCTCCATCATGGATTGGCTGGAAGAGCACGGCATCGACCAGGAGCGTCTCATGCAGATCGGCGCCGGCCTGGTGGGCCTGATCATCCTGTTCACCCTCATCGGCTATGCGCGCCGCCGTGCGGCCCGCAAGCGCATCCTCCAGCACGTCAAGGAGCTCAACAGCCAGGCTGAGCAGGACGACGGGGACGAGGATGACGAGACGCCCAATTCGTAAGGGCGGGAGAATCGGGAAACCGAACGGCACGCGCCCCGGCGCGGATTATTTCAAGCCCATCCGGCATTGCGCCGGGTGGGCCTTTTGCCGCACCGCAGCACACATTGGGCACCGGTACGTGCATCTGCCTGTTTTCCCAAACCGCGCATTTGCGCTGGCAAAGGCGGGGTATGTGTGATAGAATGGCGCCGAGCTGCGGGAGGAACCCGCATAGAACCCCCTTTCCACACGGCTATGGCAACACTGAACGTCACCGGACAGGAGAACATCATCCATCCCGGCTTTTACATGCCGAACCGCCTGAGCATCGGCTCCGGCAAGGCCCTGCACCACCTGCTGGGCGGCAAGGTTTCCTATTTGGTGGATCCCACCTACCCGCCCGCAGAGGACATCATGGATTTCCTGAAGCGCAAGGGGGGAGACATCGTCTATTTCGATTTCCGCAAGACGACATCCCGCGCGGTGCGCGAGCAGATCCAGATGGAGATGGAAAAGGGACGCAGCGTGGTGTTCCTGCCGGGCCATGTGGCCAAGACGCGCGGGTGCATTGCCGATGTGCCCTCCCCCTTCCTGTCCACGGTGGGCAGCCTGCACATTTCCCCCATACCGCTGTTCCTTGCGTACTACGGGAACGACCTGATGACCCTGTACCGCGATGCGCCGGACGACGGCAACTACCGGGAGGAGTTCTGCATTCTGCCGCAGCTGGCACCGGGCCCGCAAACGGGTGAGCGCCTGCTGGCCGCGTGGATGCAGAAGGGGCAGGAGCTTTTCTCCGCGCACCCGCTGCTGCGCAGCTCCCTCACCACCATGCTGGTGAAATCCATGAAGGAGCACCCCAAGGCGGAGGTCATCGATGGACTCACGCACACGAGCCTGCCGTTCTTCAAGCTGCTGGGCGTGGCCATGACGGTGTCCAAGTGGCTCACCGACTCGTTCCCGAACGAAAAGCGCCTGGGCGTCATCCTGCCGCCGGGCCCCGGCTGCACCATTGCCACGGTGGCGTGCCTGCTGTCCGGCATCACCCCGGTGATGGTGAACTACGCGTGCACCAAGGCCTCGTTCGAGAGCATGGTGCGGCAGTCCGGGGTGAAGCATTTCATCACGGCGGCCAAGTTCCGCCAGAAGCTGCCCACCTTCCCTTGGCCGGAGGAAGACAAGCTCGTGTTCGTGGAGAACCTGCTGCACAACCTCAGCAAGGCATCCGTCATCCGCAACGTGCTGCTGGCCAAGGCCACGCCCGCCGCGCTCCTCTGCCGCATGTTCGGCACGGATTCCCGCAGCAACAACGACGAAGCGGTGCTGCTCTTCACCAGCGGCTCCTCCGGGGAGCCCAAGGGGGTGGCGCTCACCCACCGCATGATTCTGGCCAACTGCGCCCAGTGCCTCGCCCGCTTCAACCTGGGGAGCGATGAAAAGTTCCTGGCGAGCCTGCCGGTGTTCCACAGCTTCGGCCTCACCATCACCACCGTGCTGCCGCTGCTCACGGGCTTCGGCACCTGCGCCTTCCCCAGCCCCACGGAGGCCCGCAGCCTCTGCGATCTGGTGAAGCGCTACAAGCTCACCCTGGTGTGCGCCACGCCCACCTTTGCACGCGCCATGCTGCGCCGCGCAGACGACACGACCTTCCGCTCCGTGCGCCACTTCATTGTGGGTGCGGAGAAGCTGCAGCCTGCACTGGAGGAGGAGTTCAAGACGCGCTGCGGCGTGACCCTGCTGGAGGGCTACGGCCTCACGGAAGCGGCCCCGGTGTGCGCGGTGAACGTGCCGGATGCCCCGCCGCTGCCCGGCTCCGCCTTCTACGTGCCCGGGCTGGTGAAGCGAAGCATCGGTGCCGCGCTGCCCGGCATTGCCGTGCGTATCACGGATGTGGACGACGAGAACCGCATTCTCCCGCTCACGGAACAGGGTATGCTCTGGATCAAGGGTGCCAACATCTTCGGCGGCTACATCGGCAAGCCGGAGCTCAACAACGATATCTTCAACGACGGCTGGTTCAAGACCGGCGATATCGGCAAGCTGGACCTCAACGGCTTCATCCGCCTGGGCGGGCGCCTTTCCCGCTTCTCCAAGGTGGGCGGCGAGATGGTGCCACACGAGAGCGTGGAACAGGCCATTGTGGCCGCTCTCCAGCTGGATATAGAGACGGATGGCGCGCAGATTGCCGTCACCGGCGTGGCAGATGCCCAGAAGGGCGAGGCGCTCGTGCTCCTCTCCACCCTGCCGCAGCACCAGCGCAGCTCTGAGGAGAAGGCCCAGCTCGGCGAACTCCGCTCCAAGCTCATGGAGGCCAACATCCCCAACCTCTGGACCCCCAAGTACATTGTCCCCGTGGAAAGCATCCCCATGCTGCCCACCGGCAAGCTGGACCTCCGCGGCTGCAAGCTCCTTGCGGAAGAGGCGCTCGCCCAGCTCAACGCCTGATTCCACGCGGGTTTCGACCCTTTCAGCGGCATCGGCCATCTCCTTGGCCGATGCCGCTCTTTTTTGCGACGAAATTCGCTTATATGTAGCGCATTTCGATACAAAAAAGCATTTTTATAAAATTTTTTCTCTTTTTGTATTGACTTTTTATATCTGCCCTGCTACATTGTAGTCATCCGCCGATGATGGACAGGCAATTCTGCCACCGGGTCGCGGATGTTCTCATTAGAAAGACAAGACAATGATTATCACAACCGCAATGCTCTCCCCGTTCATGGTAGCCATGGCCCCGGAGACTGCCGCTCAGGAGCCGCAGGCTCCCGCCGCCATCTACAACTGGGAAAACCAGGGTGAGATGACTATCGTGGACGAGGAAGGACTCAACATGGGGCTCCAGGCGTCATCCAGCCACTGCGCTGGTCAGTACCAAATCGATGACTGGCACCTGTGCTAAACGACACCCAGCAAGGCTGCCGTTCCCGACAAGGGGGCGGCAGCCTTTTTCTTTTCTTTCAAAACTCTCAAACACATGATTCTTCTACTGACCAACAGCGCGGATGTGACCACGGACATCCTGATGCCGCACCTGACGCGCCATGCGGAGGTGTTCCGCTTCAATCTGGACCTGTGGAAGGAATACACCTGGAACATCCATGCAGACGGCTATGAAATCACCGATCCGCTGGGCCGCGTGTGTACGGAAGCACAAGTGGGAGCCGTGTATGAGCGCAAGGTCATGCATATCCCCATGAGCATTGATGTGCCCGCAGGGGGGTGCCCGGAGAACTGGCTGCGCGAGGAGGTGTTTGAGATTTGGAGCGGCATCAAGGACCTGGCGTACGGCTCCGGCAAGCTGGCGCTTATCCACCCTTCCCCCTCCGGCGTGTGGAAGAAAATGCGCCAGATGCGCCTGGCCGCCAAGTATTTTCCCGTGCCTGCCTGGCAGATGCTGCGCAAGGTGGAGCCGCAGTGCGGCTCACCGCTCGTCTGCAAGAGCAATTCCGGGCAGAATATCGGAAAGAACCGCCTCTTCAATGTTTCCAAAGTGAACCCCAAGCGCATTGACCTGGAGTTCCCGTGGTTCCTGCAGCAGGCGGTGGATGCCGTATCAGACGTTACCGTGGCGTACATAGGCGGCAAGCTGTTCGCCTCCGAATACAGCCGCGCGGACATGAAAGGCATGGACTGCCGCGTGCCCACGTCCGAGGGCAAGGGCGAATGGAAACCCTGCGAGCTCTCTGCAGACGAAGCGGAGCGCGTGCGCGCCATGATGGCGGAGACGGGCTTCACCTTCTCCCGCCTGGATTTCCTGCGCACGGCGGACGGCACGCTGCATTTCCTGGAGTTCAACGTGAACGGCCAGTACGCGTGGATAGACATTTTGAACAAGCGCGGCATGCTCACCGCCATTGCAGATGAGGTGATGCGCGTGCACAACCGCAACCTGCCGCAATGAGCACAATGGAACGCGAGCGCCCGTGGTGGGTGGCACTGCTCTTCCTGCTGGGGATGCTGGGCGTGGCGCTCGCGGCGATTGTGCTGCTCTTCCTGGCTGCGGCGGGAACTATTCTTCCGGCAGCAGGGTGATATCATACCCGAAGATATCCGTGAACATGGCGCCCTTGCTGCGCAGGGCGGTGTTCTCCAGCGCCAGGTCGTGCACGCCGGGGATGCGAATCTCCAGGCGGCGGCCGTTCATGGAGGCGGTGAAGTGGGTGATGCGGTGGGAGTGGGCGCGCTCCATGGCTTCCGCCACGCGCAGCAGGGCCGCCATCTTTTGCACGCGCAGGCGGTTCTCCAGGTTGAGCTCGGAATAGGTGTGGTCCTGCATGCTGGGCGCGCCGTGGCGGTGGTAGCGGGCCAGCAGGCCCACAATTTCCACATCCGCGCGGGAGAGACCGAATATCTCCGAATTGAGAATGATGTACTGGCTGTGGTGGTGGTGGTTCCTGGGGCTGATGTAGCCGCCGATTTCATGCAGGATGCACGCCACCTTGAGCAGCAGGCGGTCGTGCCGCGTGAGCCCGTGCAGCCCCTGAAGCTGGTCGAAGAGCGACATGGAGAGGCGGCGTATCTGCTGGGAATGCGCGCGGTCCACCCTGTACCGGTTGGCCAGCAACAAGGCAAAGTGCACCACTTCCTCCTCCAGTGCCAAATCCGCCTGCTGTGCAGGCAGCAGGTTGAGCATGAAGGCGTGCGGTGTGCTGTCCGCCGGGCAAAGGATGCGCTGCGGCTCAAAGGCGCGCACAAAGGAAAGGTAGATGACCACGCTGGGCAGCAGGGCCGGCATGCCCGCATAGTCCTCGCGGTAGCGCTCCATGCGCTGCGCCGCGGGGGTGCCCGCTATCTCGTCCGCCAGGCGGGAGAGCGTCTCTTCCGTCACCTTCTCCCCGCTCGCCAGCGGGGAATGAATCTGGTGGAAGTCCGGGCCGAAGATGACGAGGGCGTCCGGCGGATCCTGCAAGGCGGGCTCGATATCATAGAGCACCTGCTCCATGATGCCGCGGATATGCTCGCGGATGGCGGAGCACTCGTTGTCTGCGGCACCCTCCTGCCGCGCAATGGCGATACCGGTGCGGTGCGCACCCATGCGGTAGCTGGCGTAGTAGCTGATACGCCCCTTGTCGAACAGCAGCAGGCGCGTGTTGCCCGGGCCCACATGCAGCACCAGCAGGCGCTGCTTCTGCAGCTCCGGGTGGCGGTCCAGCATCTCCTGCATGCTCAGGTAGAGCAGGCGCGTCATCTCGCCGTCGTCCATCACCTCCAGCGCCAACCCGCAGCTGATTTGCAGGCGGTTCACCAGGGTGTCCATGTTGCTGACGTCCAGCAGAATGTTGGTGGCCAGCAGGCGCACCTGCACTTCACCGGCCTTGCGGTACTCCTCCAGCAGGGTGGTGTAGCCCTGCGCCACCTGCACGCAGCGGTCCATGGTCTCGCGCGTCACCACGCCGCCGCGGAACACATCCTGCGCCAGGTTGACCGGCTGGGAGAGCACATCCATCACCCGCGTTTCCGCGCCTCGGCGCTCCGCCACCATCATGGACACGGAACTGGCACCCAGGAAGATGACGGCCTGCACGAGCGGTGCCGCAGGTGCTGCGGCACGGCGCTTGCGGGTGTGTTCATGCGGCTCGCGCGGCATGGCGGGAGGAAGGGATTAAAACGGGATATCGTCCTCGCCCTCGTTGGGCATGGGAGCCAAGTCGGAGGCCA
>JAZUGI010000056.1:0-4330 GCA_045641125.1 Akkermansia sp.
TAACGATTGCCTATCAATGCGTAGAAAAAGACAAACTCAATCTTTGGGACACATGTGGGTTCAAAAAACACGCATGAAAAACAGGCTTGACATTGCGGGGCGTGCGGGTATACTCTGCGCGCTCCCGCGGCATGCTAGGCGCGGGGCGTTTCTCCATTCCACCATCGAATGCCATGAACAGTTACCGTACTCATACCTGCAATGAAATCCGCCTGAGCGACGAGGGCAAGACCGTGCGCCTCGTGGGCTGGGTGGACACCGTGCGCGACCACGGCGGCGTCATTTTCATCGACCTTCGCGACCGCGAGGGCAAAACCCAGGTTGTCTTCCACCCGGAGAACAATGCAGACCTCGCCAAGCAGGCGGAGGCGCTGCGCGTGGAAACCGTCATTCAGGTGACGGGCAAGGTGGTGGCACGCCTGAAGACGGACGAGGTGGATGCCACGAACCCGGACCTTGCGACGGGCGAGGTGGAGGTGGATGCGGATACGCTGGTGGTGCTGAACCGCGCGGCCGTGCTGCCGTTCCAGCTGGATCGCAGCATCGCCAATGAGGATATCCGCCTGAAGTACCGTTTCCTGGACCTGCGCCGCCCGGAGATGCAGCGCAACATGGTGCTGCGCCACCGTATCACCAAGACCGTGCGCGACTACCTGGACGAGCAGGGCTTCCTGGAGCTGGAGACCCCCATCCTCTCCAAGTCCACCCCGGAGGGCGCGCGCGACTACCTGGTACCCAGCCGCGTGAACCCCGGCAAGTTCTATGCCCTGCCGCAGAGCCCCCAGCAGTACAAGCAGCTGCTCATGGTGGCCGGCTTGGAGAAGTATTTCCAGATTGCCCGCTGCTTCCGCGACGAAGACCTGCGCGCAGACCGCCAGCCGGAGTTCACCCAGGTGGACGTGGAGGCTTCCTTCATCACCCCGGAGGATATCTACCAGTGGATGGAGGAGATGCTCAAGCGCGTCTTCAAGGAGTCCGTGGGGCGTGATATCACCACCCCCTTCCCCCGCATGACCTGGCACGACGCCATGAACCAGTACGGCTCCGACAAGCCGGAACGCCGCTTCGAGATGAAGATTGAGGACTGCTCCGACATCTTCGCCAACAGCGAGTTCCGCGTGTTCTCCGGTGCCATTGCAGACGGCGGCGTGGTCAAGGCCATCAACGCCAAGGGCTTCTCCCCCTCCGTGGGCCAGGTGGACGCCCTCACCCAGACCGCGCTGGAAGCCGGCGCCAAGGGTCTGGCCTTCATCAAGGTGCGCGATGTGGACAACCGCGACGAGTGGAAGAGCCCCGTTACCAAGCGCCTTTCCGATGCCGAGCTGCAGGCCCTGCGCGAGCGGCTCAACATTGAGAGCGGCGACTGCATCTTCTTTGCCGCCGGCGAGTGGGAGCAGAGCTGCACCATTCTGGGCCGCGTGCGCCTGCAGTGCGCCGATTTCATGGAAATCCTCAAGGACAACCACGATATCGACCTCTTCTGGGTCACCCACTTCCCCATGTTCGCCTGGGACAAGGAGGAAGGCCGCTACGTGGCCATCCACCACCCCTTCACCCGCCCCATCCCGGAGGACGTGGACAAGGTGCTCAAGGGAGAAATCTCCACGGACCTCTGCGCAGAGGCATACGATGTTATCTTCAACGGCAACGAGCTGGGCGGCGGCTCCCTGCGTATCCATGAGCGCGACCTGCAAGACGCCGCGTTCCGCGCGCTGGGACTGGATGAGAAGACCATCAACGAGCGCTTCGGCCACCTGCTCTCCGCCTTCTCCTTCGGCGCACCGCCCCACGGCGGCATCGCCCTCGGCCTGGACCGCATGGTCATGCTCATTGCCGAGTGCGAATCCATTCGCGAGGTCATTCCCTTCCCGAAGAACAACCGCGCCGTGGATCTCATGTGCGAGGCCCCGGACACCGTGGATGCCGTGCAGCTGCGCGATATCCACATCCAGATCAAGCTCCCGGAGAAACTCCGCCAAAAGCTGGAGGCAGAACAGGAAAAGGAGGCCTAAACCCGGCCAACACACCCTTTCAACGCGCGGCGGTTTCCCCGCCGCGCGTTTTCTTGATACCTGTACACCATATACAAAGATGCCGCCGGGCGTTCCTGACCGGCGGGGCAGACATGGCCGACATCAGAAACTCTCCGCCCGGCGGCATCAAGCTTGGAAACGGCGCTGATACATCAGGAGCGCCGTTCGCGTTTATTGTACCGCATCAGTATTATTACGCAAGAAGAATTTGTTATTTTCAACGCTTTTATATTGATTCAAATCTCCCTTTGCATACGGATTCGGGCAAAGCCCCGACAAGTTTGACAAAACGCGATAGAGCGGGTATGATACCAGTATGGCAGACATGAACCAAACGGAGCGTTTCAAGGCCCAAATCAAGGCCTGGCTCAAAATGAACGGTATTGATTACCTGTGGTTGGCGGAACAATGCGGCGTATCGGAGAACACGGTGCGCAACTGGATGGCCAAGGCGCCGATACCGCCCCGCAAGCAGCAGCTCATCATGAAACTCATCAACCAAATGCCGACGGAACCCATCGAGGCCCCGAGCTCGGTTGTCGTATCGCCGGATGTGAACATCTCCCTCAAAATGTCTGCGGAAACATACGCGCAGCTGGTGCAGGTGGCCCAGCAGGAAGGCACAAACGTGGCGCAATTGCTCAATGAGAGCATCACCAATCTGGCGATGCGCGGCAGTGCCCCCGCCAAGGTGGCTCGCAACCGCAAGATTGTGCTGCCGGTGGACCAGCCGGAGCAGTAAGCCACCGCTGAAGCACCATGCTGCCGCTGCCCGCAGGAACGGATTTCGGCATCTATACCCTGCTGGACACCCTGGGGCATGGCGGCTTCGCCTTTGTCTACCTGGCACGGGACAAACAGCTGGGGCGGCGGGTCTGCATCAAGGAGCACGCACCGCAGGACATCTGCGAGCGAGAGATGGGAACGGGGGAAATCCTTCCCCTGCCCGGCATGGAAAGGGCATTTGCGGCTTCCCTGGCGGATTTCCGGCGTGAGGCGGAAGTGCTGGCCGCGCTGCACCACCCGCAGGTTCCGGCTATTCATGAGATATTCGAGGCGGGCGGCACCGCCTATGTGGTGACCGATTACGCAGAGGGCTCCCCGCTGCCGCAATGGCTGGCGGAATCCGCAGACCGGCGCCGGCAGTTGCCCTTTCTGCTGGAGAGCGCGCTGCGCATCCTGCAAAGCCTGCACCGGGAAGGCGTGCTGCACCGCGATATCAAGCCCTCCCACCTGATAATCGATGCCGCCGGGCGCGTGCGTCTGGTGGATTTCGGGGCCGCAGTGCCCGCCGGAGCCCGCCACACCCCCGTGTTCACCCCTCCCTACTCCCCGCCGGAACAAAACATGCAGGGCACCGCCGGCGCGTGGTCGGACCTCTATTCCCTGGCGGCAACATTCCGCTGCGTCCTGCTGGGCGAAACACCCCAGGAGGCCCTGCAGCGGCTGGATAACGACTGCATGCGCCCGCTGGCGGAAGACGCCTCCCTGCGCAGCGAGTTTGCGGAAACGTTCCTGCGGAGCATCGACCGCGCGCTCTCCCTGCTGCCGGAGGAGCGCTTTGAAAGCGCCGGTGCTTGGCTGGAGGCCCTGGTGGAGAAATCCGCCCCGCGCCCCGTGCGCAAATGGGGCCTTGTTGCAGCCATTGCCGCCTCTGCGCTGGCTGCCGCCCTGGCAACGGCCTACCTGCTGCATGAACCGGAGAAGGAAGAAGCGCCCGCACCTTCCGAACCAGAGGGCGGCCTGTACGACCCCTCACCGGAGGAAGTGCGCGACTTGCAGGAGCGCATGCTGAAATTTGTGGACGGGGCCCCGCCGCTCAACGAACAGGGCAGGTGATATTGTCACCCGCGCTGGTGCATTTTCCACTTCTCAAGGCGGGCGTATTTTGGTAGCATACCCGCATGCGGTTGAGCCGTGCGGCAGTCCTGCTTGTTCCCCTTGCCCTTCTCACAGCCCGCGGGGCTGATGAGCCGCAGAATGACGACATCATCATTGAGGACGGGCGCGGCGAAAAGGTGGTGATACCGGATCTCACCCCGCCCAAGCCGCGCGATTTCGTGGACGCCAAGGACAAAAAGGGCCGCGATATCATCGTTCCCGTGGGGGAGGCCCCCGCGCGCAAGGAACAACCCGCCAAAGTGGTGCAGCCCCAGCCGGCCGTGCAGGAGCACACGCCCGCACCGGCTCCCACCCCCCAGCCCAAACAGGAACCGGCTCCCAAACCGGAGCCCAAGCCCGCACCACCCGTGCAGCCCAAGCAACCGATTCAACCCGCCCAGCCTGCACCGCTCCCC
>JAZUGI010000057.1:0-13640 GCA_045641125.1 Akkermansia sp.
CAGCGCGTACAAATCCGTCCACGGCCCCATGTTGCCGTCTTTCTCCCCCTGTTCGGAGGGGGTGAAGCCCAGTGATTCCACGGTGGAGACGCTGTTGTCCCCGTATTGCTCGCGCGCCGCGCCGAAATCAATGAGCTTGGGTAGGCCGTTGCGGGTGATGAGCACGTTGTCCGGCTTCACATCGCGGTGCAGCAGTTTGCGCTCGTGCAGGTAGTCCAGCGTGTCCAGCAGGCGCGACATCAGCCCGATGAGCGCCTCCTGCGTGATGTGGCTGCGCCCCTGCGCGTAGTCTGCCGCCACGCGGCCCAGCGATACGCCGTCGATGTATTCCGTGGCGTAATAGGAGGTTTTGTGCGCTTCGAAATAGCTGTACACCTTGGCAATGCCGGGGTGGTCGAAACTGCCGAGCAGGCGCGCCTCGCGCAGGAAATTGCCGCGTCCCCAGTCAAAGAGTTCGCGTCCGCTTTCCTCGTTGTTCAGGCACACGTCCAGCGTCTCTGCGCTGCGGTAGCACAGGGCGGCGGGGAAGTTCTCCTTGATGACCACCTGGCGGCGCAGGCGCTTCTCCTGCGCGAGGTAGGTGATGCCGAACCCGCCGCTGCCCAGCGTGCGCAAGATGGTGTAGCCGCGCAGTGCGTGGCCTTCCGGCAGCTCCTTGGGGGCAATGCCGCACGCCTTGTCGGCATCCGCCGCCTGCGCGCTGTCAATGTTTGCCTCCTGGGCGGCAGCCAGGATACCCTCCATGAACGCGCCGACGTTGCGCGAGGGTTCCAGCGGGGTGATGGGGCGTGATTCCGGCATGTGCATGCATTGTAATACCCGCGCCCCCCGCATGTCCAGCAGAAAGGGCGCTGTGGTTCACTCTCCCTTTTTCACATGGACGAGCAGCAGGGCGATATCCGCAGGGGTGATGCCGGGAATGCGGGCGGCCTGGCCGATGGTGGCGGGGCGCACGCGGTTGAGACGCTGGCGGGCCTCCGTCTTCATGGCGGGAATAGCGTTGTAGTCGATGGTGGGCGGGATTTTCTTGTCCTCCTGGCGCTGCATGCGCTCGGCGGCAATTCGCATGCGGTCGATATGCCCGGCGTAGGAGATTTCCAGTGCCGCGGGCTCCCAGACATCCTGGGGGAATCTCTCCAGAATCTCGGTGGGAAGGGTGTGCCAGTCGTTTTCCGGGCGGCGCAGCCAAAGCTCCAGGGAAATGCCGCCGTGCCGTGTTTCGCGCGCGTATTCGCGCAGCTCCGCAATACCGCGCAGGCGCTGCTCCGCCGCCGCGCCCTCTTCTGCCGATACCAGGCCGATGCTTGCGCCGAGCGGCGAGAGGCGCAGGTCTGCGTTGTCCTGCCGCAGCAGCAGGCGCATTTCCGCGCGGCTGGTGAACATGCGGTAGGGTTCATCCGTGCCGCGCGTCACCAGGTCGTCCACCATCACGCCCAGGTATGCCTGGTCGCGGCGCAGGATGAGCGGTTCCCGCCCGTGCAGGGAGAGCATGGCGTTGGCCCCGGCGAGCAAGCCTTGGCCAGCGGCTTCCTCATACCCGCTGGTGCCGTTGATTTGGCCGGCGAAGTAGAGGCCGCGCACGCGTTTGGTTTCCAGCGTGGGCAGCAGCTCCGTGGGTACCACGAAATCATATTCCACGGCGTATCCGGGGCGGATGAGCTCCGCATGCTCCAGCCCGGGGATGCTGTGCACGATTTCCAGCTGCACAAAGAAGGGCAGGCTGGAGGAGAGGCCGTTCAGGTAGTACTCGTCCGTGCTGCGGCCCTCCGGCTCAATGAATATCTGGTGGCGCTCCTTGTCTGCAAAGCGCACCACCTTGTCCTCTATGCTGGGGCAGTAGCGCGGCCCGGTGCCTTCGATCACGCCGCCGAAAAGCGGGCTGTGGCGCAGGTTGGCGCGGATGATGTCGTGCGTGCCGGAATGGGTGTAGGTGATGCCGCAGGGGAGCTGGCACAGGGAGAAATCCGCATCCGCCCAGCAGTTGAGCGTGCAGTGCGGTTCCGTGGCGCGGCGCAGTTCCTTGCGGGAGCGGTTGCTGAAAAGCGTGGGCGGCTCATCGCCCGGCTGCATTTCCAGCGCGGCGAAATCAATGGTGCTGCCCTTCACGCGCGGCGAGGTTCCGGTTTTGAAGCGGGAGAGCGGAAAGCCCAGTTTCTCCAGGCTGGCGGAGACACCGCTGGGCGCGCAGCCCAGGCGCCCGCCAGGCAGGTGGTTCATGCCCACATGCAGCAGGCCGCGCATGAATGTGCCGCTGCACAGCACCACGCGCCGCGCGCGGATGCGCTGCCCCCACGCCGTGGTCACACCGCGCACGCTGCCGCCATCCACCACAATCTCATCAACCTCACCCTGGAAGAGCTGCACGTTGGGCGCGGTTTCCAGCACCCATTTCATGCGGGTGCGGTAGGCCGCCTTGTCGCACTGCGCGCGCGGGGCGCGCACGCTCGGTCCCTTGGCGGCGTTCAGCATGCGGTACTGGATGGCCGTGGCATCTGCGTTGAGCCCCATGGCACCGCCAAGCGCGTCAATCTCACGCACCATATGGCCCTTTGCAAGCCCGCCGATGGAGGGGTTGCAGCTCATCTGGCCGATGGTGTCCAGGTTGTGTGTGACAAGGGCCACGCGGCCGCCAAGGCGTGCGGCGGCCAGGGCGGCCTCAATGCCGGCATGTCCGCCGCCAATCACCGCCACATCGAACTCTGTGGGCACATCATGCATGAACGCTGTTTTTGTAGTGCATCCGCGCGGTCTTGTCAATGCGGAAATCCCTCTGCAGCGTGAGAACCCGGGAAAGCAGAAACCTCCCGGAGCTTTCGCTCCGGGAGGCCCTTGCATTCTTTCAAAACTCACACACAAAAAGTCTTGAAAGCTCATTAACACACAACCGGCGCTTCACAGCGCCCACATGCGGAGCCATGAAACACTCCCGCATGCAAGGTTAATTTACTCCCTTCCCCGCGCCTTGGCAAGCACAAAAACGGCTAAAATTCAAAAAAATGTTTTTTTCAAAATCAAGCCGCGCAGTAGGGAGCATACCATATGCACGCGCGTTTTTGAGTCGCGTTTCCTTCTTGACACCCTGCTTTGTTAGGCGTAGGATGCTGATAATCACATAACAACCACAATGAATACGATGAAGGGAACCATTTTGGCGGCAGGGCTGCTGGCCCTGGGTGTGCCCGCGCTTGCGGGGGAGGTGAAGCAGCTTCCCAAGCCCGTGATTACGGGGGGAATGCCGCTCATGCAGGCTATCGACCAGCGGCAGAGCGGGCGTTTCTACGACAAGAACCGCGCGGTGGACGACCAAACGCTCAGCGAGATCCTGTGGGTGGCGTGGGGAGCAAACTCCCACGGCAAACGCACGATTGCCACGGCGCGCAACCTGCAGAATATGGGGCTCTACTTGCTCACCAAGGACGGCACGTGGAAATACGACGGCCAGGCCAACACGCTGGAAAAGGTGAACGACAAGAACCTGATTCCGCTGTGCGCCACGCAGGATTTCGTGAACGATGCGCCGGTGCACCTGCTTTTCACCGCCAAGGATGATGCGTGGGGCCGCTGCCATGTGGGTTCCGCCTACCAGAACGTGTACCTGTACGCCACCTCCAAGGGCCTGGCCACGGTGATTCGCGGGCTTATCGATGCGGACGGGCTCACCAAGGAGCTCGGCCTGCAGGGGGAAGAGCGCGTGATTGCCCACCAGACCGTCGGCTGGCCGGAACCGGAGGCGAAATAAGCTCACCGCGGCATCACTTGATGCGCGTGAGCACCATCTCTTTCACCATGCACTGGTTCGTGGTGCCGTTGGTGTTCGCACACCGCGGCGTGTAGCGCAGCGTGAACAGGTGCCGCCCCTCCCCGAGCGCCACCATAACGGGTGCGGTGAGCGCATAGTTCTCCCACTGCCCGGCCTCCGTGTTGTGCGGCAGCACCACAATGCCCCGCGGCAGGCCGTCCACCTCCAGTTCGCGCAGGGCGCAGGTGTCTGCATCCCGCAGGGAGGCGGTGGCGTTGGAGTAGCGCACGCACACGCGGTAGATGCCGGAGGGCAGGTAGGTGTCCATATAGTCCAGCTGCGCTGTGCAGGGGCGGGTATCCAGCCAGGCGCGGCCGTGTTCCACGGGGAATTCGGCGTTCTCGCCAATGCGGAAAGGGGTAAGCTTCACCAAGGCATCCGGAGCGGTAACCTCGAACGGGCGGCTCAGGCAGGAAGCGGTGAGGGTGCTCACAGCCTGCACCTGGTATTCCGTGTAGGGGGCGGTGGTGTTGATGGCCAGCGAGCAGTCCGCCGTGGCGGAAAGGGCGGTGCCGTTGCGGAACACGCGGTAGGAGACGGCCCCCGGCACGGGTTTCCAGCGGAGCATTTCCGGTGTGGGGGAATCCCATTCCGGCTCCGGCAGGTCCTCCATGGCGGCAGGTGGCTCCGCCTGGGTCTCGTTGTCCTCGTTGGACCACAGCTCCAGCTCCACCTGCACATGGCCCTCTGTGTTGATGGGGATGACGGGTGAGCCGGGCTTGCCGTTGATCATGGCGGAGCCTATTTCCGTGCCGTAGCCGTTCAGGTGGATATCCAGCACCATGTTGCGGATGCGCAGCCCGGTGAGCCAGTGGCTGCCGCGGTATTCCTTGGGCACGCAGGGTGCAATCACCAGGTTCTCCTTTTCATACTGCAGGCCGAAGATGCCGTGGTAGAACATGCCGAGCATGCCGGATACGCTCCACAGCTGGCGGTCCGAGTTCAGGAGGGTGCCGCCGGCTTCGCCCGTGGCCGCGTTGAAATTCTCCTTGTTGGTGCCGAAAGCCATGCACGCGCGCAGCAGGTGCGACATGGAGCGCCCCGCGCCCGCCGTGTCCTGCAGCTCCGCGTGCGCCAGCATCACATACGCCTCCACAAACGGCCACACGGCGCGGTTGTGGTAGGCATCCTTCTGGGAGACCTTGTACGGTGCAAACACGGGCGTGCCCCAGGGGGAGCGCGGCAGGCGGCTGAGCGTGTACTGTGCGTTCTTGCCCGCCAGGCCGGCAAGCACGGCCAGCGCGGTGGCCAGGGTATCCGTGCGCTCGTCCAGGTAGCCGTTGGCCAGGCGCATGATGCCGAACTGGCGCGAGCCCTTGTTCCAGAACTTTTCAACGATGGCCTCCGCGAGCTGCGCAGCCTGCTCCTCATAGGGCTTGGCCTCTTTCTTGCAGCCCAGCAGATTGAGCATGCGTGCCAGGATTTGGCGGCAAATAAAGTGCAGCACGTTGGTGCCGAATGCGTATGAGGCGCCTATGTCCGCCGGGGTCATCCAATCCGGGTAGCTCTGCTCGCGCCAATCGATGAACGAGGTTTCGCCCGGACGCAGCACGCTGAGCGATGGCAGCACGGCGGCATCCTGCTCCAGCGTGGCCTGCAGCACCTTGGCGCAGTGGGCCAGCCAGTCGCGGTCCCCTGTCACCTTGAACAAGGCCCATACGCCCAAAGCCCACACCACGCGGTCCGTGGAGACGGGCCAGCCGCCGCCGGTGCCGGTATCCTGCACCACCAGGCCGTGCTTCACGCGGGAATCCAGGCTGGCGCGGCATGCCTCCGGCGCCGCCACGGCGGCACCCAGCGCCACCGCGTACGCAATGTCGCGCGTCCACACGGAAGACCAGTTGGCCCCGGCGAGCATGTGGCCGTGGGGGGTGATGTCATCGTACAGCTCCTTGAGCGCCAGGTTGTACATGGCGCCGAGCACGGGGATGGAACCATGGTAGGTGGCGCAGCCCTGCGGCAGTTTCTTGGGGATTTCCACCACGCGCTCCACGCCGCCGGAAACGATGCGCAGATTGCCCTCCCTGGTGATTTCCGCCTCCAAATCCTGCTGCACCAGGCGGCGTGTGGTGAGGCGGAACGCAGCGTTCTGCATCAGCACGGTCTCTTTGGCGGCAGGCATGGCGGGGAGGGGAAAGACGCTTAGAGAATGGCGCCGGGGGTGTAGCCCACGCCGTTGGGGAACTTGGCGGCCAGCTCCTGCACCTGGGCGGTGAAGGCATCCACCTGGCTGCCGGCCATGCCGGTGTCTCCGGCATTCGCATCGTAGATATCCTGTATCTCCTGCCGCGTGAGCTTGAGACGGGCATCCGCGCCCAGGCGGTCCAGCAGGTCGTTGGCGGAGATGCGGCCCTCGCGCAGGTCGTTGGAGACGGCCACGGCGTGCTCCTTGATGACCTCGTGCGCAGCCTCGCGGCCCACGCCGCGCTTCACGGCCGCCATCATGATGGTGGTGGTCATCAAGAAGGGCAGGTAGCGGTTCAGCTCCGTGCGGATGACCGGCTCGTACGCCTGCATCTGGTCCAGAACCGTGATAAAGGTTTCAAACAGGCCGTCCGCCGCCAGGAAGGCATCCGGCAGCACGCAGCGGCGCACCACGGAGCAGGAGACGTCGCCCTCGTTCCACTGGTCGCCGATGATGCCGCCAATCATGGCCAGGTGGCCCTTGAGGATGGCGTGGAAGCCGTTCACGCGCTCGCAGGAGCGCGGGTTCATCTTGTGCGGCATGGCACTGGAGCCGGTCTGGCCCTTGGCAAAGCCCTCCGTCACGAGCTCGTGCCCCACCATGAGGCGCCAGGTCTTGCAGAAGCTGCTGGGGGCGGAGGAAAGCCCCACCAGACCGGAAACAACCTCGAAATCCAGCGAGCGCGGGTACACCTGGCCCACATTGGTCCACTTGGCGGCAATGCCCAGGTGCTCGCAGATGCGCTGCTCCAGCTGCAGCACGGTGGCGGCATCCTTGTTGAAGAGGGAAAGCTGGTCCAGCTGGGTGCCCACGGCACCCTTGAGCCCGCGCACGCGGTAGCGGTCCATCACGCTGCACCACGCCCAGGCCCAGTGCACGAGCTCCTCGCCGAACATGGACACGCGCTTGCCCATGGTGGTGGCCTGCGCCGCCACGTTGTGGGTGCGCGCGGCAAACACCAGGTCGCGCCAGGTGCCGGCGTGCTTGGCCATGCGGTCCAGCGTGGCCACCGCCTTGTCACGGATAATCTGCATGGAGCGCCAAATCTGCAGCTGCTCCACGTTCTCCGTGAGATCGCGGCTGGTCATGCCCTTGTGGATATGCTGGCAGCCGGCGAGCTCGCAGAACTCCTCGATGCGGGCCTTCACATCATGCCGGGTGATGCGCTCGCGGGCGTTGATGGAATCGACGTTGACGTCGTTCTTCACGCGCTCGTAGGCATCAATGGCCTCCTGTGGGATATCCAGGCCCAGATCCTTCTGGGCCTTCATCACGGCAATCCAGAATTCGCGTTCCAGGACAATCCGGCCCTCGGCGGACCAGATGGCTTTCATGGCATCGGAGGCATAGCGCCCGGCAAGTACGTTCGGTATGGCGTTCATGATACGGTGGGGGATTCGCGCTCACGCGCGCGCCGTATATAGCACCCTTCCCCTGTTTTGACAAGCGTAAATTAGCGCGCCCCGCGGGTGAGTACGTGCGCCACAATGATTGGCTCCCTCTTTTACAACGCGTTGATGGCCAATCAATGGAAAATTCCGCAAAATTGAAGCCCTCCCCCCTGTGAACTGTGTCAGCAAAGGCGGCAAAAAAGGGAAGCACCCGCTGGGGTGCTTCCCGAAATGTTTTGCGTGTCTGCTCTCGGTGGCTTAGGCCTCCGGGGCAACATTGACGCGGCGGCCTTCGCGGTCGAAGAACACGCGGCCGTCCACCAGGGAGAAGATGGTGTAGTCGCGGCCCATGCCCACGCCCTTGCCGGGATGGAACTTGGTGCCGCGCTGGCGGACGATGATGTTGCCGGCGATGACGGACTGGCCGCCGAATTTCTTGACGCCGAGACGCTTGCTGCGGGAATCGCGGCCGTTGCGGACGGAACCTTGACCTTTCTTATGTGCCATGACTAGTTAAACGTTTTGGTTGGGGTTGAACAATCAGGCGTTGATAGCGGTGATCTTGACCTGGGTGAGAGCGGCGCGGAAGCCCTTCTTCTTGTGGAAGCCCTTGCGGCGCTTGAACTTGAATGCGATACCCTTCTCGCCGCGGGCCTCCGGGTCCAGAACCTGGGCCTTGACGGAAGCGCCGGACACGGTCGGGGTGCCCACCTTCGTGGTGTCGCCGTCCTCCACCAGGAGCACCTGGTCGAAAGTGGCCTCACCATCCTTTTCCAGCCCGGAGATGCGGTCCACGGTGAGCACGTCACCAACCGTCACCCGGTACTGCTTGTTGCCGGAAGTGAAAACTGCGTATGCCATAATTTTCTAGTTTTTTTGATTGAACCCGCACATGCGGGCTGGCACATTATAGGCATGCCGAGCCGTTTGGCAAGAAAAATTTCACGAAAAAATGAAAAATTGGCAAAAAATTTTTTCCTGTGGTGAGGTGAAGGTGCATTCCGAGGCGGAAATGGTGGCGCTGGGCCGCGCCTTTTCCGCCGCGCTGGAAGCCGGGGACGTGCTCGGCTTTGTGGGCGATTTGGGCGCGGGAAAGACGCATTTCATCCGCGGCGTGCTGGAGGGCCTGGGTGCATCCGATCCCGCCGCCAGCCCCACCTTCTCCCTGGTGCATGAGCATGCGGACGGCCGTCTGCCGGCCGCGCATTTCGATTTCTACCGCATGAAGAGCGAGGACGAGGCTCTCGGCATGGGGTGGGACGAGTACCTGAGCAGCGGCAAGGTGCTGCTGGTGGAGTGGGCGGACCGCTTTGACGGCGCGCTGATGCCGGCGGGTACGCACTGGCTGGTGCTGCGCCACGGCGGTGAGAACGAGCGCACGGTGGCATTCCACCCAGCGCCGTAGCGTTCACTTGCCCAGGCAGAAGGTGGAGAACACGCGGGTGAGGATGTCTTCCGTGTCGATACGGCCGGTGATGCCGCCCAGGGCGTCCAGGGCTTCGCGCAGGTCTACATCCGTGAATTCCGGGGATTCCCCCGCCTGAATGGAGGCATGCGCGCGCGCAATGGCCTCCAGCGCTTGTTGCAGGGCGTAGCGGTGGCGCGTGTTGATGGCGGCCAGGGAATCACGCTCCCCGGTATCGTGCAGGAAAAGTTCCGCAATGGCCTTTTCCAGTTCCGCGCGGCCCAGTCCGCTGGCGCAGGAGATGCGCAGGGCATCCACCCCGTGCCAGTCCGCATGCTCCGGCAGGTCGCACTTGTTGAGCAGGAGAATTCGCTTGGCCCCCGTTTCCTGTGCCGCCGCATCTTCCTGCGTGCGGGGCCGGGAGGCATCATGCACCTCCAGCACCAGGTCCGCCTCCGCCTGTGCGCGGCGGCTGCGCTCCATGCCGGCGCGCTCAATGGCATCCCCGCTCTCGTGCAGCCCGGCGGTGTCGATGAGCCGCAGGCGCAGGCTGCCGACGGCGACGCATTCCTCGATGGTGTCGCGCGTGGTGCCGGCGGTGCTGCTCACAATGGCGCGGTCGTAGCCGAGCAGCATGTTCAAGAGGCTGCTCTTGCCCACGTTCGGCGGGCCGATGATGGCGGTGCGCACGCCCTCGCGCAGGATGCGCCCCTCGTCCGCCGTGGAAAGCAGGCGCTGCAGCTGCGCGGAAACGGCATCCAGCGCGGCCAGCAGCTCCGCCCCGGTATCCGGCGCAATATCCTCCTCCGGGAAATCGATGTAGGCCTCCACGTGCGCGGCAACATCCGTGAGCTTGTCCACCGCCTCCTGCACGCGGGTGCCAATGGCGCCCTGAAGCTGGTTCTGCGCGGCGCGCAGGGCCAGGTCGCTCCCGGCGGAAATGACATCCATCACGGCTTCCGCCTGGGTGAGATCCATACGGCCGTTCTCAAAGGCGCGGCGCGTGAATTCTCCCGGCTCTGCGGGGCGGGCACCGCATTCCAGAACGCGCTGCAGCACGCGATGCGTCACCAGCATGCCGCCGTGGCAGCACAGTTCTGCCGCATGCTCACCGGTGAAGCTGTGCGGCGCATTGTACACCGTGACCACGCACTCGTCCAGTACGCTTCCCTGCGCATCTCGCACGCGTGCCAGGGTGGCGCGGCGCGGGGTGAAATCCCTTTCCCTGCCGCAGGCGCGCATCACCACTCTGGCGGCCTGTTCCCCGCTCACGCGGATGACGGCAAGCGCTGCCGCTCCGGGGGCGGTGGCAACGGCGGCTATGGTATCGGTGGCGCTCATGGCTTCATCCTCTCACAAATGCGGCGGCGGGGCAATCACAAATCACTTCTGCCGCCGGGGTAAAAAAAGACGCGTCCGGGAAAACCCGGACGCGTTTGTGATGGGGAAGTTAAACTTCCCGAGCACTTACTTCTTGGTCACAGTCACCTGGGGAGCCGGGGTGGGCTCCACCTGCTGCTGCTGCTGCTGCTGCTGGCAGGAAACCAGAGCGGCGGCCGTAAGGGCGAGAATAGCGATGGTCTTCATAATTATCTTACTAGTTTTGATTTTGAAGCACCCCAACAATCAAGGATAGACTGAGGGGCTGAGAGGAGTGTACCATTTCTTCATTGCAATGCAAGGCTAAAATCAAAAAAAATCTGATTTTTTTTGGCGAAATGCTTGAAATCAAACGCGCTGAATCCCGCGAAGCCGCATGGCTGCTGTATTTGCGGCCCTATTTCAACTCCGCAAAGAAAGCGTCATGAAAACCCTCTGCATTGAAAATACTGTTGTGTGTGGCGTGAAATGTCTTCTCCGTCACCGGGCGGCCGAAACTTTCCCGCAGGGCATCCGTGCGCGGCGGCCGCACAATCTCGTCCGAATCCGCGCGCAGGATGGCCACGTCGCAGGTGATTTTCGGCGCGCAGTCCGTGGAGACGAACTTGTCCTTCACCACAGCCCTGGGAATGCCGGGCACAAAGTCGCACGCCACGTTCACCAGGCTGTCGAACGGGCAGATGAGCACCACCTTGTCCGGAGCCTTGGCGGCGGCCACCTGCATGGCCACGCCTGTGCCGATGCTGAATCCCACCAGCGTGGTGGCGGCCGGATTGCCGAGCTTCTCCTTCACCTCATCCAGCAGCGCGCAGGAATCCTCCACAATGTCCTTTTCCGTGGGAGAGCCCCCGCTGCTGCCGAATCCGCGGTAGTTCACCAGCAGGTAGGAACGCGCGGTGTCCTCGTCTGCGTAGTCGGAGAATGCCCCGGCGTTGATGGAGTTGCCGCCGTACATCACCACCAGCGGGGCCGTCGCACCGCGGTTGAACAGCCAGCCGCGCAGCACCGTGCCGTCCTTCATGGTGAATGAAACATACTGCTCCGTGTGGCCGTACCGGGTATCCGGCGAGCACCCGCCCGGTTGCGCTCCCGGGAACACCAGGCTGCGAACCGCGCATGTGGAAAGCAACAGCACCAGCACGGACGAAAGCAAAAGGCAAATCCATCTCTTCTTCATGCTTCCATCCTACCAGTTCGGGGGCGCGCATGCAAGGGAAACCATGCCTGGCCTTGCGAAAGATGGACAATGCGTGAAAGCGGGTGCACGGCCATACGGGCGGCATGGGGGGCCAGGGTGCTTGCCCCCACCCGCGCAAAAAAAATCCCCGCACCCTTGCGGGCGCGGGGATGATTGGTGAAATGTAAGGCTCTGCTTAGATCTGGCCGTACAGGGTCTTGCCCTCGGACATGAGGTCGGAGGCAGCCACCTGCAGACGCTCGCAGATGCCCTGCTCGCCCTTCTTCAGGTAGGAGCGGGGATCGTAGACCTTCTTGTTGCCCACCTCGCCGTCGATCTTCAGCATGCCGTCGATGTTCTGGCACATGTGCATGACGATGGGCTTGGAGAAGGCGTACTGGGTGTCGGTGTCGATGTTCATCTTCACCACGCCGTAGGAGATAGCCTCGCGGATATCGCACAGGTCGGAGCCGGAACCGCCGTGGAACACCAGGCGCATATCCTTGCCGTGCTTGTCCATCACAGCCTTCTGGCCGTCGCGCAGAATCTTGGGCTCCAGCTTCACGGCACCCGGCTTGTACACGCCGTGCACGTTGCCGAAGGTGGCGGCAAGCATGAACTCGCCCAGGCCGTTGAGGGTCTCGTAGGTGAGAAGCATATCCTCCGGGGAGGTGTAGAGCTTGGCGGCGTGCTGGCCGCTGTTGTCCACGCCGTCTTCCTCACCGCCCACAACGCCGATCTCGATTTCGAGGACGATGCCGACCTCGGCGCACTCCTGGAGCATCTGCTTGGAGATCTTGAGGTTCTCTGCCATGGGCAGGGCGGAGGCGTCCAGCATGTGGGAGTTGAACAGCGGGCCCTTGCCTTCTGCGATGCGGCGCTTGGACTCGGCGATGAGCGGGCGCAGGAAGGAATCAATCTTGTCTGCCTGGCAGTGGTCCGTGTGCAGGGCCACCAGCACGTTGTACTGCTCCGCAAGGCGGTGCACGGCCTCAGCCAGCACGATGGCGCCGATGGCGGAATCCTTCACGGCCGTGCCGGAGGCAAACTGGCCGCCACCCAGGGAAATCTGGATGATGCCATCGGACTTGGCCTCTGCGAACGCCTTGAGGGCGCCGTTGATGACCTCGATGGTGGTGACGTTGATGGCGGGATAGGCGTAGCCCTTCTCCTTGGCCGTGTTGAGCATCTTGATGTACTGTTCTTGAGTAGGTACAGGCATGGTATGAATTAGGTTTGAATGATGGAAAGCGGGAGCGGGTGCACCCTGTCCGCGCGCATTTTACCCCCGACTAGGCCGACTTGCAAGCGGAAATTGGCGCACCGCAGAGATTTATTCTGCTGCGGGCTTGGGGGCGCGGTCCTTGGGCTTCACCACGGCAATCTTGCCGGAGCGCGTGAGCATGTCTATCTGGTAGTCCGCCATGAGGTTGAGGAAGCGGTTGATGCGGGAGACGCCGCCGGTGCACTCGATGGAGAGCGTGTCGTGCGTGGCATCCAGCACCTTGGCGCCGAAGATGTTGCAGATGTCGATGATGTCATGCATCTTGTCGCCGAAACGGACGCGCAGGAGCACCACCTCCCGGTAGACGGTGGGCACGTTGCGGAAATCCACCACCTCCACCACGTTCACGAGCTTGTCCAGCTGCTTGATGATGTGGTTGAGCTTCTCGTTCTCCTCCTGCACCTCGATGTTGATGCGGGAGTATGCGGGGTCTTCGCAGGGGGCCACGTTCAGGGCCTGAATGTTGTAGCCGCGCCCGGAGAACAGGCCAGCTATGCGCGAGAGCACGCCGAACTTGTTTTCCACGAGCACGGAGATGGTGAATATCGGTTTTTCCGGAGTTGACATATCTGGATGGAGCCTGGTTCCCGGCTGCGCGGGCGAGTATACACAACCCCGGGCGCTTTTCAAGCGTAATTCGCGTGCGCGGACGGGGTGGAGCGTGCACAGGCGCTGCCGGGCCGGGTTCAGGCGGCCGCCCGCGCGTGGTTGCTGCCCATCCATACGGAACGGCAACAATATGGATTTTTGAAGGCAAAGGCCCGTCCGGCGGAATGCCGGAAGGGCTTGAATTGTCCCGGTTGCCAATGGGCAATTACTTGATGAGGCCTTCCTTGCGGAGCAGGGCGTCCGGCTTGGGGTCGCGGCCCATGAAGTCACGGAAGAGCTGGGGGGCGGACTTGCTGTCGCCCTTGGAGAGGATGGTCTCCCTGTAGGCGGCACCGGTGGCGGGATTGAGCACACCCTCCTGCGCGAAGCGGGAGAAGGCACCCGCCGCCAGCACCTCTGCCCACTTGTA
>JAZUGI010000058.1:0-6441 GCA_045641125.1 Akkermansia sp.
CCCATGCCGCAGTACGACGACGAGGAAGACGCGGGTGAAACGCCCTCACGCCCCGGCTACGGCCCCGCTCCCCAGCGCCGCCCCATGCCGCAGCAATACGACAGCGAGGAGTAAAGCCCAGGCAACAGCTTTCCCATAACACAAGCCCGGCTGGCATTCCGCCAGCCGGGCTAAATAGTACCTAGTACTTAGTACCTAGTAAATCCCTTAGAAGTTCCAGCGCAGGGCGGTGGTGAACTCCCAGCCGTCGTAGCAGCTCTCGCCGTTGTTGCGGGCATGGGCGAACTCGGCACCGAACATGAGCTTGGTGGCGTTCTTGTCCTTGGCGGAGAAGTAGACATCCGCGCCCAGGTAGAAGGTGTGGATGCTGTCCACCCAGCTGGCGGCGGTTGTCTGCGTGCAGATGTAGCGGTCGGCGGCCAGCTTGCAGGAGTTGTGGCCGGTCATGCCCGCGTAGCGGAAGATGAGGTCGGCATGCGGGCAGATGCTGTACATGGGCTGAATCTGGATGCCGATGTTGTTGCCGCCCTTGGTGTCGTTGGTCTCGAAGCAGGTGACCAGGTTGGCCTGCACATCAAACTTGCCCTGCTTGTACTCGTAGCCGAGGGAGAGGACATCCTGCGTGTGGAGGCCGAAGCAGTTGGCTCCCGTCTTTTGGCGGCGGTGGCGCGGGTTGTTGAAGTCGTGCCCGTACTGGGCGGAAACGGACTGGAAGCCGTCTTCCGTCACCGCAAATTTGTGGGAGGCACCGGCAATGGCGTAGCAGCGGTCTTCCCAGCCGAACTCGCCCTTGAGGCCGCGGCCATCGCGGTACACATCCGTGTTCTTCATGTTCTTGTCCGTGGTGGCACGGTCATTGGCGAAGAACTGCAGGTAGTACTTGTCCTGCTTGGTGGGGGCGTAGGTCACGTCCACACCCCAGTTGGAATCCAGACCGAACTGGTTGCCCACAACGGAGCGTTCCACGCAGTAGATGGCGGAGGAGGGGGTGGAGTAGTCCGTGGTGATGAGAGGCTTGATCTTGCCCACCTTCACGGTAAGGCCCTTCACCGGCTTGATGTCCTGGGAAACCCAGATATCGAAGAGGTTGGCGTAGCTGTAGTTCTTGATGGTGCGGCCGTTGGCATAGGTGCTGCGGTAGGGCAGGCCGCCGATGCGGCCCCAGGTGTGGAACTTGGTGCCGGAGGCGAAATCAATGTTCAGGCCCACCCAGGAGCGGCGGAATTCCTGGTTCACGGGGCTGGCGCCCTTCTTGAGGTGCAGGCCGTTGCTGCCGTTGGGCTGGATATCAGCCACCTGGAACTGCTCCATCCAGGCGAACTTGACCTTCTGCACGAAGGTGTCCTCGTTCTTGTAGACGGTCAGGGCGTCCTTCACGGAGTCTGTCCAATCCTTGGGGGCTGTCTTGGTAACCTCCGCGGCGGTGGCACCGGCGGCCAGCATGGCGGAGAGGGCAATCATGGAATATGTATTCATGGTATCTGTTTTTCGGTTTGTTGAAAAAAAAGCCGCTGCCGCCAGGTGGCGGCAGCGGCAAAGGGTTTCATTAGGAGAAGAAGCCGATGTTGATGAGCATGTAGGACATCACAATGGCCAGTGCGAAGCCGATGAGGCAGAGCACCACGCCGCTCTTGGCCATGGCGGACTGCGGAACCACGCCCGTGGCGTACGCAATGGCGTTCGGCGGGGTGGAAATCGGCAGGGCGAAGGCCAGGGAGGTGCTGAATGCCACGGCCACCATGAGACCGGCCGCATCCGGGCCGCCCATGCTGCCGGCGTGCATCATGCCGCCCGCCACGGTGCCCAGGATGGGCATGAGCAGGGCAGCGGTGGCGCTGTTGCTCATGAAGGTGGCGGCGAACATGCTGATGAAGCAGGCGCCGATCATGAGGGCGAAGAAGCTCCAGGAGGCAAACGGAATGGCCGTGATGAGGTCCTTGGCCAGCTGGGTTTCCTCCAGGGCCACGCCCAGGGCGAAGCCGCCGGCCACCAGCCAGAGCACATCCCATTCCAGGAGCTTGAGGTCCTTGGCGGTGATAACGCCGGTCACGGCGAAGACCGCGATGGGGATGATGGCGATGGTGTTGGAATCCACGCCCCAGCCCTCGAAGACGCCGGGAATCTTGATATCCGCCGTCACCCACAGGAAGATGGTGATGATGAAGGTGGCGTACACCACGAGGGCGCGGAAGTCCTTGCGGAACACGCCGCCGATATCAAGCTTGAGCTCCTTGATCTTGAAGGGGAACATCCACATGAGCACCAGCCAGGCCATGAACAGCAGGATGATGACATACGGGATGCCGATGGCCATCCACTTGCCGAAGCTCACGGAGAGGTCCAGGTTCTGCAGGGTCTTGATGGCCACGGCGTTGGGGGGCGTGCCGATGGGCGTGCCCATGCCGCCGATGTTGGCACCCAGCGGAATGCACAGGGCAATGGCGATGCGGCCCTTGTCGCTACCCGGAATCAGCTTGAGCACCGGGGTGAGAATGGCAATCATCATGGCGGCGGTGGCCGTGTTGCTCATGAACATGGAGAACAGCGCGGTTACGGTCATGAGGCCGAGCATCACCATCTTCGGGTTGGTGCCGAACGGGCGCACCAGCACGCGCGCCAGGTTCTGGTCAAGGCCAAACTTGGTGGCCGCTGCGGCCAGGAAGAAGCCGCCCAGGAAGAGGATGATGATGGGGTCCGCAAACGTGGCCATGGTGTTCTTGGAGTTCATCACGTTCACGCTGTGGGTGGCCAGCTTCTTGATGCGGGCCTGCAGGTCCTTGTCGGCCAGCTTCTTGGAAGCGTCCTTCAGGTCCATGGAAAGCTGCTGCTGGTACGAGATATCCTTGGAGAGGGCCTCCGGGGTGTCTGCGTTCTGAATGGCCGTTGCAGACTCGCGGGCCTCGTTGTCGGCCGCGCCCTCGGCCAGGGCCTTGGCGGCGGAGGCCTCCGCCTTGTTGGCGGTGTTGAGCATCACGTAGTTCATGGAGGTGTAGAATTCCTCCTCGTTGAACTTGCCCTTCTTGGTGAGACGCTCGTTCACATCCTTCTGGATTTTCTTGAGCGGGGAAATCCACTTGATGGAGCCGTCCTTCTGCGGGTCCTTCACGGATGCCTGGGCGGCTGCACCCTCCGTGCCAATCACTTCTTCAATAATGGCGCAAACGGCGTCCTTGTCATAGCTGCTGGCAGGGCGCAGGAAGTTGAACGCCTTGTTGGAGAGGGCGAGAAGACAGATGGCAATCACCATGACCGAGGTGGACCAAATCGGAATGGGTTCCAGAATCCACATGAGGGCCGCGAACACGAACAGTGAGATCACGCTCACCTGAACCGAATTCACCGGCACGCCCAATGCCTCAAACGGAACAAAGAATACGCCGGCAGAGATGGCCAGCGTAATCAGCACCTTTATCAATATGCTCTTGGTTTCTTTTGTCATGGTTTTTGTCTGGTTGGTCTAAATCTGTACCCGAACAGGCGCGCGGAATATACACCTGCGCCCCTGTGCTGTCAAGCGTAAACGAAATTCTTTTCCGATTGCGGGATTACAGGAACTTCAGCCACAGGAAGATGCCGGAAATCACAATGGAGAGCAGCATCAGCGGGAAGCCCACCACAAAGTACTGCATGAAGCTCACATGCTGTCCGTGCTTGCGGGCGAGGGAGAGAGCGACGACATTCGCGCTGGCGCCGATGACCGTGCCGTTGCCGCCCAGGCATGCACCCAGGGAAAGGGCCCACCACAGGGGTTCCATGGTGGCGAAATCCCAGCCGGCCGTGGCTCCCATATCCTTGAGCAGCGGAATCATGGTGGCCACAAAGGGAATGTTGTCGACAAAGGCGGACATGACGGCGCTGAGGCCGAGGATGGAGTAGGTGGCTGCGGCGATATCACCATGGGTGATTTCCAGCACGCCCTGGGCCATGGCCTTGATAACCCCTTGGGTCTCCAGGCCGCCCACCAGCACAAACAGGCCGCAGAAGAAGAAGATGGTGGCCCATTCCACGCTGGAGAGCGTCTCCACAATCTTTTCCTCCTTGTTGGGCATGACCAGCAGCAGCAACAGGGAAGCGCCCAGCATGGCGATGACACCCGGCTCAATCTTCCAATCCGGGAACGCGCTGTGGCTGCAGAAGAGCAGGATGGTCAGCCCCAGGGTGAAGAGGCACTTGTGCATGAGGGAGGGGTTCACAATCATCCCCTGCAGGTCCATGTTCATCACCACCTTGCGGTCCTCCTCCGCCGCCACCAGGGCCTTGCGGTAGATGAACAGCAGGATGGCCACCGTTACAACGAAGGTGACGATACAAGGCAGGGCGAGGTTGTAGATGAAGGACATGAAGTCAATTTCCGCCACCGCGCTGCCAATCATGATGTTGGGCGGGTCGCCGATGAGGGTGGAGGTGCCGCCGATATTGGAGGCCAGCACCTGCGCGATGATGAAGGGCATGGGGGAGATTTTCAGGTCCTTGGCCAGGGTGAAGGTCAGCGGCACCGTCAGCAGAACGGTGGTCACGTTGTCCAGCAGCGCAGAGCATACCGCCACCAGCGTGGAGAGAGCCACCAGCAGCATCATGGGGCTGCCCTTCGTCTTCTTGGCCGCCCAGACGGAAAGGAAGTTGAACAGGCCGGTCTTGCTCAGCACGTGTACCTGAATCATCATACCCGTCAAGAGGGCGATAGTGTTGAAATCGATAAATTCGGTGAATGCGGCCTCCTGTGTCACGCATCCGAAGACCACCATGAGCGCGGCACCCAGCAGTGCAACGACGGTTCGGTGGATGCGTTCGGAAATGATGAACGCATAAACAATCAGGAAGATGGCCAGGGCGGTGCAGGTGGAGAGATTGAAGTCCATAACGTTTGGCCGCGTTGGCGCGCGGGCACAAAATTGTACCCTTTTCTACCCCGAATGGCAAGCCATTTCTCTGAGTGCCGGCAGAGCGCGTGCGTTAACGCAGCGCCTCGGGAACGGAGGAGTATGTTTGGCGCCGTGCGTATAGGAAGGCAACGAGAGCCAGGAGCGCGACCCCGCCGCCGATAAGCGTGGAGGTGAGGGTGCTCAAGCCGATGGCGCATTCCGGTGCGCAAAGCAGGTAGGAGACACACACCGTGGTCATGAACAGCGCCGGGATGAGCGCAATCCAGTAGGGGCGCAGGCGCTGGCGGAGCATGAGGGAGAGCATCCAGAGGGACATGCAGGCGAGCACCTGGTTGGCCAAGCCGAAATAGCGCCAGAGCACACTGAAATCAGTGTTGAAGAAAACAATCACCACCAGGAACAGCGGAGCGGACAAGGCCAGGCGTTTCCAGATGCGGGTTTGGTCCATGTGCAGCATATCCGCCAGAATCAGGCGGCCCATGCGCAGAGCCGTGTCGCCGCTGGTGATGGCGAGCACCACCACGCCCAGCATGGCAATCACGCCGCCGTATTCGCCCAACATGATCTTGCAGGAGGCGGAAATGGAAAGACCGGGGGGAAGGCCAGCCAGCTCCTCACGCAGGGTGAGGCCCACCGTGGCCCAGATGAGGGCCACCAGGCCCTCCGTGATCATGGCACCGTAGAAGACGGGGCGCATGAGGCGGCGTTCCTTGAGACAGCGCACCATCAACGGGCTCTGCGTGCCGTGGAAGCCGGAAATGGCCCCGCAGGAGATGGTGACGAAAATCATGGGCCAGACGGGTGTGCCCTTGGGATGGAGGTTGGAGAAGAAATCAAGGTTGGGCAGCACCTCCCTGCCGCAGAAAGGCAGTCTTGCCACCATTGCCACGGCCATGAAAAGGAACAGGGCGGCAAAAACGGGATAGAGACGGCCGATGATGGCCTGCACCGGCAGAATGGTGGCCAGGAAATAGTACACCATGATGATGGCGCAGAGCACGGTGGCACTCAGCGGCAGGTTCTGCGCGAGCATTTCCGCCGGGGTGCGCGTGAATATCACACCCACCATCACCAGCAGCAAAAGGCACATCACGCGCATGGCGTGGCGCATCTTGGGCCCCATCCAGTGCCCCAGCAGTTCCGGCAGGTTCTTGCCGCCGGAATACACGCTCAGCATTGCGGAAAGGAAATCATGAACCGCTCCGGCGAAAATGCAGCCGAACACAATCCACAGCAGCGCAACCGGCCCGAACAGGCAGCCGGATATGGCTCCCACCACGGGACCCAGCCCCGCAATGTTGAGCAGCTGGATCATGAACACCTTCCAAGAGGGAAGCGGCACAAAGTCCACACCGTCCCCATGTTGATCGCAGGGCATCACCAAATCCGGGCGCCCGCGGAACACTCTCTCCGCCACACGCCCGTACACGGCATAACCGCCAATGAGAAGCAATGCACACAGAATGAAGACAAAAAGACCGGTCATGGTTTGGAATTGACGGGGCGGGTATACGCCCGCCCCGCAAAAAAATCAAGAACTATTTACACCATGAAAGGG
>JAZUGI010000059.1:0-9530 GCA_045641125.1 Akkermansia sp.
AGCCGTTGCCCAACTCCGCCTCTGCCAAAACGGCGGGCACGCGCATGCCGGCGGCGGCCAGGCCGTGCGCGGCCGGCAGGAAGGAATTGTTGTCCGCGCGGGCGGCGGTCCAGTGGATGCCCAGCACACCTCCGCAGCGGGCAATGCTGCGGCCGGAGGCCCCGCCGCTCACCGGCTGGAACTCACAGGTGTCGGCATCCGCGGCGCCGTATTCGCGCAGCAGGCGGCGCAGGGCATCCTGCGCTTCCTGGGGTAGGGTGGCCATTAATCCACCTTGAAGAACTTCATGCCGTCATCCTTGGGCAGGGGCTCCACAGAGGGCTTGGGCGCCTCCGGCTCCGCCGCAGGAGCGGGTGCGGCGACGGGTGCGGGGGCATGCCCGGCGGGGGCCGCCACCGGCTGGGTGACGGGTGGTGCGTTGAAATACGCGGGTGCTGCCGCCTGTTTGGCGGGGGCCTTCTGCTTCTTGCGCGGCAGCGTCACCGGAACGGCGGCGGTGTCCGCGTGAAACACCAGCTTCTCCAAGTGCAGGATAGCTTCCACCAGAATCCAGATGGTGATGCCCACCGCAAGCGGCCAGGCCGCTTCCGCCAGACCTCGGATGAAGTTCGAGTAGCCCATGGTGCGCGTCATTTCCCCCACGACCGTGATGATGTTCACCACGCCGCAGAAGGAGAAAAGCGCCGCCACAACCCTGCCGAATATGACTGCAATGTACATAACGCGCGCAGTATAGCAAATCCCACGCGCGCGCGCAAGCGGGATATTGCCCCGGAAACGAAAAAGCCCGCCTTTTCAGGCGGGCTTCCCTTGGAGCATCCCCATGCGGATTCGAACCGCAGTTCTATGACTGAGAATCATATGTCCTAACCCCTAGACGATGGGGACATGGATACTCGCGCTGCGTTGCAGCAGGGGCAGAATACCAGATTGCGCGGAGTTGTCAAGCGGAAATTTGAAAAAAATGCGTTTTTGCGTCACGCGGCCGCAAACGGGGCATCGCAAAGGCCATGTGGCAGGGAAATGCGCGAGTCCGCGCGCATACACCCATTTTGCTTGAAAGGGGCGGGGGAAGCCCCTATAATGGCGGCGCAATGGCGAGCCGATTCCATATCAGCCCTATGAGGAAGGTGTTCCTGCTGCTTCTGCTGGCGGGTGCGCTTGGTGTTACCGTGTTGCTGGTGATAGGCAAGCTGGCACGCAAGGATTATGGCCAAAAGGTGGACAGCACGCCCATCTACGGCAAGGACGTGGCTCTGGACGCCATGCCGGAGCAGCTGCATCCCGGCTACATCCTGCTCACCGCAGAGCAGATGACCAAGGCCCCCATAGTGGACGGTTTCCAGTCTCCCATCTGCACGCCCAACGGAGCGTTTGCCTATGATGCCCAGCCCTTCGGTTCCCCGAACCCGAAGCGCGGCGGCAACCACACCGGGCAGGACCTCAACGGTATCGGCGGCAGCAACACGGACGAGGGAGAACCCGTCTACGCCGCGGCGCGCGGCCTGGTGGTGTACAGCGGTGTTCCCGCAGACGATTGGGGGAACGTGGTGATTCTGCTGCACCGCCTGCCGGACGGCACCTGCGTGCAAACCTTCTACGCGCACCTGAAGGAGCGCTCCGCCCGCCTGGGTGAAACCGTGAGCCGCGGCGAACCCATCGGCACCATCGGCACCGCCAACGGCCTTTATCTGGCGCACCTGCATTTCGAGGCCATCCCCTCGCGCTGCGTGGAGGCCGGCATGCCCGCCTACGATCCCAAGGGCACCATGAACCGCATCGACCCGCAGGAGCTCATGAAGAAATACCCGGCTCCCGCCTTCCCGGATCCCTACGGCGCGGTGCGCATGCTCCGCAAGCGCGAGGCCGGCCAGGCTGCTCCCGCCGCAGCCCCCGCAGAATCCCTTCCGGAGGGCGTGGCCCCCGTCAATCCCACCCAATTCCTGTAACCCGCCATGAACCGTAATTTCATCCTTTTCATCGTCAGCTTCATCGTTGCGGCCATTGTCTGCGGCTGTGTGTTCTTCTTCCTCAAGAGAGAGGAAACCGCCCGCCATCAGCAGGAGGCCCAACAGGCCGCCGAGCGGCAGGCCAAGGTGGAGCAGCCCCAGACCGTTGGGCAGCCCCAGGCTGTGGAGCAACCCAAGACTACGCCGGAACCCGAACCCGCCGTGAAGGATACCCCCCAGCCGGAGCCGGAACCGCAGCCTGATGAGCCCGCCGCCGACACCGCGCCCGCCTCCCAGGCGGTGGTGCAGGCTTTCGTGGATGCCGTGCAGCGCGGCGACATGGCGGCCGCCCGCGGTATGATTGACGGCAAGGAGGTGACGGATGCCACCATTGCCGGGCTGTGCATGGTGTTCGAGGACGGTGCCTACCGCCTGCGCGAGAAGCTCCCCATCCGCAACACCTTTGAGAACGATGCCCACTCCGGCTACCTGGTGTACGTGACCCCGCAGCAGGCCGGCGCCGCCAAGCCCGGCAACATCGGCGTGGAGCTTGCCAAGGCGGAAGACGCCTGGCGCATCACCCACGTTTCCATGGATTCCCTGCTCAGCAGCTACGAGGACCAGGGCACCCAGGAGGCCGGCCACTATTTCCCGCTGGTGAAGAACCCCAAGGGCGGCGATTCACTGGCGCTCTTCTTCGCGTTCGACGATGCCACGCTCACGCCGCGCTCCCTGCGCCAGCTGGAGATTGTGGCCCAGCTGCTCAAGCAGAGCCGCCGCCAGCTGGATATCTCCGGCCACACGGATGATGTGGGCACGGCGGAGTACAACCAGCGGCTTTCCGAGAAGCGCGCCGCTGCCGTGCGCGATGCCCTGGTGTCCTACGGCGTAGATGCCGCGCAGATCTCCACGCGCGGCATGGGCATGAGCCAGCCCCGCCGCACCTACGCCCAGGGTGATTCCGAGGAGCAGATCGACACCGCCCGCGGGGAGAACCGCCGCGCGGAAATCTATCTCGATTTCGAGTAGGAATGCAATTCCCGCCACAGGGACCCGCCCACGACTACGCCGCGGAGCTCAATGAGGAGCAGTACCGCGCCGTTACCACCGCCGCGCGCCGAGCCCTGGTGATTGCCGGTGCCGGCAGCGGCAAGACCCGCACGCTCACCTACCGCGTGTCCTACCTGCTGGAGCAGGGCGTGGCGCCGTGGCGCATCCTGCTGCTCACCTTCACCAACAAGGCTGCGCGGGAGATGCTCACGCGCGTGGCGCAGCTCACCGGCACGGATGCCCGCATGCTCTGGGGCGGCACCTTCCACTCCATCGCCTTCCGCATCCTCCGCCGCCACGCGGAGAGGCTCGGCTACCTGCAGGGTTTCACCATCTTCGATTCCGACGACCAGAAGGCTCTCATGAAAAACCTGGTCAAGCAGCACGCCGCCAACATGAAGAAGAGCGACCGCTTCCCCAAGGCGGAAATCCTGCTCGGCCTGCACAGCCTGGCTGTCAACACCGCGGACGACTGGCGCCACGTGCTGCACACCCGCTACACCGGGTATGATCGTTTCGAGGACACCCTCGCCGCCATCTACGACGACTACGCCCGCCGCAAGCTGGCGCTCAACGCCATGGATTTCGACGACCTGCTCACCAACCTGCTGCGCCTGCTCAAGGAGCACGACGATGTGCGGGAGGAGCTGCAGGAGCGCTTCCGCCATGTGCTGGTGGACGAGTACCAGGATACCAACACCATCCAGGACCAGATTGTGGCTCTGCTCTCCGGCGGGGAAGGGAGCTCGCTCATGGCCGTGGGGGATGATGCCCAGAGCATCTACTCCTGGCGCGGCGCGGATGTGCGGCACATCCTGCGCTTCACGGAAACCTTCCCGGATGCGGAGGTATACCGCATCACCACCAACTACCGCAGCGTGCCCGCCATTCTGGAGGTCTCCAACGCGGCCATTGCCCTGAACGAGAACCAGATTCCCAAGGAGCTGCAGGCCGCACGCCCCGCCGGAAGCATGCTCCCCGCCGTGATTGTGGCCCCGGACAACCGCACGGAGGCGCAGTTCGTGGCGCGCCGTATCGATGAGCTCACGGGCGGCGGCATTCCCGGCAAGGACATTGCCGTGCTCTACCGCGCCCACTTCCACTCGCTGGATGTGCAGATGGAGCTCTCCCGCAACCACATCCCCTTCCGCATCACCAGCGGACTGCGCTTCTTTGAGCAGGCCCACATCAAGGATGTGGTGGCCTTCCTGCGCCTGCTCACCAACCCGCGGGATGAAATCGCCTTCCGCCGCATCGCCGCCACCTTCCCCGGCGTGGGCGAGGTGACCGCCGGCAAGCTCTGGGCCGCCTGGAGCGCCTGCGCGGAAAATTGGCTCGCCGCCCATGCCGGCTCCACCCGCATTGCGGAGCCCCATTCCAAGGTTATGGAGAAGGCCGCCGTGCCCAACAAGGCACGCCCGCACTGGCAGGGTTTCCTCACCCTCATGGATTCCCTGCACCCGGACGACCACGAGCTGCTGCCGCCGGAGCTGGTGCATGCCGTGCACGGGTACCTCTCCCCCTACCTCCACTCCGCCTATGAGAACTACGAGGAGCGCGAGGAGGACATCGCTCAGCTCGCCCGAACCGTGGGCGAGGAGGCGGACCTGGAGGCCTTCCTCTCCCAGATTGCCCTGCTGAGCGAGGTGGACAAGGATGCCCCCGCCGATGACGACGACTGCGTGACCCTCAGCACCATCCACCAGGCCAAGGGGCTGGAATGGAAGGTGGTGTTCATCATTTTCCTGGCAGACGGCATGTTCCCCCACAGCCGCGTGCTGGAGAGCGGGGAGACGGACGCCATAGAGGAGGAGACGCGCCTCTTCTACGTGGCGGTCACCCGCGCCCAGGACCAGCTCTACATGAGCTATCCCCGCTTCAACGGCCGCAGCTACGATTCCATGCACTGCCCGCCCTCACGCTTCCTCACCGCACTCCCACAAGAATTGGTAGATCTTTGGGATTGTTGACCGTTAACCCTAATTTCACACCCGATTATGAGCGATATCCAATGGAACAGCGTTCCTGTGAACGAAGATGAAAAGCCCACCGTCAGCAGGGAGGACCTGCGCGAGATGGCCCGTGACCTGGACCCCGACGAGTACGATGACGATGTACGCGTCTTCTTGGACGAATTGATGGGCAGCGCCCCCGACGACGAACTGCGCAAGGCGGCCACCCTGCTGCTGCAGGATGAGGTGGACCTGCCGCCGGACCTGGCCGCGCAGGGCGTGGAGCCGGATATGGCGCTCATTGAGCTGCTGCTCTCCACCGGGGCGGATGTGAATGCGCGCAATGCCTACGGCCAACCGCCGCTTCACCTGGCCGCCCACTACGCATACGAGGAGATTGTGGACCTCTTGCTGGATGCCGGGGCGGATTTGCGCACCAGGAACGCGCAGGGCCGCTTTGCCGCCCAGGTGGCCGCCACGCCTTCCCTTGCCGCCAAGCTGGAGCCGCCCCACCGTGAGGAGGACGACGAGCCCTTGCCCCCGGAAATAGAGGACGCCGACTGCGAAGCAGACGATGACCACCACTGCGACTGCGGGTGCGGCCACCACCACTGAAGCAATTATCATGACTAAAATACAGTCCTATTTTTTTTCTGCTGGCCGTTTGCGTATTCCTGACGCAAAAACGGGATATGCCCAGCCGGAATGGAGCTACCTCCGGTCAACCTACGAGCCTCCGTACACGCCGCAAAGGACAAGTGATTTCAACGCCAGCGACGATCCGAGGTTCTGAGTGCATGGGAGCCGTTTCCCGCATTGAATCGACACTCCCCCCTCTACTGGCATGAACCCATCATTGACTCATGAGCGTCTGCCATAGAAGCCAAGGCTTTCTGTGAAGACGTGTCGCTGAATCATCATCACCCAGCTCTTCGGGGTGCCGATGGGAGGGGAAGCCCTTGCGTATCAACAGGCGCTACTCGCCGAAATTGAACGTGCCCTGGGTGTCCTCCAGGGGCGGCACCGGGGTGTCGCTTGCGGACGGCGGTTGCGGGGCATCCTGCGGGGCAGGGGGCGTTTGCGGGGTGTCTGCAGCGGGGGCGGTCTGCTCTGCGGCGGGCGTTTCCTCCGGGGCGGGAGCGGCACTGGGCATGATGCGCGCAATGCGCTCCACCGGGTTCTTGGTGACGATGTTGCCCATGACGGCGCGGCCTTTGACGCGCAGTTCCGCAAAGTCGAAGGTGACGGGCTTGCGCAGTCTCTTGAACTGGTTCTTGAGGTACACGTTCACGGCAATACCCGCGCTGTCCTCCTCCGTCTTGTGCACGCTGAAGAAGAACACGCGGCTGCCCTTGGTGCCCTGGGTGAGGTCGTACTCCTTGTCGCGTGTGAACCCGCCGATGTGGAAGCGCTTGGCGTAGGTGATGCCCTCCTTGCCGTCCCGGTAGATCATGTTGAACACCCAGTCCTCCCCGGGGCGCAGCACGCGGATATCGAGCAGTTTCTTGCCCACGTAGAACTTCTCCTGCACGCGGCGCACCATGAGCACACCCTGGTTGTCGATGGTGAGGATATCGCTCATCTTTGAGCATTTTTCCACGGGCTCTCCCTTGCGCACGCCGTAGCCGGCAAAGCCGTCCTCGTCTATGTACAGGGTCTCGTTCTCCACGGAGGCCTCCGCGCGGGTGACGCTCTCGAACTCGCAGAGCTCGGTGCGGCGGGGCCACTGCTCGCCGTATTTCTTGCGCAAGCCCTCGAACCAGCGGATGGTGTAGCGCGTGAGCTGGTCCAGGTTCTTGCGGCATTGCGCAATATCCTTCTCCAGCGCGGCAATGCGCTTCTCCGCCTCGTGAATCTCGTACTTGGCTATCTTCTTGATCTTGATTTCCGTGAGCCGCACAATGTCGTCCTGCGTGACCGGGCGGATAAAGTCCTTCACGAAAGGCTGCAGCTTCTTGTCAATCATGGTGAGCGACTGCTCCCAGCTTTCGCTCTTTTCGAGCTCCTTGTAGATGCGGTTCTCGATGAAGATTTTCTCCAGGCTCACCTGCATCCATGATTCCTGGAGCTCGGCGAGCTGCACTTCCAGTTCGCGGCGCAGCGTCTCCTTCGTGTGGTCCACGTTGTGCTTCAGGATTTCGCTCACGCCCATGAACACGGGCTTGCGGTCCACAATCACCACCGCCTTGGGGGAGATGCTCACCTGGCACTCCGTGAAGGCGTACAGCGCGTTGCAGGTCTTCTCCACGTCCTGCCCGGCGGGAAGGTGGATGAGGATATCCGCCGTGGCAGCCGTGTTGTCCTCTATCTTGGCCACCTTGAGCTTGCCTTTCTCCATGGCGTTCTCAATGGACTGGATGATGGATTCCGTGGTGGTGCCGTACGGGATTTCCGTGATGCGGATGAGCTTCTTGGTGGAGGTGTCAAGCCGCGCGCGGCAGCGCAGGCGGCTGCTGCCCGTGCCGTCGTTGTAGGCGGAGACATCCAGCAGGCCGCCCGTGGGGAAATCCGGGTAGAGCTCAAAGCTCTCGTTGCGCAGGTAGTGGATGGCGGCATCGATGAGCTCGTTGAAGTTGTGCGGCAGGATGAGGCAGTTCATGCCCACGGCAATGCCCAGAGCTCCCTGCGCCAGCAGAAGCGGAAACTTTACGGGAAGCGCCACGGGTTCCTTGTTGCGGCCGTCGTAGCTGAGTTTCCATTCAGTCACTTTGGGGCTGTACACCACCTCCTTGGCGAACTTGGAGAGGCGCGCCTCGATGTATCGCGGCGCGGCGGCGGAATCTCCTGTCAGGATGTTGCCCCAGTTGCCCTGCGTGTCGATGAGGTAGCCCTTCTGCCCCAGGGAGACGAGTGCGCTGCCGATGGAGGCGTCGCCGTGCGGGTGGTACTTCATGGTGTCTCCCACCACGTTGGCCACCTTGTTGAAGCGGCCGTCGTCCATGCTGTCCATGGAGTGCAGGATGCGGCGCTGCACGGGCTTGAGCCCGTCCACAATGTGCGGAACGGCGCGCTCCAGAATCACGTACGATGCGTACTCAAGGTAGTAGTTCCCGAACATCTGCTGAATAGTGCTCGGGTTCGGTTGCTTGTATACCGGTATCTTCTCCTCGCTCATGGGCTGCCCCATGCTACCACACACGCGCGCGAATTTCAAGCGCACCGTTTTTCTAGCTGGACTCGCCCCCCGTGGCGTGATAGTATGCCGCCATGTCCGCTGCTTCTTTCTGTGCCTGGATTCGCCGGCATGTTTCCCTTGCCGGGGTGCTGGCTTTGGTGCTGCTGCCTTGTGCGGTGCGCCTTTGGTGGCTCAACGCAGGGAAGGGGGAAGAGGGCGACCTGCTTGACTATTGCCTGGTGATGCGGCAGGTGCAGCCGGTGGTGACGGCCCTTTTCTGCCTCTTCATGCTGCCGCCCTGGCGGATGAAGCGGAGCGGCCCCGTGGCCTGGCTGCGCCGCGCGGTGGCGTGTGCCGTGCTGGCCACCGGAGCGGATATGAGCAATTCCAATTCATGTGCCTGCTGTAGCGGCTACTGCGAGTGGGCGGTGCTCCTGATGCCCCTTGCCGCCATTGCGGCGGTGGTGTGTGCCGCCATTGCCGTGGGCGCGTTCGTGGTCTCTTGCCGCAAAGGGTAGCACCCGCCCGGATTTTGCGCGCTTAAGTTCCCTGGGCGCTGTTCGGTTGCTTGTATACCGGTATCTTCTCCTCGCTCATGGGCTGCCCCATGCTACCACACACGCGTGCGAATTTCAAGCGCACCGTTTTTCTATCTGGACTCGACCCCCGTGGCGTGATAGTATGCCGCCATGTCTTCCGCTTCTTTCCTTGCCCGGGTTCGCGGGCATGTTTCCCCGGCCGGTGTGCTGGCCTTGCTGCTGTCTCTTGCGGTGGGGGCTTGTGTGCGTCTTTGGTGGTTCATCCCCGATGAGTCGGAGATGGGGGATTTGGTTGACTATTGTTGGTGGATGCGGCAGGTGCTGCCGGTGGTGGCGGTGCTTTTCTGCCTCTTCATGCTGCCGCCCTGGCGGGCGAAGCGGCGCGGCCCCGTGGCCTGGCTGCGGCGCGCGGTGGCTTTTGCCGTGCTGGCCGCCGGGGCCTATGCGAGCGATTTGCTGGCATGTTCCTGCTGTGTAGGCTATTGCGAGTGGGCGGTGCTGCTGTTGCCCCTTGCCGCCGTTGCTGCGGTGGTGTGTGCCGCAATCGCCGTGGGCTCGTTCATCACCTCCTGGAGCAAGGAATAGCACCCTTCCATTACATGTGGCTCCCGTGAGTATACGAAAAACGCCATGCTGAACGCATGGGGTTTTTTAGCGCTCCGGCGGTTGGGATCGAACCAACGACCTAGTGATTAACAGTCACCCGCTCTGCCGCTGAGCTACGCCGGAATTGCCTCCCCTGAACGGGGTGCGGGCGAATGGTACCACCAACGCCACGAGCTTGCAAGCTTTTTTTTGAACTTTTTGTCATTTTTTGCAAAATTCATTGTCAAAGGAGCAAGATTGGGCTAAAGACAAGGCATGCACATAGAAGGCGCACCCAAGGGAACGCTGGCGTTCCGGCTGTTCGGCATACCGATTGTCA
>JAZUGI010000060.1:0-15239 GCA_045641125.1 Akkermansia sp.
GGGCGGCAAGGCGCGTTATGCCTTGGCCACGGATTTTTGCTCGGCCTCTGCCTGTTTCTGCTTGGCCATGTCCTCGTACTTGTGCCACTGGCTGATAATTTGGCCGGCGTGGCTGTCTTCCACCACGTTGCCGTTGGCATCAATGACCTGGGCCCAGGGGATGCCGCCGGCCACCTTGAAGCCGGGAATCTTGGAGGCATCCGCCTTGAGGATGGCGGGGAACTTGGCGTTGTACTTGTTGAGGAATCCGTTGGCGGAGGGGGCATCGTGGTCGGAAGAGGCGAGCACCACCTCCACCAGGCCGCCGGCCGCCTTCATCTCCTCGTACGCCTTGGCGATGTTGGGCATTTCTGCATTGCAGGCGCCGCACCAGCTGGCAGACTGGAAGACGATGTAGTACAGGGCCTTGCGGTTTGGCTTCACGCCGTTCACGGTGCGGAGCTTGCCAATGGCCTTGTTCGCCTTGCCAGGCTTGATTGTCACGGCCTTCTTCTTGGCCTTCTTGGAAACTTTCTGGCCGGCGGCGGGGGACGCGGCGGAGTCTGTGGCATCTTGGGCGAGTGCGGCAGGCACGGCGGCGCAAATTCCAACGGCGAGACAAAGGCTGAGGAGGCTTGTTTTCATGGTGTATATGGTATCTTTTCGGTTGCGGGAACGCAGGGCTGCATGAAATATCCACAGGCCGTTTCCGTTTTCTTTGCCCATTTCGGCATTGTAACACAATTGTAACACTTCTGCGCCGTTTCCCGCATGCAGATGGAAGTGCGGGCGGGGGCTATCAGAAGCATTGACTTCCGCGTGCGCGCGGGTATAATGGGTGCAATCAACAGACCACCATGGAATTCAAGATTCAAAACGTAGAGATAGGCGGGCCGAAGCCGTTTTTCCTGCTTGGGCCGTGTTCTTTGGAGAATGAGGACTTTGCCTGGGAGATGGCGCGCAGCATCAAGGACATCTGCACGCGCCTGGACCTGCCGTTTATTTTCAAGGCGTCGTACGACAAGGCGAACCGCACGAATGTGAAGAGTTTCCGCGGGCCCGGCCTCAAGGAGGGGTGCCGCATCCTCTCGGAAATCGGCCGCGAGCTGAAAATCCCCGTGGTGACGGATGTGCACACCGAGGAGCAGGCCACCTACGCGGCGGATTACGTGGACCTGTTGCAGGTGCCGGCGTTCCTCTGCCGCCAGAGCGATCTGCTGGAGGCTTGCGCCAAGACCGGCCGCCCCGTCAACATCAAGAAGGGCCAGTTCCTGGCCCCGTGGGATTGCGTGAACATCTGCGAGAAGATGCGCGCCTTCGGTTGCGAGCGTTTCATGCTCTGCGAGCGCGGCACCAGTTTCGGCTACAACAACCTGGTAGTGGATATGCGCGGCATGTACTGGATGCGCAAGTTCGGCTGCCCCGTGGTGTTTGATGCCACGCACTCCGTGCAGCGCCCCGGCGGCTTGGGCGGTGCCACCGGCGGTGACCGCGAGCTCGCGCCCGTGCTGGCCAACGCGGCCATGGCCGTGGGCGTGGACGGCGTGTTCATGGAGGTTCACAGGGACCCGGAGCACGCCATGAGCGATGGCCCGAACCAAATCTACCTGCACGACCTGGAGCGTATCCTGCGCAACCTGATGCTGGTGCGCCGCGCGTACGAGGAGATGTGCTGATGCGCCCGCTCCCCACAGTCCTGCTGTTCTCCCTGCTGCTGCCCGTATGGGGTCAGCAGCCTGCCGAGACGGCATCCGACACCGTGGGGCGTGGCGAATTCCCCGGGCTGCAGCTCTTGCCGCCCGGCAGCGTGGTGAAGGGCATTTCCCTGCCGCGCTATGAGGAGCACCGCGTGACCGCTCTCGTGAAGATTGAGGAGATGCGCGTGGAATCCCGCCAAAAGCTCTCCCTGCAGGGAATTGTGGCCACGCTCTTCTCCCCGGACGGTTTCCGCACCGTTGTCAAAAGCCCCAGCGCCGTGTACGATTTTTCCACCATGCGGGGAGAAACCACCGGGCGCACGAGGATTCACGACAAGCGCTTCACCGCTCGCGGCGGGCGCGTGGTCTACGATGCCAAAACCCAGAAGGGCCTGCTGCGCGGGCCGGTCCGCACCACAGTGTCGGCGTCTGTCTTCGGGCGCACCGGCACCACCCCCGCCAAACCATGAAGCGCGCCCTCCTGCTGAGTATCCTGGCACCCTGCGCCGCCCTGGCAGCTCCTGTTCCGGAGTGCGTGGACGTGAGCGCGCTGGTGGAGCAGTGGCAAGCCATGGATTGTGAGACGGATGCCGCGCTGGAGCGCTTGTCCACAACAGGCGGGGACGATGCCGCCGTTGAGACGGAGGAGGACGATGAACCCACCGCGGAGGCCGACTCGCAGGCCTATTGCCTTGGCGGCCTCATGTTCGACAGCGCCGCCAATACGCTCATCTATTTGGACCGCGTATGGCTCAACGACGAGCGCCTGCAGCTTTCCGCGGAACACCGCCTGTACATCAAGCTGCGCCGCGAGAGCGGGGCTCCCGCCCCGGAGAAAGGGGAACAGCCTGCGGAAACCGCGGCAGAGCCGCAGGAGAAACACCTCCTTTCCCCAGATCCCGTCCGCATGGAGGAGCAGGTGGTGGACCGCGCCCAGGAGATGCCGCAGCAGATGCGCGGCGGGCAAATTGCCGTTGAAACCACGGATGCCGTGGCGGATACCGATGCCAACACCCTGCTGCTGACCTCACCCGAGCGCGGCAGGGCCATTCTGGTGACACAGGGGCGCAACTCCATCCGCATTCAGCCCGGGGAGGGGCATCCCGCCCGCTTGGCAGCGGATGCACAGGGCAACGCCGTGCTCAGCGGCGCGCACATTTCCCTGCGCTGGGTGGATGAGGAGGGCCGCGAGGGCAAGATGGAGTGCGCCGGCGGCAGCATATCCTACCACGCCGCCACCCGCACGCTCTACCTGCCCGGGCATTCCTCCATGGAGCATCCGCGCGGTTCCTTCAACGGCGAGAACGGGCTTGTTGTGGTGCTGCAGCCGGAGGATGGCGCCGCCGCGGCAGGGAAGGATGGCGGTTATCTCTCCCAGTTTGCCTCCATGCGCTTCAAGGGCGTGGAGAGCGTGTTTGCGGAGGACGGCAGCGCCACCCTGGACACCTACTCCGCCAAGGGACCGTCCATGCAGTACAACGCTCTCACCGGGGCCTGCCGCGTATCCGGCAAGGGCAGTTTCCTGAGCTATGGAGCCAACACGATCGCCACGGACGGCTCCGTGGAGCTGCACGGGAACGGTGATATCGACATTGAGGGCGAGGCCGTGCGCGTGACCTACGAGCGCGCTTCCCAGGCAAACCCGGAAAAGATGCTGCGCGGCAGCATGCAGGGCTCCGCCATGCATTTCTGCGCCGCAGACGGCAAGGTGCGCACGCAAGGGCCGCTCGCCATCCGAGACGAGGAACTCAATTTCTCCTGCGCCGGTGCGGTGGAGCTGACCCTGCACCGCGCGGAAACGCCGCGCGTGCAGCAGAGGGAGGGCATGCCCAACCTGGCCGTGGCGCAGTATGACGGCGTGGACTTCCTTTCCGCGCGCAACTGCGTGCGCCTGGCCGCCAAGTCCGCCCAGGGAGATGTGGCGGTGATGGGTGACGAGGTGGAGGCGGATATCGCCGCGCAGAGTGCCACCGTGACAGCGCGGGAAGGTTCCCCGCTGGTGGTGCAGGGGGATGGATTCCGCGCCGCTGCGGAAACTGCCGCCGGGGCGCATTCCGCGCTCCAGGTCACCCCTGAGGGGGAAATCACCCTTTCCGGCAACCACATCAGCATTGAAAGCACGGCGCAGGATGCCGCGCCCACCACCGTGGTGGCCATCACCCCGGGCGGCCTTTCCGAGCTTCATGTGAACACCGCCGGCGACATCACCCTGCAGGGCGCGGATATCGGCATGGAGACGCGCGATTCCGCCGGGCAGGCCATCAAGGCCGTCTGCAAGGAGAATCTTACGCTGGAGAAGGAGGCCGGGCGCCTTACCACGGGTTCCGCCACGCGCATGCAGTCCGCCCAGGGCACCTTTGCCGCCAACGGCCCGGTTGCCGCCATCCTGCACCCGGGCAAGGAGCGGCCTGCGCCGCAGGACGGGCGTTTCGCCCATCTCAACTACAATTTCGACGGCGTGGAAAGCGCCACCACCCTTTCCGGCGGCAGCTTGCGCAGTGCCCAGGGCTCCATGCAGTGCTCCGGCAGGATTGAGGTGGCTTTCCGCACGGAACCGGCGCCCAAGCGCGGCCACGGGGCAGGGCAGGATGCGCTGGGCGGCTTGAAGTCCGCCCGCGCGGAAGGTTCCGTGGCCCTGGCTGGCAAGGATTCCTCCGGCCGCGTGCTGCGCGCCACGGGTGATGTGCTCACCCTGGATGCCGCCACCGGGGTGAAGACCCTCACCGGCAACACCGTCACCCTTTCCGACCGCTACAACACGCACACCGCAAGCGGCGGCGCCTCCATCACCATTGATGCCCGCAACAACGCCCGCATCTCCGGTGCCTCCCAGCGCACCACCGCCACCGGCATTCACGAACAAATCAAGCAAGAACAAGACAAATAGCCATGGACGCCAACATCCTTCTCGATGCCCGCAACCTCTGCAAGTCCTACAAGGAGCGCCGCGTGGTGGACCACGTGAACCTCACGGTGCGCCCCGGGGAAATCGTGGGCCTGCTCGGCCCCAACGGTGCCGGCAAGACCACCTCGTTCTACATGGTGGCGGGCTTGGTGCGGCCGGACGAGGGCGAGGTGTTTTTCTGCGGGCAGGATGTCTCCGGCCTGCCGATGCACCTGCGCGCCCGCCTGGGCATGGGCTATCTGCCGCAGGAGGAGTCCATCTTCCGCAAGCTCTCCGTGGAGGACAACCTGATGGCCATCCTGGAGACGCGCGCCGACCTTTCGCGCGCCCAGCAGCGAGAGAAAGCGGACGAGCTCATGGAGCGCTTCAACATCACCCGCCTGCGCAAGAGCCAGGCCATCCAGCTTTCCGGCGGTGAAAAGCGCCGCCTCACCATTGCCCGCGCCCTTGCCTCCAACCCCAAGCTCGTCATGCTGGACGAACCGTTCGCCGGCGTGGACCCCATTGCCGTGCAGGATATCCAGCGCATTGTGGCCTCCCTGCGCGAGACGGACGGGCTCTCCATCCTCATCACGGACCACAACGTGCGTGAAACCCTCGGCATTGTGGACCGCGCCTACATCCTCTTCGAGGGCAAGGTTATCAAGGAGGGCAACGCGGAGGATATTGCCAACGACCCCAAGACCCGCCGCATCTACCTGGGCGAGCAGTTCAAGATGTAAGGGCAGGCAAAAAGCCCACCCGGCATTGTGCGGATGGGCTTTGTGGTGTTGGAAAACCTTTCTTCCGGGAAAATCAGTTTGCCTGGGGCTCCGGGATGGGTTCGTTTGCGCCCAGGTGGTCATCCTGCTGGTTGCGCCAACCGCCGCCCAACTGGGTGTAGAGGGTGGGGATGCAGGCGGCATACTGGAAGCGCATGGCGGCCAGCTGCGTCTGCGCGGGGAAGAGGCCCTGTTGCGCGGTGAGCACCTCGTAGTAGTTGGAGAGGCCCTGCGTGTAGAGCTCCTTGGCCAGGCGCACGCTCTCCTGGTAGGATGCCACGGCCTGCTCCTGCTTCTCCATGACCTGGCGCAGCTTCTGGCGCTCAATGAGGGTGGTGGAGATTTCAGACATGGCGTTGAGCACGGTCTGCTCGTAGTCCGCCTTGGCTGCCAGGAAGGCCTCCTTCTTCATCTTGTAGCTGCCGTACAGCGCGCCGCCGTGGAACAGCGGGCCCGTGAGGTTGGCTCCCACGCCCCAGCCCGTGCGGTGGCCGGAGATGCTGTGGCGCAGGTCCGCAGAGGCATAGCCGAGCGTGCCCGTAAGGCTGATGCTCGGGAAGAAGTTGGTGATGGCCACGCCCACATCCGCATTCGCGGCGCGCAGGGCCAGTTCCTTGGAACGGATATCCGGGCGGCGGGAAAGCACGTTGGCCGGAATGCCGGCGGGCACGCTGCTGGCATCCGCGTAGTCGTCCAGCGAGCCGCTGCGCGCAATGTGGCCGGGCATGCGGCCGGCGAGCACGGAAAGCGTGTTCTCCAGCGCGGCAATCTGGCTCTCCAGCTGGGGCACCTGGGCCTCTGCCGCAGAGAGCGCGGCCTGTGCGGAGGCGGTCTGCAGAGAGGTGCCGATGCCGCCCTTGAGACGGTTGTTGAAGAGCTCCAGGGATTCGGAGTAGGACTGCACGGCCTCCTTGGCGATGGTGAGCTGCTCATCCAGCATGATGAGCTGGAGATAGCCGCAGGCCACGGACTTCATGAGCGAGATGCGCATGTTGTTGAAGTCCTCCTCCGCGGCCTCCGCCTGGGCCTTGGCGCTTTCGCGCTGCTTGCGGGTCTTGCCCCAGATGTCGAGCTCCCAGACGGCGCTGAGGTTCATGGCACCGGGCACGGCGGTGTGGCCGCCGGACTGTGCAATGCTTGAACCGCCGCCCTGGTTCATGCCCTTGCTTGAGCTGCCGCCGTAGTTCACCCACGGGAAGAGGGGAGCGGTTTGCACGGTCACAAAGTGGCGCGCGGCGGTCACGTTGTGCTGCAGGGCCTGCAGGTTGCGGTTGTGCTTGAAGACCTCCCGCAGCAGGTCCTGCAGGTCGGAATCATGCAGCACCATCTGCCAGGGGAGGTCTGCCATGGTGCTCTCGGAAATGCCGGCCCCGCGGAATTCGGCGGGCACGGCCATGTTGGGGGCCTGCCAGCGCGGCCCGATGGCGCATGCGCTCAGGAAAACGGCTGTCCCCGCAAGGGTGAGTATCACGGATTGTTTCATCGTCTTGTGCGTGTACGGGTTGATTATAGTTAAAAAACAATAAGAAATAAAGGCTAAAATCAGTTCTGAACGTCGGTGGTGTCATTGGCGTGTGCGGCCAGGTAGCGGCGCGCGCCTTCCTCATCCGGGTCCTCCGCCAGCTCGTTGAGCTTGAATTTGATGCGGAAGAGGCGCATGATGAACACGTACGAGCAGGGAATCAGGAAGACGCCCACCACGGTGGCCACGCTCATGCCCAGCACCACCACCGTGCCGATGGAGCAGCGCGCCATGGCGCCGGAGCCGGTGGAGAACATCAGCGGCAGGCAGCCCAGGATGAAGGCGAGCGAGGTCATCACAATCGGGCGGAAACGCAGGCGCGCCGCCGCCAGCGTGGCGGCCATGAGGTCCTTGCCGCGCTGCATTTCCAGGTTGGCGAACTCCACAATGAGAATGGCGTTCTTGGCCGCCAGACCCACGAGCATCACCAGGCCCACCTGCGCGTACAGGTTGAGCTCCAGCCCCATGAGCCACAGGCCCGCGTACGCGCCCGCCACCGCTATCGGTACCGTCATGAACACGGAGAGCGGTAGCGTCCACTTCTCATACAGGGCAACCAGGATCAGGAAGGCGAACACGCCGGACATGGCAAAGATTTCCAGCAGGCTGGCGGAGTGCCGCACCTTGTTTTCCTGGAAGCTCATGTCCTGGTAGTCCATGCCGATGCGGGAGGTGTCCATCTCCTGCTCGTAGAGCCTTTCCAGGGCCTCCATGAGCTGCTGGGTGGAATACCCGGGCTTGGGCATGACGGTGAGCTTGGCGCCGTTGTAGATGTTGTGGTGCATCACGAATTCGGTGTCGGCCATTTCCTGCACGTTCACAATGGCGGCCAGCGGCACGCGCTCTCCGTCACGGTTGGTGACGAAGTAGCCCTCCATCTTGGTGAGGTCGGTGCGGTCCTCGCCCTTGGCCTGCAGGTAGACAGCCCACTGCTGCCCGAAGTTGTTGAAGAAGTTGACGAAGGAGGAGCCGTTGTAGGTGGAGAGGATGGCATTGGCCGCGGCGATATCCACCTTGTGGAAGAGGCACTTCTCCTTGTCCAGGCCAAGGAATTTCTGCGGCGTGTCCGGCATCATCATGTGCATGCACACCGCCACTTCCGGCAGGCGTTCCGCCGCCGCCTTGAATTTCTCCACGTTCTCATGCAGGTACGGCACGCCCTGGCCCTCCAGGTCCAGCAGAACCATGGAAACGCCGTTGCACACGCCCACACCGGGAATGGCGGGCGGCTCCATCACCATGGGCAGGCCATCCAGCCCGGCCTGGTGCACGCGGGCCTCGATACGCTGCTTCACCTCCTTGACGGTGACGCCGGGGCGGTCTTTCCAGTCCTTGAGCTCCACGAAAACCACGGCGGCGCCGGGGGTCTGCACGAAGTTGAGGATGTTGATACCCACCACGCTGGCAACGTGCTTGATGGCGGGGTCCGCCTTTTCCGGCTCCTTGGCGTAGTCGCAGCCCCAGATGGCCTTCTCCAGCTTGATGGCCTGCTCGAAGGAGACCTGCAGGGAGTTGTCCGGGCGCATGATGAGCGCGGCCAGCAGGAAGCCCTGGTCCTCATCCGGCAGGAAGGCGCCCGGCACCTTTTGCGCGAGCGGGTAGATGGAGCCCCAGAATACCAGCAGCAGGGGGATGGAGACGATGAGCGCGCGGGAAAGCCCGCCGCATATCTTGGTGTAGACGTTGGCCACGCCGTTGTACGTCTTGTTGAAAAGGCGGAAGGCCAGGCCGAGCGTGATATCGTGCACTCTCATGTACAGCCGCTTGAACAGGCTGTGGCCCAAGGTTCGGTCCGCGCCGGAGGGGCGCAGCAGAATGGTGCACAGGGCAGGGGAGAGCGTGAGCGCGTTGAACGCGGATATCAGCATGGAGATGGCGATGGTGATGGCAAACTGCTTGAACAGCGTGCCCGTGATGCCCTCCAGCAGCAGGGACGGCAGGAACACCGCCGCCAGCACCAGGGCAATGGCCACCACGGGGCCGCTCACTTCCTGCATGGCGGCAAAGGCGGCCATGCGCGGGTTGAGCCCCTTGTCGATGTGGTGCTGCACCGCTTCCACCACCACGATGGCGTCATCCACCACCAGGCCGATGGCCAGCACCATGCCCAGCAGGGAGATGGTGTTGAGCGTGAATCCCAGAAGGGGGAACACGGCAAAGGTGGTCAGCAGGGAGACCGGCACGGCTATCAGCGGAATCAGCGTGGCGCGCCAGCTCTGCAGGAACACGAACACCACCAGCGCCACCAGTATCACGGCTTCTATCAGCGTGCGCCGGATTTCCGAGATGGAGGCGCGCACCGCCGTGGTGGTATCCAGCGCCAGCTCGCCCTCCAGGCCGGGGGGCATGGCTGCGGCCTGCTTGTCAAAGACCTCCTTCAAGCGGTCCACGGTCTTGATGGCGTTGGAGCCGGGAGCCTGGTAAACGACCACACTGGCGGAGGCGCGCCCGTTCATGCGGCCGGTGACAGAGTAGTTTTCAGAGCCGAGCTCGATTTGGGAGACATCCTTGAGGTAGACAATCTGGTCTCCGTCCTGGCGGACGATGATGTTGCCGAATTCCTCCGGCGAGCTGAGGCGTCCCTGCGTGCGCACGGTGTATGTTTTCTCCTGGCCGCCGGGCACGGGATCCGCGCCGATCTTGCCGCCGGGGTTGGTCATGTTCTGCTGCGCGATGGCCTGGCGGACCTCCGCCGCCGTGATGTTGAGGTGGGCCATGGCCACGGTGTCCAGCCACACGCGGATGGCGTATCGCCCGGCGCCGTAGACGGAGACTTCACCCACGCCCGGCACGCGCTTCAGCTCGTCCACCATCTTGATTTGCGCGTAGTTGGAGAGGTGCACCGGGTCCCAGGATTGATCGGGGGAGGTGATGGAGTACATCACCAGCGGCAGGCCCGGCATCTGGCGGATGGTCACGCCGGAGTTCAGCACCTCCGTGGGGATGCGGGAGGATGCCTGCCCGTAGCGCATGTTGGTGAACACCTGGTCCAGGTCCGGGTCGGACTTGGGGTCGAACACGACCGTGAGGTTGTATGCGCCGTTGTTGGAGGAAACGGACATCATGTAGTTCATTTGCTGCACGCCGGAGACTTCACGCTCCAGGGGCGTGCCCACGGAATCCGCCACGGCCTGGGCATCCGCTCCGGGGAAAATACCCTGCAGCTGCACAATGGTGGGCGTGATTTCCGGGTACTGGGCAATCGGCAGGCTTTGCAGGCACACCAGGCCCAGCAGGGTTGTCACCACGGCAATGACCGTGGCAATCACGGGATGCTTGATGAAAAAGGCGCTCATGGTGCTGCGGTGTTAGTGCTGGCTGCCCTGCGCGGTGACAGAGGGGGTGGTGGAGACGGGCACGGTGTATTGGAAGGTGGAGGGGGCCAGGGTGCCGAAGCCCTCCGTTGCGCCGCCCTTGCGCATGGCGCGGTTGGCCTGGGCGTACTTTTCCGCCATCTGGGTGCCTTCCACCACCACGGGCGCATCCGCGGGGTTGTCGTAGCCCACGGCTTTGAGCTGCTCCGCCATGGTGCCGGAGGTGGCGTACACCACCTGCATGAGCATGGGGGCCTTGCCGCCCTTGCCGTCCGGCATGTCCAGCGTCACGGTGTCGCCAAGCTTCACATCGATGCCCACGGGTGTCTTGTCCGGAGCCACAATGTAGATGTAGCGGTGGCTCATGGAGGCAATGAGGGCGCGGGTGGGCACCATGAAGGCATCCTTCTCCACACCGGTGACGGCGCGCACGCGCACGGCGGTGCCGCTGCGCAGGGTGTGGTCGGGGTTGGGCACCTCGCCGATAAAGTAGATGGTGCCGGTGCTGCGGCTCACCTCGCTGTCCACGGCCACCACCTTGCCGGCGTGGGGGAACACCGTGTCACCGTTGAGCATCAGCTCGAAATCCTTGATGGGGGCTTTCTCCTTGGAGGGGTCGTAGCCCTGGGCCGCCATGTTTTCCGCAAGCTGCTTGGTGGGCACGGCGAAATCCACGCGGATGGGGTCTATGGACGACATGGTGGTGAGCGGCAGGCCGCTGGCACTCAGCAGCTCGCCCGTGCTGGCGCTGGACTTGGAGGCCAGCCCGGTGAACGGCGCGCGGATGGTGCAGCGGTCCAGGTTGATTTGGGCGTTCTCCAGGTTGGCTTCCGCCTGGCTCACCTGGGCCTCTGCGGCGCAGAGCGCGGCGCGGGCCTCCTTCTGTGCCTGCAGGGCGTCCGTGTAGTTCTTTTCGGAAACGGTACCGGATTTCACCAGCTTGGAATAGCGGGCTACATCCTGGTCCACCTGCTCGCAAGATGCCTGGGCGCGCAGCACGCTGGCCTTGGCAGCCTCCAGGTTGGCGGTGGCCATATCCACGGCGGCCTTGTAGGAGGCGGGGTCTATTTCAAAGAGCACATCCCCCTTCTGGCACATGCTGCCGTCCTTGTACACCTGGCGCAGCAGCTTGCCGGAAACCTCCGGGCGGATGGCGGCCTCCTGCACGCCGCGCAGGTGCCCGAACCAGGTCTGGTAGAGCGTCACATCCTGCTGCACCATGTTCATCACCGCCACGGGGACGGGCGGCATGGCCGGCGCCGCCTGCTGTTCCTTGCCCTTGTTGCAGCCGGTGCTGCATATCAGCGCGGCCCCGCTTGCTATCGTCATCAATATCGTCTTGGTATTCATATTTGTCAAAAGGTTTGGGAAATGTTGTTGAACACGCGCTCCAGCATGCTTGCCAGCTGCTTTTTCTCCGCTGCGCAGAACCCGCCGAGCAGGCGCGCCTCCAGACGGTCTATGGCGCCTTGCGCGGCTGCGTGCCGCTCGTGGTAGTACGGGGTCAGGTAGGCGTGCTTCACGCGCCCGTCCTCGCTGTCGAACGCCGTGCGCACCAGCCCCTTGTCCTCCAGCCGCCGCAGCAGCCCCTTCACCGTGGTGTGGCTCACGCACATGTGGTGTTCGATGTCGCGCTGCGATGCCGCCTCGCCCTGCCGGCTCTCCAGGTACAGCAGCACGCGGCACTGCGCCGGTGTGATGTCCGGTGTGCCCTCCATCTGCGTGAAGAGCGTTTCTGCACGGTCCACAATCATCTTCATGAGGAAGCCCGTGTGGTCCCTCATGCTTTTGTTAGGATGTGAAGCATGCTTCATAAATCGGCGCAGATTTTACCCGCATCATCCGATTTGTCAAATCAAATGACAGATAATTCCCCACCTATTAGCAGGGGCGGCCTATGCCCGCCGAAGCGGGGTGCGGGAGTGCAGGGGAGGGGGAGGTGCGAATTCTCCCCCTCCTCCATGCCACCCTTTAGGCTTGCGCGCGGGGCGGGAATGGTGGATACTTCCGCGCAACACGGAATGAAGCTACTGAGACGCAACCTGAGCCTGATGCTGGCGGTGAGATACCTCAACCCGCTGCGCAGCATGTTTTCCATCATCACCCTGATTTGCCTGGTGGGTGTGGCGCTGGGCGTGACCGCGCTCATTGTGGTGCTTTCCGTTATGGAAGGCCTGCAGAACGAGATGGAGACGCGCGTGCTCGCCTTTGCCCCGCACTACGTTATCACCCAAACAGATGGTTTTCAGCGCCTGAGCCTCTCCGACGAGCAGGTGGACTGGCCCGCCATCCAGGAGAAGATAGCCGCGCTGCCCGGCGTGGTGAGCGCATACCCCATGCTGGACGGCGATGCCTTTGCCCAGAGCAGCGCGGGGCGCATCACGGTGCAGTTCACCTCCGTGGAGCCGCACAATGATTCCCAGCTGCAGCCTTTGCTGCCCATGCTGAAGGACGGCACGTTCGATTTCGGCGAGGGGCTGGACCAGGAGTGCGTGATTTCCGCCACCACGGCAGCTTCCCTGGGGCTGGGTGTGGGCGACAGCCTGCACGTGACCCCCGTGGGCAGCATTGATGAGATTGCGGATATCTGGGCCATGATCCAGGAGCCGCTGCTCACGCAGGAGAACAAGGAGTTCACGGAGGCGGCCGCCACCTTCTTTGATGGTGCCCAACCCGCTGCGGACGGTGCCTGCGCCGTTTCCCGCGACAAGGTGCAGCACATGCTGGGCGTTATCTTCAACATGCCCGCCAAGAAGCTCCGCCAGAGCGAGCAGGACGGGCTGGACACCCTCTTCCGCATCATGCAGAGCCATGGCGAGGACGGCAATATCTACACCGCAGAGGAGCAGAAGCTCTGGAAGGAGACCCTTGCCAAACTGGCCGCGCTGGACCGCGACAAGGAGGACGGCAAGGCCGTGAAGAGCGTCAACCAGATGGTCATGCCCACGGATCTCACCATCATCGGCATTTACCAGCCGCCGGAGAACATGCCCGGCCCCAACATCTACATGCCCCTGCAGATGGCGCAGGATATGCTCGGTGTTTCCGTGGGCGGCAAGAGCATTGTGAACGGCATTTGCGTGCGCGTGCAGGATGCCAACAACCCCGGCCCCGTGGAGCAGCAGCTCGCCGCCATCCTGCCGCCGGCGGAGGACCCGAACGCGGATGACGCTGTGGGCCGCCAGTGGGATATCATCCCGTGGTCCCGCCGTTTCGAGGAGTGGTACAAGCTCATTGCCAACGAGCGCGTGATGATGGGCTTCGTGCTTTCCGTCATTTCCCTCATAGCCAGCTTCTGCATCATGGCGGTCATGTTCACCGTGTCCATGCAGCGCAAGCGTGAGATTGCCGTGCTGCAGGCCCTGGGGGCCACGCCCGCCAAGATTATGGGTATCTTCACCTGGCAGGGCGTCATCATCGGCTTCTTCGGTGCGGTGCTCGGCGTGCTGCTGGCCCTGCTCACCCTCCACTACCGCCTGGAGATTCAGGCGGCCATGGCCGGCATCGGCATGGATCCCTTCCCCATGGAGGCCCACGGTATCACCCTGCCGGCCGTGTACGACCCCGCCATGTTCGCCTGGCAGGCATTCAAGGCGTTCCTGATGGTCACGGCGGCCTCCATTGTGCCGGCCTGGCTGGTGGCGCGGCAGGACCCCGCCAAGGCCCTGCGTTCCAACTGATGCGCCGCCCGCGCGGATACACCACATGGATATTTACTGGATAGACAAGGAGAGAAAGCGCTGCGGCCCCGCCACCGTGCCGGATATGATTTCCAAGGTGCGCACGGGCGAGCTCTCCGCGGATGAAACCCTCGGCTGGCACGCCGGGGCCGTGGGCTGGGTGCCCCTGAAGGAGCTCCCCGCACTCACGGATTTCATCTGCGAGCGCGCTCCCAAGCACATCACCTACGACCCCAACGACCCCCTGCCGGAGCTGGACGACCGCGACACCCCGCCCACCCTGGAGGAAGGCGGCGCAGAGCCGCCGCAGGAGAGGGAAATGCCGCGCGGCGTGCTGCGCGTGTACATTCCCATGCCGTATGTGCGCCTGCTGGCGCGCCTGGTGGACATGGGTATCTACACGGTGCTGGCCTACGCGCTGCTCTATGCGCTGCATGTGGAATTCAGCACGGCACTGCTGCCCTGCGGCCCGCTGCTGTGGCTCGGCATGCTTTTGCTGGAGCCCCTGCTGCTCTGCACCCGCGGCACCACGCCCGGCAAGGCTCTCTTCGGTATCCGCGTGCAGGATATGGCCGGCGGCAAGGGGCGCCCGCTCACATTCGGCCGCGCCTTTGCCCGCACCATGCTCGTCTTTGTGATGGGGCTGGGGATGATGTTCTCCATCCTGCCGCTCTTTGCCATGGGCTTCTCCCGCTGGCAGCTCGGCCGCCACGGTCTCACCGCGTGGGATGCCCGCACGGGTTCCCTGCCCGTGCAGAAGGAGCCCGCCCGCGCCACGCGCAGCCTGGTGGCGGTGCTGCTGCTCATCTGCTGCCTGCAGTGCACCGCCCGCCTCATGGAGCCCTGGACCCCCGCCATGCTCGATATGCTCGCCGAGCAGAATCCCCAGCTGGCGGAGAAGCTCCGCGCCCTTGAGCCGGAGCAGGGCGGTTCCGACAAATCGTAAGGGCCGCGTGCGTTCCAAGGTGTTTTGAGACTTCATGACTGTGGCCGGCGGAATGCCGTAAATGCAGGGCGCGTATCGAACGCTTCGAGTTGTACGTGCCGGTGCGTGTTCAGTCGTTGCACCATTTGCCGGGGCCGGTCCAGAGATGTGCAATGGCGCTTCCCCGTGGATTTTATCCGCGGCTTTAATTGAGCCGGAAGCGCACGGTTGTGGTGACGGTGGAGGCTGTGGCCTTGCCGGCGGTGGTGGCCGGGCGGAAGCGCCAGTGGCGGAGAATCCAGGAGCGCGCGGTGGAGTCGAATTCCGCATGGCCGCTGGGGCGGGTGATATCCACTGCGGTGGGGGTGCCTTGTTGAGAAACGGCGATGCGCACGCCCACGCTGCCCTGGATGCGGCGTTGGCGCATGGCGGCGGGATAGGGTGGCTTGGGGTTGT
>JAZUGI010000061.1:0-1987 GCA_045641125.1 Akkermansia sp.
AAGGAACAGGAGGAGACACGATCCCGTCAGGGCCACGATAATCTTGCGGCCAATCGAGGACGTGACGAACTTGCATGCGGTCGTGATAATATCGTTCATAGTGCAATACGTCTTTGCGGGGGCAATTATACGGCTTTCCCACGTGAAATGCAAGCAACAATCCGCATGTATTTTCAATTTGCGGGTGCCCATTGACGATTTTGAAGTTCGGCGAGGCAGTGCCACGCGATTTCCCCCAGGCGGGCGAGGTGTGCAATGATTGGCGGTAAGGAAGGGGGTTGGTCAGAATCGCTGGCGCTCATCACATAGGCTCGTTACCTCCCAACCCTTACTCCACGAGGATGAGGATGGCGAAGGCGGCGAGGAGGATGGCAAAGGAGGCATCGATGGCGGGGGCGTGGCGGAGGTAGAAAGCGCGGATGGGCTGGCGCTGAAGGAGCCAGCTCCAGAGCATCCAGCCGAACTGGCTGGAGAGGACGAGGCCGATGGCCAGCGCGGGCGTGAACCAAGGGAGTGCATCCCCATAACGGCTGATGGGGCCAAGGCTGAGCCCGCTGATGAAGAGCAGGCATTTCACGTTGAGGATGTTGCAGAGGAATCCCTGCAGGAAGAGCGCGCCCGCGGAGGGCTTGAGTTGCGGGGAAGCGTCCATTTCCACTGGGGCGGACTTTCTGGGGAAGATTTTCCAGGCAAGGTAGAGGAGCCAGAGCGCGGCGGCCACCAGCAGCCATTTGCTCCACGGCTGGTCCATGATTTGCGTGCCCACGGTACACACCAACACGGTCTGAATGGCAAAGCCGGCGGTGATGCCGGTGACCACCATGCACGCGGAGCGGAAACGGCGTGCCATTGCCGTGTACACCACCAGGAAAAGGTCCGGGCCGGGGCTCAGCTGGGAAAGCACCAGCAGGGCGCACACGGAAAGGATGGCCAGAGAGGCTTCAATCATGCCTGCTCATAGTGCGGCAGCGGCAGCACCACATTGGTGGGCAGCGGCGGCTTCTTCTGCAAGATGTTCTTGCCGAGCTCCGGCTGCGTGGCGTACGCCTGCGCAAACATCTCCATCTTGGCATCCATGTCGTCCGCGTGGTGCAGGATAAGGGCTTCCGGGGTCTTGGGCATCACGGGGGAGCCGTACTCCAGCAGGCCGTGGTGGGAGGCCACCAGGTGCAGCAGGTGCAGGCGCACCTGTTCGGAAGCGGGCTGCAGGTCCTTCCACTGCTCCTTGAGCTCGTCCGTGTAGATGCGGCTCCATAGCTTGTTGATGACCTCAATGCCGAGCGAGATATGGCCGAGCATCTCGCCCGTTTCCGAGTAGGGCATCACAAAGCTGTGCTCCTCAAAGCAGTTCTCCCACATCTTGCCGCAGTCGTGGAACAATGCACCGGCCAGCAACAAATCGCAGTTGAGCTGGGGGTATGCGCCAGACAGGGCGGCGGCGTTGCGCATCACTCCGGCGGTGTGCTCCACCAGGCCTCCCCTGCGGGCGTGGTGAAAGCCGCGTGCCGCGCCGGAACGGCGGAAACGGGCCTCGAAGTTTTCCAGCAGGGCGCGGCAAAGCAGGTTGAGACGCGGGTCGCGGATGCCTTCCACCAACTCTGTAATCTGCGCCCAATCCTTTTCCTGGCGCTCCTGCAGCTCCGGGCTCCCGGAAAGCATGCTCTCCTCCTCTGCGGGGGAAAGCGGGCGCACATCCAAATCGGCCGCATCCATGCCGTACTGGTTCATTTGCCAGTTGCCGGTCACGGCCACGGCGGTGTTGGGCTGCAGCGGGGCAAAGGCGGCGTGCCAGGGTGCGTTGTCCCACACTTTGATGGACATGCTGCCATCCGCATCCGCGAGCACGATTTCCAGGTAGGGCTTGCCCTGCTTGGTGGTGCGGGTGTTGTTCTGGGAAACCTGGGCGAACACGGTACCCTGCACCGGAGCCTTGGCGGCCTCTGCGATCAGTTGCGTGAGGCTGTCAAACTTCATTGTAGGGGGAGGG
>JAZUGI010000062.1:0-3314 GCA_045641125.1 Akkermansia sp.
TGCAGGCGGCGGCGTCGAACGCGGCGTCTGCCGTCTTCTTGCGCACGGGCACGTTGTTGGCGTTCGGCGCGGAACCGGTGCGGATATCCACAAAGCCGCCGGCGGGAATGGTCTTGTCCAGCGCGGAGCGGTCCACCATAAGGTCGCGCAGCAGCGGGAAGGCCTTGGCGCGGAAGGGCTCAATCCAGATGGTGTCCCCATCCTTGAACTGGCGCATGTGGAGCTGGCAGGTGGTCACGTGCTTGCCGCCGTGGGGCACGCCGTTGATGGTGAGCGAGCACATGCCGCAGATGCCCTCTCGGCAGTCGTGGTCAAAGTGGATGGGTTCCTTGCCCTCGTGGACGAGGCCCTCGTTGACGATATCGAGCATTTCCAGGAAGGAAGCCTCCTCCGGGATGCCGGTAGCCTTGTAGGTTTCGATTCTGCCCTGGGCCTGAGCGTTTTCCTGTCTCCAGACCTTGAGCGTGAGATTCAGATTAGCCATAGTCGTAAAATGCTTGGGGTTTGATATTGGAACTCTGTATTACTTGTAGGAACGGATGGCGAGATGCACGTTCTCGAAGGTGAGCGGCTCCTTGTGGAGCACGGGCAGCTCGTCCACGCCCTTGTACTCCCAGCATGCCACGTAGGCAAAGTGCTCGTCGTCGCGCTTGGCCTCGCCGTCGTCCAGCTGGTGTTCCAAACGGAAGTGGGCGCCGCAGGATTCCTCGCGGTTCAGGGCGTCGTAGCAGAGCACCTCCGCGAAATCGAGGAAGGCGGCCACGCGCCAAGCCTTCTCAAGCTCGGCGTTCACGCCCTCCGTGCTGCCCACAACCTTCACGTTCTTCCAGAACTCCTCGCGGATGGCGGGGATCTTCTCGATAGCGTCCATGAGGGATTCCTTGGTGCGGCCCATGCCGACGTCCTCCCAGATGAGCTTGCCCAGCTCGCGGTGGATTTCGTCCGGGGTCTTGGTGCCCTTCACGTCCATCATCTTCTGGATACGGGCCTTCACGGCGTCCTCAGCCTCCTTGAACTCGGGAGCGGCCGTGGTGACGGAGCCGGGCTTGATGGTGGTGAGGTACGTGGGAAGGGTGGAGGAGATGACGAAGTAGCCGTCGGAGAGGCCCTGCATGAGGGCGGAGGCACCGAGGCGGTTGGCGCCGTGGTCGGAGAAGTTGGCTTCGCCGAGCACGTGCAGGCCGGGGATGGAGGACTGCAGGTTGTAGTCCACCCAGAGGCCGCCCATGGTGTAGTGGGAGGCGGGGTAGATCATCATGGGCTGCTCGTGCGGGTCCACGTCGGTGATTTCCTCGTACATGTCGAAGAGGTTGCCGTACTGGCCGTCAATCCACTCCTTGCCCATGCGGGCAATGGCGTCCTTGAAGTCCAGGAACACGCCGCGGCCGGTCACGGCCACACCGCGCTCGTCGTCGCAGGCTTCCTTGGCGGCGCGGGAGGAGATATCACGCGGGGCCAGGTTGCCGAAGGAGGGGTACTTGCGCTCCAAATAGTAGTCGCGGTCGCCCTCGGCCACATCGCTGGGCTTCATCTGGCCCTTGCGGATCTTCTCTGCCACCTCGCGGCTCTTGGGCACCCAGATGCGGCCGTCGTTGCGCAGGGATTCGGACATGAGGGTGAGCTTGCTCTGGTAGTCGCCCTTCACGGGGATGCAGGTGGGGTGAATCTGCGTGAAGCAGGGGTTGGCGAAATACGCACCCTTCTTCCAGCAGGCGCAGGCGGCGCCCACGTTGCAGCCCATGGCGTTGGTGGAAAGGTAGAACACGCGGCCGTAACCGCCGGTGGCCAGCAGCACGGTATCGCCGGCGTAGCTCTTGATTTCGCCAGTCACCATGTCGCGCACCACAATACCCTTGGCGTGGCCGTCCACAACCACCAGGTCCATCATCTCGGTGCGGGGGTGCATCTCAATGTGGCCCTTGCCGATTTCCTTCTCCATGGCCTGGTAGGCGCCGAGGAGCAGCTGCTGGCCGGTCTGGCCGCGGCTGTAGAACGTGCGCTTGAGCTGGGCGCCGCCGAAGGAGCGGTTGTCCAGCAGGCCGCCGTATTCGCGTCCGAAGGGTACGCCCTGGGCCACGCACTGGTTGATGATATTGGCGGAAACCTCTGCCAGGCGGTACACGTTCGCCTCACGGGCGCGGAAATCGCCGCCCTTCACGGTGTCGTAGAACAGGCGGTACACGGAGTCGCCATCGTTCTGGTAGTTGTGCGCGGCGTTGATACCACCCTGAGCGGCGATGGAGTGCGCGCGGCGGGGGCTGTCCTGGTAGCAGAAGCACTTCACGTTGTAGCCAAGCTCTGCCAGGGTGGCGGCGGCGGAACCGCCGGCCAGGCCCGTGCCCACAATCAGCACCGTGTACTTGCGGCGGTTGTTGGGGTTGATGAGCTTGGCCTCGCGCTTGTACTTGGTCCACTTCTGTTCAATGGGGCCCTCCGGGATACAGGAGGAGGGCATGTAGTCGCTTACGGGAAACTGGATGTCGTTCATAATCGGCTTGAAGGTTGGGGTTTAGTGGAGGATGCCGGTGAGCACGGCCACCGGGATGGAGATGAATGCGCCGCAAACCACCACGCCGAAGAGCACGGCGATGATGTTGTAGAGCGGGCGCACCTTGCGGGTGTTCAGGCCGAAGGTCTGGAAGACGGATTGCACACCGTGGCGAACATGCATGAACAGGCAGCACAGGGCCACAATGTAGAACAGGGAGCACCAGCCGTTGCGGAAGGCGGCAATGACGTGGTTGTAGCAGTCATGCGGGTCGCCGTTGATGGTGAGCTGCCACAGGTGCCAGCCCAGGAAGCAGAAAATCATCACACCGGTGAGCACCATCGTGCGGCTGGAGAGGGTGGCCTTCATCGTGCCCTCCTTCTGGTAGTGCGTGCGGGCGTTGTAGTTCTCCCACTTCAGCACCAGCGTGAAGCACACGTGGACGAGAAGGATGAGCAGAAGCCCCAGGCGGATGGACATGAGCAGCCATGCGGGCATGGCGTGCAGCCCGGTGGCGTACGCATCAATCCAGGAAGGTTCGCCCTGTGCAGGGCTGCCCCCGTAGATGGTCATGTTGCCGGCCAGGTGTCCCACAAGGAACAGGAGGAGACACGATCCCGTCAGGGCCACGATAATCTTGCGGCCAATCGAGGACGTGACGAACTTGCATGCGGTCGTGATAATATCGTTCATAGTGCAATACGTCTTTGCGGGGGCGATTATACGGCTTCCCGGCGCGAAATGCAAGCAACAATCCGCATGTATTTACAATTTACGCGTGCCGATTGACGATTTTTCCAGAAGGACGCCCCGTGAATCCACACTG
>JAZUGI010000063.1:0-11706 GCA_045641125.1 Akkermansia sp.
CAAGTTCACCATGGCGGATTTCATGGAATCCTGGATTCTGCGTGAGCGCGCTTACGTGGATGCCCTGCTGGCGCGCGTGGACATGGCGCTGATGAACGACAGCGAGGCGCGCGTGTTCGCGGGAACGGACGACTCCATCGAGGCCGGGCATGTGCTTCTTGCGGCGGGGCCGCGCTATGCGGTGGTGAAGCACGGCAGCGCGGGTGCCACGCTCTTTCACAAGGCGGAGGACGGAGGTGACCCGCAAATCTTCCGCTGCCCGGCGTGGCCTCTCATCCACCCGCAGGATCCCACCGGGGCGGGTGATTCCTTTATGGGAGCCTTTGCGGGCTATCTCACCACCTGCCTGAACGGCGGCAATCCCGCTTGGGAGGACATGAAACGCGCCATGGCCATTGCCACGGTGGTGGCCGCCGCCGTGTGTGAGAAATTCGGCACGGTGTCCCTCTTTGCCCTCACCCGCCAAGAGCTCGCCCGCCGCCTCGCCCAATTCCATGAAATGACAACGTGGGAATGAGGGCTCAGCCCTTTCCCACCATCTGCATCAATTCCTCTGCGGAGAGGTGGAGAAGGAGTTTCTCCATGCCGCCGGAGAGCAGGGCATCCGCCATTTCGCGCTTGCGGGTGAGCATGTGGTGGATGTTCTCCTCTATGGTGCCGCGGCAGATGAGCGGGTGGATGATGACGTGGTTCTTCTGGCCGATGCGGTAGGCGCGGTCGCTGGCCTGGTTTTCCACGGCGGGGTTCCACCAGCGGTCGAAGTGGATGACGTGCCGCGCGCGGGTGAGGTTGAGCCCCGTTCCGGCAGCCTTGAGGGAGAGGATGAAGAAGGGCGGGCCGCCCGGATGCTGGAAACGCGCCACCAGTTCCTGCCGTTCGGCAATCGGTGTGCCGCCGTGCAGGGTGAGCCCGGGTGCACCGAAAATCCCCGCCAAATAATCGTGCAGCGGCTCGATGACGCTGCGGTACTGCGTGAACACCAGGCAGGCTTCTCCCGCTGCGGCAATGGCGCGCGCCAGGTGCCCCAAACGCTGCATCTTGCCGCTTTTTTCCGGGTCGTAGTACGTTTCACCGAGATACTGCGCGGGGTGGTTGCAGATTTGCTTGAAGCGGCCCAGGATGGGCAGCACGAGCGTGAGGCGCGTCTGCGGGTCCGGTTCATTGACCACGGCCTGCAGGTTGGCGACCTCCCGCGCGTAGAGGGAAGCCTGTTCCGGGGTGAGCAGGCAGTAGGCGGGCTGTTCCGTTTTGGCGGGCAGCTCCGGCAGCAGCTTGGGATCGCTCTTGAGGCGGCGCAGCATGAAGGGCCGCACCAGGCGGCGCAGCGGCGTGTAGTCCGTGCCCATTTTCTGCACCATGGCGTTGAATTCCTTCTCGCTGCCCAGCAGGCCGGGGTTGAGGAACTCGAAAAGGCTGCGCAGCTCACCCAGCGAGTTCTCCACGGGAGTGCCGGTGATGGCCACCCGCCGCGGCGAGCAGAGCTGCAGCATGCTCCGCGTGCGCTGGGAATCCGCGTTTTTGATGGCCTGTGCCTCGTCCAGCACCAATGCGGGCAGCTCTGTTTGAGAGAGCAGCTCTGCCGCCCGCGTGGCGATTCCGTATGTGGTGAGCGCCACATGGCCGCGGCGCAGCAGCCAGGCGGGGTTGCTGCGCAGGTAGTCCGCATCCTGCCGGGAGAGCGCGTACGGGTGCAGCACCACCACGCGCAGCTGCGGGGCGAAGCGCTGCAGCTCCTCCTGCCAGTTGGTGATGAGTGATGCCGGGGCTACGATGAGTGCCGCGCGTGCATTCAGTGCGCCCTGCGCGTGCAGGTGCGTCAGCCACGCGATGACCTGCAGGGTTTTGCCCAGCCCCATGTCGTCCGCCAGGCATGCGCCGAAGCCGGCTTCCGTGACGTTGAGCAGGAAGCGCACGCCGTCGCGTTGGTAGGCGCGCAGGGTGGCGTCCATCTTGGATGTAAGCGCGGGCTCTCGCTGCCCGAAGTGCAGGTTGGAGAGGGCAAGAGCCAGTTGCGCGCCCATGGCGGTGTGCATGCCGTCCTCCTGCGGGGGTAGGTTGGGCAGGGCCTCGCTGCGCTTGCCGAGCAGGTAGCGCAGACCCGCCAGCAGCGGGATGCCGCCGGCCGCCATGCGCGTGGCCTGCCGCCAGCTTTCCAGCAGGCGGGTAAGGCGTTCCTTGTCCAGCCGCACCCACTCGCCGCGGAAGCGCACCAGCCCGTCCTCGCAGGCCAGGAGCTCTTGCAATTCCTCCTCCGTGAGGCGGCGGTCGCCCAGCACCACCTGCGGCACAAAGCGCAGCAGGGAGCTGATGTTCACGGAGGGGGCGCGGTCCGGCTTGGATGAGCCCTCGCCGCCCGCGACATCCAGCTGCACCTCCAGTTCGGCGCGTGGCGGGCGTGTTTTCCAGAGGTTGACGATGCGCGTTTCGATGCCGTGCTCCTCCAGCAGGGGCATGGATTCCAGAAAGGCGTACGCCTGGCGGGCGTTCCACCCGCAGGGACGGTACACCGCTTGCGAGTTGATCAGTTCCGCCAGGAAAGCATTCTTCTCCGCCACCGCCTTGAGCGGTTGCAGCAGTGCCAGTAGCGCGGCGGAATCCCCCGCGCACATCTGGGCAGCAAGCCCCAGCGGGGCGTGGCGCGGCTTGCCGTCCTGCCCTGCTTTGTGGATGAAAGTGGCCAAAAAGGCGAAAGGTTGGGTTTCCGCGCTTTCGCCTGCGTTCTCTGCCAAGTGGAAGCAGAGCATGCCGAGCTGCTGCCAGCCCTCACCCAAACGGCAGAGCCAATCTTCCACCGTGGCGCAGCTTTCCCGCTGTGCCGCCTCTTGCAACGCGCCCTCCAGTCCGCCGAACCACTCGCGCAGCATCCCGGCGGAAACCTCCCCGCCGTACAGAGGGGGCATGCCCTCCAGCAAGGAGACTGCCTCTTCCGCCGTGGGCACCAGGCATGCCGCTGCGGCGCTTTCATCCTCTCCGCGCCGCAGGGCGCGCAGATAGCGCATCAGCCGCTCCTGCGCCTGCTGGCGCAGCCAGGCCAGAATGGGCGCACCGCCCGCAGGGAGGCCGAAGCGCATCAAATCCAGCATGCCCGCCGCCACCGATTTGCGGAAGGCCCGCTCCAAGCGCGGCATGCCGCCCGCCGGTACCACGGCGGGGCTTCCAGCTTGGATGGTGAGCGACAGCATCATGGCATCTCCAAACGGTTCAAATATCCTCCTTCTCCGGCAGGGAGACGATGCGTTCCGCCGTGGCGGCCAGCTTGCGCAGCGGCATGTAGGCGCACGCCGCAGCCAGCATGGCGCAGGCGGAGCGGATGGGCAAAAGCCCGCTTTCATCCGTCAGGAACGCACCGAGCAGGAACAGCGGCAAGGCAGCCGCCAGCATGCGCAAGCTCACAGGTGCCGCCTTCATGTTCGGCAGGTTGATGAGCGTTGACAGCAGGAGAATCAGGCAGATGTAGAGCGGTATTTCCGCCTCCCTGGCCAGCAGGGGCTCTTTCATGGCAAGCGAGTACGCCATGCACACGGGAATCAACAGGGACAGGAAGGCGCCTATCTGTGTGAGGAAACGCGTGAACGCAGTGCCGCGTCCTGCCAGCAGCACCAGGTGGCACCACGCCGCCAGCGGGCCCAGACATGTCATGACGGCCAGCAGCAGCATGGATGCCGCTCCACCGCAAAGCAGGGCGGCGGAAAGCAGGAAGCTGCTCTGCATGCGCTCTGCCGGCATGGCGAAAAGAATCTCCGCGGGCGCACAAACCGCCGCCGCCAGCATGCACACCAGCGCCACGCGTGCCAGCACCGCCACCGTGCGCTTCACGCCGGGGTAGATGAGCCATTCGTCATGCATCCGCGTGCTGCCGGGGTTCTTCCTCCTGCGTTTCTTCGCGTTCGGGAGCGCGGCCGATGGGGAAGCGGGGCTTGCCGCTCATGTCGGTCAGCACCTCGGTGTCCGTGAAGCCCAGCTCCTGCATAAGGTCGCGCACGCGCTCCCCCTGGTCGTGCCCCACCTCCAGTGCCACGAGCGCGCGGCTTGCCAGGTGCGGCAGGCTTTCCTTCAGGAAGCTGCGCACCACATCCAGGCCGTCCGGGCCGCCGTAGAGTGCCGTGGCGGGGTCGTGGGTCACTTCCGTGGAAACGTTTTCGCCATCGGGAACGTAGGGCAGGTTGGCCAGCACCAGGTCAAAGGAATCCGGCGGCGTGATGGCGCTCTCTGCGGTGTCCGCCCACGCGCTGAACAAATCGCTGCGGTAGGTCTGCACCCTGGCGCCGAGACGGTTTGCATTCTCCAGCGTGAGCGCGAGTGCGGCATCGGAGATGTCCGCCATCACCACCGTGGGATGCTGGTTGGCGAGCTCCAGGGCCAGCGTGATACCGATGATGCCGGAGCCGCAGCCCATATCCAGCACGCGCATGCCCTCCTTCCTCTCCGCGCGGGCGAGCGCCAGCTCTACCAGCTCCTCCGTCTCCGGGCGCGGGATGAGCGCGCGCGCATCCGTGCGGAACTCGCGGCGGTAGAATTCCGTGCTGCCCAGCAGGTGCTGCAGCGGTACGCCCTGGCCGCGCTTTTTCAACAGCTCCCGCAGCGGTGCCAGTTGCGCCTCCGGCAGCGGGTCGTCGAAATGCAGGTACAGCCAGGTGCGGTCACAGCCCAGCACATGCACCATCAGGCTCTGCATGGAGTGCCGCGCGCCCTCGATTCCGCGCGCCTCCAGGTACTGCGTGCCGCCGCTCAGGACTTCGTTGACCGTTTTCATGGCGTGGTGGTTACTTGAGCTCGTCCATGCGCTCCTGCATTTCCGCATGCTGCATGCGGGTGATGATTTCATCCAGCGCGCCGGTGGAAACCACAATGTCCAGGTTGTAGGCGGTGTAGCCGATGCGGTGGTCGGTGAGGCGGTTCTGGGGGAAGTTGTAGGTGCGGATTTTTTCCTCTCTGCCGCCGGAACCGATGAGGGCGCGGCGCTTGTCGGAGTAGTTCTGCTGGGCCTCGCGCTGCTTCATCTCGAAGAGCCTGGCGCGGAGGATGCGCATGCCGGTCTCCCTGTTTTTGATTTGGGAGCGCTCCTGTTCGCAGCGCACCATCATGCCGGTGGGAAGGTGGAAAATCTGCACGGCGGATTCCGTGCGGTTCACGTGCTGACCGCCTGCGCCGCCGGAGCGGCAGGTTTCGATGCGCAGGTCCTCCGGGCGGATTTCGATATCCACCTCCTCCGCTTCCGGCAGCACGGCCACCGTGGCGGTGGAGGTGTGGATGCGGCCCTGCGTTTCCGTGGCGGGCACGCGCTGCACGCGGTGCACGCCGCTCTCGTATTTCATGAAGCGGAAAACCTCCTCCCCGGAAACGCGCGCGGTCACTTCCTTGAAGCCGCCCACATCACTGGGGCTGGCATCCAGAATCTCAAACTTCCAGCCGCGCGTGTCTGCGTAGTGCTGGTACATGCCCAGCAGGTCGCCCGCAAACAGGGAGGCCTCGTCGCCACCCGTGCCGGCGCGGATTTCCACCAGGGCATCGCGGTCCTCCGTGGCATCGCGCGGCAGAAGGCTGTACTGGATTTCCTCCAGCAGGCGCTCCTCCCTGGGTTCCAGCTCCGTCAAATCCGCCTGGGCCAGAGCCGCCATCTCTTCGTCGTCCCCGCCTGCCAGCTCGCGGTTCTCGGCAATCTGGCGCTGGATGTCCACCAGCTCGTCCCAACTGGCCATCAGCTCCTTGGTGCGGCGGTGTTCGCGCATGAGTTCCTCTGCCCGAGCACGGTCGTTGAACAGGGCGGGATCTGCAATCTGCGTCTCCAGTTCCTCCAGCCGCGCGCGGCGTTTCTCAATGAGCGGCGCATAGTCCATCATACGCCGTTCATTCTAGCCCACGCCGCCGCGCCAAGCAAGCGCAATATCCGTGTATGGCGCGGCATCAGTCCGCGTTGCCCATCCAGTTGTTGAGGATTTCCACGGCGGCGGCCTGGTCGATGATGGGCTTGAAGTCTCGCGCCTTTTTGCCGGCGGCGTGCAGTTTGTCCTGCGCCACGCTGGTGGTCAGGAACTCGTCCACATACACCAGCGGCAGCTCCGGCAGCCGCGCGTGCAGCTTTTCGCCGAAAGCCCGCACCTTTTCGCATGCGGTGCCCTCTGTGCCGTCCAGACGCAGCGGCAGGCCCAGCACCAGCGTGCGGATGCCGCGTTCCTCCACCAGCCGGGCAATGCGCTCCAGCGGCTCCGTGCGGTTCAGGTGGATGCTTTCCACGGGGTGTGCCAGGATGCCGCACGCATCCGTGGCGGCAATGCCGATGCGTGCCTGGCCGAAATCGATTCCCAGCGCGGGGTGCATGGTGAAGGGTGGGTTAAAGCAGTTCTTCCGGAAGGGTGGCAACAACCTTTTTGATGCGGTCCGCCTCACTGCGGCGCGCCACCAGCAGGGCATCCCCCGTGTCCACGACAATGAGGTCGTCCACCCCCACGAGAGCCACCTGTTTGTGGGAATCCGTGAAGACGATGTTGTTGGCGGAGGCGATGGTGCTCAGCGGGCTGTTGGAGACGTTCCCCTCTCCCCGTTGCGGCAGGTACTTGCCCACGGAAATCCAGGAACCCACGTCGTCCCAGTCGAAGGTGGCCTCGAAGTTGAGCACGCGGTCCGCTTTCTCCAGCAGCGCAAAGTCGATGGAGATGGGCGTGAGTTTCGGGAACTCCTCGCGGATGAACGCCGGGGCGTCCTCCGCGCCGCTCAGGCGGTCGATGAAGCCCGCGAGCTCCGGCGCGTGTGCGGCCAGCTGGGAGCGCACATGCGCCACGCTCCAGATGAACATGCCGGCGTTCCATGAGAAATTGCCGCTGGCCAGGTACTGCTCGGCGGTGGCGGTATCCGGCTTCTCGCGGAAGCGCACCACCTCGTAGCAGTTATGGGTGAGCTCGGGGTCGTCCAGCTTTTCTGCGCGCTCGATGTAGCCGTAGCTGGGGCAGGGCCAGGTGGGTTTGATGCCGATGGTGATGAGCGCGGCCTCGCGGTCCGCGAGGTTGAGCGCATCCTGCGCCAGCGCCTGGAAGGCGGGCGTGTCCAGAATGAGCGAATCACTGGGGATGATGATCATGCTGGCCTGCGGGTCACGTGCGGCAATGAGCCCCACGCCCAGGGAAACGGCGGGGGCGGTGTCGCGCCGTGCGGGTTCCGCCACAATGTTTTCCGCCGGGAGCTCCGCCGCCTGGCGGCGCACTTCCTCCTCCTGCAGGTGGTTGGTGAGAATGAAGATGTTCTCCGTGGGCACGATGCCCTTCAGGCGGTCGATGGCCTGGCAGAGCATGGTGCCCTGGCCGAAGAGGTCCAGCAGCTGCTTGGGTTTGGCGTTGCGCGAGAGCGGCCAGAAGCGGGTGCCGCTTCCCCCTGCCAGTATGAGCGCGTAATGGTTCATGAACCCAGTATAACCGCCCCTCCTGCCGCCGTCAAGGTTGTGCAGCGCGGTGGCGGCAAAACCAGTGGGTAAGAGGGAGGATTGTATCTCTCCCGCACGAGAGTTAATCCCCTGTATCAGGCTTTTTGAGACGGGCGTCAACGCTGCCATCCCTCTTCGGGGCCCGTGCGTGTGACATGCGTGCGCCCGGGCTGGAAAATTTCCTTTCCATGGGCGGGGCAACGTGGTACAATATGCGGACACGGGCCCGCAGGGGACAGTGTGAACAGCGTCAGTATGCCGATAGACCCCAAATTGTTGGAAGAATTGGAGAACCGCCGCAGCAAGGTGCTGCAATCCGGCGGGGAGGAGAAAATTGCCAAGCGCCATGCCAACGGCGACTGGACCGCCCGCGAGCGCATGGACTGCCTCTTTGATGCCGGCTCCTTCACGGAAATCGGCATGCACACGCGCCACCACTGCACGCAGTTCGGCATGCAGGGCAAGGAGATACCGGGGGACGGCATTGTCTCCGGGTTCGGTTTGGTGGACGGCCGCCCTGTGGCGGCGGTGAGCGCGGATTTCCTGGCGCAGGGAGGTTCCCTGGGCTACATGCACGCGCAGAAGATTTGCGATGCGCAGAGATATGCGCTGAAAGCGGGCATGCCGGTCATTCAGATGAACGATTCCGGCGGCGCGCGCCTGCAGGAGGGCGTGGAGGCCCTCACCGGGTTTGCGGACGTTTTCTACAACAACGTGGCGGCATCCGGCGTGGTGCCGCAGATTTCCCTTATCCTGGGTCCCTGCGCGGGCGGCGCGGCCTATTCTCCCGCGCTCACGGATTTCATCATCATCCGCCGCGGCGGCTCCGCCGGCATGTACATCACCGGACCCAAGGTGATTGAACAGGTCACCTACGAGAAGTGCACCATGGATGAAATCGGCGCGGCGGACGTGCATGCCGCCGTTTCCGGCAACGCGCACTTTGTGGCCAACAGCGATGAGGAGGCCATCGGCATCGCCAAGCGCCTGCTCACCTACCTTCCCTCCAACAACGCGCAGAACCCGCCCCACAAGCTGGATACCCCGCTGGATATCGCCGTGGACGAGGGGATGAACGACATCATCCCGGAGAGCAACTCCCAGCCGCTGGACATGCAGCGCGTGATAGCGCGCCTGGTGGATGCAGGCAGCTTCCTGGAGGTACACGCCGGGTTTGCCGGCAACGTGATTGTGGGCTTTGCCCGCGTGTGCGGCGTGGTGGTGGGCATTATCGCCAACCAACCGGCGGTGAAGGCCGGGTGCCTGGATATCGACGCCTCCGACAAGGCGGCGCGCTTCATCCGCTGCTGCGACTGCTTCAACATTCCGCTGCTCAACCTGGTGGACGTGCCGGGTTTCCTGCCCGGCAAGCAGCAGGAGCGCGGCGGCATCATCCGCCACGGTGCCAAGATGATTTTCGCGTACTCTTCCGCCACAGTGCCGAAGGTGACGCTCATTCTGCGCAAGGCCTACGGCGGCGCGTACATAGCCATGTGCTGCAAGGGGCTGGGTGCGGATGCCGTGTTTGCCTGGCCCACCGCGGAGATAGCCGTGATGGGCTCCCAGGGCGCGGTGCCCGTGCTCTACGGCCGCGAGCTGAAGGCCATGGAGGACCCCGCCGCACGGGAGGCCCGCCGCAAGGAGCTGCAGGCCGAATACGAGCAGGCTTTCTACAATCCCTACGCCGCCGCCGCTTCCGACCAGATTACGGAAATCATCAACCCGCGGGAAAGCCGCGCCAGGATTGCGCTCACCCTGCGCACCCTGCTGAGCAAGCGGGAGACCCGCCCCGCCAAGAAGCACGGCAACATGGCCCTTTAACCCCTCACCACATAGAAAGAAACAATACCAATGATAGCCGCACTAACAATGGATGCCGTCACCTACCAGGTGACCGGAATGTGCGTGGTGTTCTGCTGCCTCGGTTTCCTTTGCCTCATCCTCACGGCATCGGGCGCGGTGGCGCAGCGCCTCGAAGCCAAGCGCAAGGCGAAGGCGGATGCCGCCAAGGCAGCCTTGGTGCCCGCAGCCCCCGTGCCCGCAGTAGCCGCCGCCGGTGAGCCCACGCCCGCCCAGGTGGCCGCCCTCGCCGCCGGTATCTACGACACCGCCGCCAGCAGCATCACCCCGGAAATCGTGGCCGTGATTGCCGCCACCGTCCGCTACACGCTCGGCCGCGATGCCCGCATTCTGGACATCAAGCCCGTGGACCCCGCCTACGGCCAGGGAGGCCGCAGCGACGTCATGAACTCGCACTTCCCCGTGCGCCGATAACCCCACCCCACCAACAACATTTACCAAACCATAGAAAACCAATCGATATGAAGCAACTCCGCATTACCGTAGCAGGTCAAACCTTCGATGTAACCGTTGAAACCACCGGCGGCAGCGCCGCTGCGCCCGCCCCGGCCCCCATGCCCGTGGCCGCTCCCGTGGCTGCCGCGCCCGCCCCCGTGGCGGCTCCGGCCCCCGTGGCCGCCCCCGCAGCCTCCGGCTCCGGCACGCCCGTGCCCAGCCCGCTGGCCGGCAAGGTGGTCTCCCTGGATGTGCAGCCCGGCACCGCCGTGAAGAACGGCGACAAGATCATGACCCTGGAGGCCATGAAGATGAACACGGACATCTACGCTCCGGCGGACGGCACGGTTGCCTCCTTCGCCGTGGCGGTGGGTGACGCCGTGCAGGAGGGCCAGCCTCTCGCCTACCTGGCGTAAGCCCCGCCCCGCAGGGCCCGCGCCATCCCGCGCGGGCGTGAACCGAACCAGACTAGAATTTACATACAATGCAAGAACTCCTCAATTCCTTTGCCGACTTTATCAGCGGCATGGGCATCTTCCAGATGACATGGCAGATGTACACCATGTGGGGCATTGTGGCCGTGTTGCTCTTCCTGGGCGTGGCCAAGCAGTTTGAACCTCTGCTGCTCGTGCCCATCGCCTTCGGTGCGCTCATTGCCAACATCCCGGACAACGGTATGGTGATTTCACAGGCCCACAAGCAGGTGGTGTCCGTGCGCGACGGCGTGGTGGACACCTCCGGCCGCATGTGGGATGTGGGCTACATCACCGCCACCGTTACTCCCTTTGCGGAGCAGCAGGGCGAGGATCCCGTGGCCAAAGGCCTCTCCCCGGAGGAGAAGGCCCGCTACCAGGCCGCCATGGATGCTCCCCAGACCGTGGCCCCCTACGTGAACCCGGAGACCGGGAAGACCGAGAAGGGCAAGTACGAGGTCACCGGCCAGAAGAACCAGAAGGTGCTTATCAGCCTCAGCGGCGGCCTGTTCGACTTCTTGAGCCAGGGCATCAAGTGTGAGATTTTCCCGGCGCTCATTTTCCTGGGCGTGGGCGCGCTCACGGATTTCGGCCCGCTGCTGGCCTCTCCCAAGGCACTGCTGCTGGGTGCGGCGGCGCAGGGTGGCGTGGCGTTCACCTTCCTGGCTGCCATGGCCCTCGGATTCACCCAGGGGCAGGCTTCCGCCATCGGCATCATCGGCGGTGCAGACGGACCCACCTCCATCTTCCTGGCCAGCAAGCTGGCTCCGGAGCTGCTGGGTGCCATTGCCGTGGCCGCCTACACGTACATGGCCCTGGTGCCGCTGATTCAGCCGCCCTTCATGAAGCTTTGCACCACGGAGGCTCAGCGCAAAATCAAGATGAAGAGCCTGCGCAAGGTCTCCAAGGGTGAGAAGCTGTTCTTCTGCTTCGTGGTTACGCTGGTCACCATCCTGCTCTGCCCGGATGCCGCACCGCTGCTGGGTATGCTCATGCTCGGCAACTTCCTGCGCGAGTGCCAGGTCACCGAGCGCTTGGTGAACTGCGCCCAGAACGAGCTCATGAACATCACCACCATCCTGCTCGGCGTGTCCGTGGGCCTCACCATGCAGGGCGTGCGCTTCCTGCAGGGAGAGACCCTGCTCATCATCCTTCTGGGTGTGGTGGCATTCGCCGTGGCAACCATCTGCGGCCTGCTCTGCGCACAGGTGATGAACCTCATCCCCGGCTGGAGCAAGAACCCCATCAACCCGCTTATCGGCTCCGCCGGCGTTTCCGCCGTGCCCATGGCCGCGCGTGTTTCCCACAATGTGGGCCAGAAGGCCGACCGCACGAACTTCCTGCTCATGCACGCCATGGGCCCGAACGTGGCCGGCGTTATCGGCACCGCCGTGATTGCAGGGTACTACATCACCACCCTCAGCCATTGAGGAGATTGAGAATTTCGGATTTAGTATTTGGAATTTGAAATCTAGGCGGCTTCGCCGCGAAAATTCACAAGGCCCGTTCGGCTTCCGCCGAACG
>JAZUGI010000064.1:0-5977 GCA_045641125.1 Akkermansia sp.
GGCTCAAGCGCGCCGCCATCCTGCTCTTCCACCGCACCCCGGAGCGCTGGTTCGCAGGCGCGTGGGTCAAGATAGGCTTCTTCGCCAACGATGCCGACATCCTGTACCAGGATGAGGTTCATGGCTCGCTCATCACGCAGGCCGAGCGCGTGATAGACCTCATCTACACCAAGTACCTCCGCGCCCCCATCACCTACGAGGGCGTTGTCCGCGTGGAGCGCTATCCCTTCCCGCGCGAGGCCGTGCGCGAGGCCCTCTACAACGCGCTCATCCACTCCGACTACTCGTCCAACATCCCCATCCAGATCCGCGTGTACGAGAACAGGCTGGAAATTTCCAACAAGGCCCAGCTCCCGCCGGACTGGACTGCGGAAACCCTGCTGTCCAAGCACGTCTCCAATCCCCTGAACCCGCTGCTCGCCGGCACCTTCTTCCGCGCCGGGTTCGTGGAGTCCTGGGGCCGCGGTATCGAGAAAATCTGCCGCGAATGCACCCAGTACGGCAACCCCTCACCGGAGTACAGTCTTTCCGGCTTCTTTGTCACGGTTTCCTTCAACGCGGAGGATATGCCCGCCGTGCCCGCGCCACAAGTCCCCGCTCCGCAGCTCACGGAACGCCAGCAGAAGATTCTGGAATACATGCGCAGCCATCCTGAAGCAACATACGGAGAATTGTCAAAATACTGCGGCGTAAGTGAGAGAACTCTGACTGATGAGATTATCCTTTTGAAAGATGCGGGCTGTCTCTTGCGATCAGGCTCTCGTCGCAAAGGAATGTGGGTAGTGCTTGACCCCCTAGCAAGGAATGGTGACGTATAAGTTTTTATTAAAATATATGGCGAATTGCGTTAAAATTGCGTTAAAGTTGCGTTAAATCCCCTAAACAGCTGAAATCGATTGCAGAATTGCAAAATTAATGACTTATGAAACTTCGTGCATGGGTGCCAAGAGTTTTGGTGCCAGTTTCGGTGCAACATGTTTTGCGTTAGAAATTGCACTGTAAATGGCACTATAAATGGCACTATAAATCTTCAACCCGAAAACATACTGAAATGAACAAGAAACAACAAGAATTCCTGGAGGACTACCTGAACAATGCCTCACCCACGGGGCATGAGATGGAAGGCCAGCGGATATGGGCAAAGTACATTGCCCCGTATACGGATGAACAGCAGGTGGATGCCTACGGCTCTGCCTGGGCCGTGCTGCGCAGCAGCAAGAAGAATGCGCCCACGCTTATGCTGGATGCCCATGCGGATGAAATCGGCTTCACCATCCGCTACATAGACGACAACGGCTTTGTGCGCGTGGAGCGTCTGGGCGGAAGCGATGTGGCTATCGGCCGCGGGCGCCGCCTGCGCTTCTTCGGCGCGGATGGCGAGGTGTACGGCATCACCGGCAACACCGCCATCCATATACGCGACGACGGCGACAAGGCCCCGAAGGTGTACGACCTGTACGTGGACTTCGGCTGCGACAGCCGCGCGGAGGTGGAGGCCCTGGGGCTGCGCGTGGGTGATGTGGGCGTGTACTGCGACGGCCCGCTGATGCTCAACAACGGCAAGCGCCTGGTATGCCGCGCGCTGGATGACAAGCTCTGCGGCTACATCACCGCGGAGGTGGCCCGCACCCTGCACCAGAAGGGTATCAAGCCGGAGTGGAACATCGTCTTCTGCAACACCGTGCAGGAGGAGGTGGGCTGCATCGGCGCCGGCATGCTCACCTACCGCCTGCAGCCGGATGCCGCCATTTGCCTGGATGTGACCCACGGCACGGATTCCCCCGGGCTGGACAAGGGCCGCTACGGCGATATCCGCCTGGGCAAGGGCGGCGTGCTCTGTTTCGGCCCCGCCTGTCACCCCAACATCAACGCCCGCCTGGAGCTCGTGGCGGATGCCGGCAAGATTCCCATGCAGAGGGAAACCTCCGGACGCACCACCGGCACGAACACGGACCAGATTTTCCGCTCCCGCGCGGGCGTGCCCGCCACCAATCTCTCCATGCCGCTGCGCTACATGCACAGCCCCGTGGAAACGGCGGATATGGGAGATGTGCAGGCCTGCGTGGACCTGCTGGTGGCCTTTATCAAATCACTCAAGGTGAAGGACGATTTCCGCCACAAGCTGTAAGACGCCGCACCAAGCCCGTATGCAAAAGAACCGCAGGAGCATGGCTCCTGCGGTTCTTTTGTGAGGTTGATAATGTATGGGATTAGATGCCGATAATCGGATCGCTCGGATTGTCCTCCTGGTTGTTGGCGTAATCCACAATAATCTCGTGGCATTCCCAGCGGAACGGGCATCCGTTGAGAATCAACTGGCGCTCCACACTGTGGGGCTCCTCGTTGATGTTGTTGAAGGTGAAGATGCCGTTGCGCACCACGCCGGTGTAGACCACGTCTCGCTCGTGAAGCCAGCGCTCGTAGACCAGCTTCTCAGGGTCGTACACCGATTCATCCTTGTAGGACTCCGTGACGTTCGACTCCTGCATGCCGGTGACCTCCAAGGATAAATCTGGGCAGAGATACATGAATGGTTGGGCGGAGCTGTCCTGAATTCTCAGCTGTATGCCGCCGACGCAGTTGTTGGCCTGGTCCGCCATGCCGGAGGAACCCGCGACAAGCTGCGACAAGACACACATGCCTTGCTCCTCCACCTTCTCTTGGTGGAGGCTTTCGCCGTCTTCACTGGGGCCGAAATCAAATGTAAAAAAGGCAGTGGGCGGCGCAGTGGGGTAGGTCGGTGTGGGCGCCAAGCCGGGATCATCAATCACCATCACCATGTCTCGCGGCGCAGAGTAGCCGTCCGCGCGGGCGGGATTGGGATAGCGGACACCATAGAAGGTGATGGTTGAAACACCGCGGCCTTCCATCACCAGGTGGCGCGGGGCCAATCCCTTGACCTTGGTGCTTTCGTTCGTGCTGCTGGAACCGCCGCCGCCGCAGGAGCTCAGCGTCAGGCTGGCCAGCAGGGCACAAAGGGCTGCTTTAGAGATATTGTCCATGGTTGCTTACTCCAATATGGGGTCAAGGGGATCATTTTCACCGGGAGCCCAGGCCGCACCGGGGAAGTAGATGGCCGGTTGGCCCCAGAAGTCGTATACATCCTCGACGATGAGCGTCGACTGGCCGCCGCCGTAGCTGGCGGTCACGTCATTGCGCAGGGACTTCACATACATCTTGCCGGAGGTCACCGCACCGTCGAAGCGGTACATGCCCAGCATGCTCGGCGCGTTGGAGCGCGTGCGCAAGTGCAGGCTGAGGTTTTCCCCGCGGTACTCCCAGCGGATGTATCCCATGGGGTTGGTGGCCGAGCCGCTGGCCGCCTCCTCTCCGGTATCGGTACCCTCAAAGTAGATACCCAAGACCATGTTGTGCGTGTTGTCCGAGGTGTTGGTCTGCCACCAGTTCCCGTTTTCAATGCGAATGTTGCGGGTGAGGGCCTGTGCCGCGCGGGTGGAGTCGTTCGCCGCATCGTCAGCAAACGAGGAGAACGGCAGGTCCATGGCGAACTCGCCATTCGGCTGGAAGTAGAGCGTCAGCATCGTTTCCGTGTCGTCCAAGGGGGGAGGTCCGTCTGCAGGGCCGGGGTTCCGCTCATCGACAGAGGAACCGATTTCCCAGCCGGTGTCGCGAAGGACAACGCCGCGGATGTAGATGACCGCCGTGTCGCCCTCCACGGGAACGAGCTGGTGGGGGCTGATGTCCGGGCGGTCGGAGGTATCCGAACCGCCTGAGCCGCCTCCCCCGCAAGAGGAGAGGCAGACTGCCGCCGCAGCGGCCGCCGCGCCGGAGAGGCAGCGGCGGAGCAGCGGGGCGTTCTTGAAATTCATCATCATATGGTTGCAGCCAAGCTGTTATTTGCTGTTCTTCTTGGAGACGTAGAAGTTGGCGTTCATCACGGAGCGCACCCAGGCGTCAAAGGTGATGTACTCACCCATGGGGTCCGGGTAGTTGATGGTCACGGTACCCTGCGTGGAGGAGAGCACCTGGGCCTCAAGCGTGGTGAAGTTGAACTGGATTTCCTGAGCGGAACCGACGAGGCCGCTGCCCTGCGGGTCAAGGCCGAGAGCGGCCATGGTGGATGGGGAGGTGGTGGCCTCCAGGCTCTCGAAGGTGATGTAGAGCCAGGCCATGGTGGGCTCACCATCCGTGTGGTAGAGCTCGTCCGTGCGGTAGACGAAGGTGCAGTAGTACTCGGCACCGGCGAAGTTGCAGTAGCCCTCCACATAGACGGAGTTCTCAAGCGCGCCCTTTGCCTGGGGCAGGTCCGTCTGCGGCACAATAACGGTTTCGGCAAGGCCCAGAACGTGGAATTCCTTCTTACCCTTGCGGAAATCGTTCAGTGTCACCACAAAGTCGCTGGATTTTTCCTTGTCACCGCCGCCGCCGCAGGAGGTGAGGGTGAATGCGGAACCGAGTGCCATAGCACCGATGAGGAAAAGAGTAAGTGTCTTTTTCATATTGGTCGTGTTAGAGTGAATCCTGCGGTAGGTGCGTGTTTTTTCTTTGGTCTGCCCTTGCCTATGCCAGCAGTATAGCCTAACGGTTCTGGGAGGCAAGCTTTTTTTTCGGAATTGTGAAAAAATCTTGTTATTTGGACACGTTGAAGCGGAATTCCACCACATCACCGTCCTGCACCACATAATCCTTGCCCTCCATGCGGAGCTTGGCGAGTTCCTTGGCCTTTTGCAGGGAGCCGCAAGCCACCAGATCCTCGTATGCCACCACCTGGGCGGCAATGAACCCGCGCTCGAAATCCGTGTGGATGACACCGGCGGCCTGCGGGGCCTTGGCCCCGGCGGGGATGGTCCACGCCTTGGTTTCCTTCACCCCGGTGGTCAGGTAGGTGCGCAGGCCCAGCAGGTGGTACACGGCCTTGATGAGCTCGCTCACGCCGGAATCGCTCACGCCCAGGGCCTCCAGGTAGTCCTTGGCGTCGGCGGCGTCCAGCTCGGAGAGCTCCTCCTCCATGCGGGCGGAAATGACGATGGCCTCTGCATTGTGGCGCTCCGCCACGTACTTGCGCACGGCGGATACATAGGGGTGGGCATCCGGGTTGTTCACGGCGTCGGCCAGTTCCTCCTCGCTCACGTTGCAGGCAAAGATGCTCTTTTTGTCTGAGAGCAGGAAGAAGCTGTGCAGCAGCTTGCGCTCGTCGTCGCTGAGCTCCAGCGTGATGGCGGGCTTCCCGGCGTCCAGGTGCGGCAGGAGCTTGTCGATGAGCTCCACCTCGGCCTTGGCCTCCTTGTCGCCGCCGCGGGCTTTCTTGATGCGGCTCTCCTTGCGTTTCTCCATGGCCGCCAGGTCCGCCAGTATCAGTTCGTCGTTGATGATTTCAATGTCGCGCACGGGGTCCACGCTGCCCAGCTCGTGGATGATGTCGTCGTTTTCAAAGCAGCGCACCACCTGCACGATGGCATCGGTCTCGCGGATGTTGGAAAGGAATTTGTTGCCGAGTCCGGCGCCTTCCGCCGCGCCTTTCACCAGACCGGCAATGTCCACGAATTCAATGGCGGCGGGGACGATACGCTCGCTCTTGCTCATTTCCGCCAGCACGCCCAGGCGGGCGTCCGGCACCTCCACCATGCCCACGTTCGGGTCGATGGTGCAGAAGGGATAGTTGGCGGCTTCCGCCTTGCGGGAGCGCGTCACGGCATTGAACAGGGTGGATTTGCCCACGTTGGGGAGTCCTACGATTCCGGCTTGTAACATAGCGCGCAGATTATAGGCTGCGCCCCGCCAAAAGTAAAACGCAAAATGAGCTAGCGGTGCTGCATCAGCGGATGCGGGCTAATGATTTTGGAAAAACTATGAATTCGTGTGGTGGGGTGAATAAAACGCAAGGCGCATCTTGGAGGTTTAGAGATGAGCAACGGGATAGCGGAGCCGCCCCGCCATACGTCCCGCCAATGGCGTGACGAGGCGGGGTTCCCGTGCCGAAACGTGCCGCCGTTGGTTACCCCCACGTTGACACGTG